>JAHFVC010000375.1 GCA_023264765.1 Mycobacterium sp. | reverse complement strand
CCGGAGAAACCATGACCCACCCCGAACGACGCGTCGCCACCGACGGCATCTGTTCCTTCTTCGTGGCCGGCGCCGCCGGCGCGGCCGGCGCCGCGGTGACCCGCCTGCTGCTGGAGCGCGGACACCACGTCCGGGCGTTCGTGCACCGCCCCGACGAGCGCTCCGAGGATCTGGCCGGTGCTGGCGCCGACGTCGTCGTCGGCGACCTGCACGATCTGGACGCCGTCGCGGCCGCCCTGGCCGGCACCCACGCCGGGTACTTCGTCTACCCCATCGCCCCCGGACTGATCGAAGCCACCGCGGTATTCGCCCAGGCCGCCTACGAAGCCGGCCTGACAGCGATCGTGAACATGTCGCAGATCTCGGCCCGGCGCGACGCGGAAAGCCATGCCGCCCAACAGCACTGGATCGCCGAACGTCTCCTGGACCGCGGTCCCGTGCCGGTCACCCACCTGCGGCCCACCTTCTTCGCGGAGAATCTGCTGCTCACCGCTGCCGACGTCACCCAGCACGGAGCGATCCGCATGCCCATGGGCCAGGGCCGCCACGCCCCGATCGCCGTCGAGGACCAGGCCCACGTCATCGCCGCGATCCTGGCCGACCCCCAACCCCACGCCGGGGCCACCTACCCGCTGTACGGGCCGGTGGAGATGGACTTCGACGAGATCGCCCACGAATTCGCCACCGTCCTGGGCCGGCCCGTCGCCTATGAGCCGATCGGCTACGACGAGTTCGCCGACATGCTGACCGCCATCGGGTTCGGCCCGCACCTCGTCCAGCACCTGCGCCATGTCTCCCAGGACTTCCAGCGCGGCCTGTTCGCCGGCAGCAACGACGTCGTGCAGCGGGTCGGCGGTAAACAGCCCGTCGCCGTCGCCGCTTTCGTCGATCGGCATCGCGGGATCTTCGCGCCCTCGGCGATCCCGTCGGGCCGCCCGTCGTGACCGCGCTGCGGCCCCGGCACCGCCGCGCCGGCATTCACACCCAGACCGGGTCCATCAGCATCGCCGCCCCACCGGAAACGGTGTGGGAGCTGATCACCACCCTCGACACCATCCCCGAGTGGTACGACACCTGGGACACCGCCCAACCCGACACCCCCGAACCCGACACCACCGGGTCACGACTTCAGGTGGGCACCGCCTTTCGGCTGCTGCGCCACCACCGTGGCCGCGACACCGCCGCGCACTGCGTGGTGACCGAGCTGACCGCACCCACCCGGCTTCGATGGCGCCAATCCGCACCCCACACCCCCACCACGTCGGTGACGTTCCTGCTGATTCCCGGCGCCGATGGAGGCGGCACCGAGCTCCGGCACACCCGGAGGTGGACTGATTCCTGAACGCGGGTCGCAGTCAGCGTCGCTACGCATGCACTTCCCCACCCCTCGTCGCGACACGAACGGACACCATCCATGTCACAGAGAAACGGAGTAGACGATGAAGGATCAACGGTTCTTGGTGGTCGGCGCGACCGGCCACGTCGGCTCGAAGATCGCCATCTTGTTGGCCGACAAGGGATATGACGTCACTGCGCTGGTACGCAGTGACGGAGCCACCATCCGCGACCCGTACCAGGGCGCCATCCGCTACGTCACCGGAGACCTCGCCGACGACGCCTCGATGGTCAAGGCCGTCGAGGGCATCGACGTGGTCATCTCCACCGCCAACGGCATCATCCCGCAGAAGAAGGGCGACACCGCCGCCAGCGTCAACGATCACGCCCTGAGCTTCATCGAGATCTGCGAACGCGCCGGCGTCACCCGGTTCGTGCAGTCCTCCACCCCGAGCTACCCCCACGAGGACCGCGTGCCCGAACTAGCCGGCAAACGCCGTCTCGAAGCACGCCTGCAAGCCTCGCCTATGCAAACCATCGTGGTCCGCAACGCCGCGTTCATGGACGTCTTCCTGGTGATGGCCGGCTTCAAACAAGCCGCGGACCACTCCGCGCACGCCACCGTCAACCGCAACTACGGATTCACCAAGTTTTACATGGCGATGACCGGCAACCTGGTCGAAAGATACGGCCTGTTGCTGGCCCCGGGCGGCGCCCAGCACGGCACCCCCATCATCGCCACCCGTGACGTCGCCGAAATGATCGCCGGTGCCGCGTTGCACCCCGGCACCGAGGATCTGCTCATCGAAGCCAGCGGCCCGCAATGGCTGACCTGGCGCCAAATCGCCGACATCATCGGCACCAAGACCGGCCGCAAGATCCGCATCATCCCCCTGCCGGTGTGGCTGGCCCACTTCAACCAGAGGGTGGCCCAACCGTTCTCCGCCTCAGCGGCCAGCATCTTCGCGCTCATGGGGTTCGTGGCCGCCTACCAACCCCACTGGGACTCCGCCCCCATCGTCCAAAAGCTCGGCCTCCCAGCACAGTTCACCGTCGCCGACTACCTCGACCACAACTACCAGAAGGAATCGGTTCGATGAGTGACATTTGACAGCAGTCGGCGGTTGCCTTCAACGCCTGCCATCGGGGGCCGCCGTCGAATGAGTCGGACTTCTTCTCGCACCTGTCGATCGCTAATCGTCCGTCTGCGGACGCGATTACCGCTCCCTGCCGGGTGCCCTTCCAATCGTTGTGGTCTTCGGCCCATGGTCGCAATGCGTCGAAGTCGTCCGATTCGGCGAATGGAGGGCAGGGCCGTTACGTAACCCGAGGACTCGTACAGGCGATAGGTCACCCTGCACTCCTACCGCAGATCGGCGCCGCTGGCACGTGCACGAATCTCGACGGCTATGTCGATCGCGTACTGCAGTTGCTCGGCGGTGTACATGAAGCCAGCCGCGGTGTTGGTGCGGGGCACCAGTTGAGCGATGACCGGTTGCGGCAGGTGGGAGGCGTCTGCGACGTCCTTGATGGTGAACAGCCCGTCGGGCAGCTCGCGATCTGGCCGGCGGAAGGGCACGACCACGCGGGCGTCGGGGTCCATGGCCAAACTTTACCGATGGCGTGGTGGTGCCGACAGCACTGAACCGGGCGGAGGTCACGGTGATGGTGCATGCTCGACGCCGGGCTCGCGCCGGGACACCTGGGTGGGTGCCGTGACTTAGCCCTGTCCTGGTGCCCACTTCGATACGACATTCCCGCCCCATCGTCGTCCACGCCTGGTGGGCGAAAATCCGTTGGTGTGCAACGCATGCCCCGAGCGGGTTGGGTGATGCCGCCGTGCATCACGGGCGCCCGCCGCCACTGGGGGTGTAGCGGCCTTGGCGTAGGAGCGGCGCTCCGTTTGGGGAGAGGAACCCACGTTTGAGATCGGCGATCGACCAGCCAAGGAAGTGGGACAGCGGCACTAACGTCTACAGGCTCAAGGTGGGATCTGGAGCCGCGGCGACGGGTCCGGATCCGGTCTGGGTCAGCGTGCGGTAGTTGCGCACCATGTCGGTCAGTTCGTAGCCCGTGGTGGTAACCCGCGCTATCAGAAGGTGCGGAATCGCCGGTCGCGGCGAGGCAATGGCGTTTCTAGGCCTGGGTGGCTGCATGATCGATCTCAACCTGCGCAGGTCGAGATCCTCACGGATGTCGTCGGCGAACATCCCGATCAGAAAGCGCTCCAGAACCTCGGGGCGGGCGACGAAGAGCACGGGCTCCTCGGCGCCACCATCGTCGGCCTGGGTCAACTCCAATCGGTCGGGCCCGCGCCGCCGAATGTAGTACCGCGTGGGTGCGCCGGCCGCAGACCGGAGTTGAACGTCCCCGTCGTCGGCGATAGTGATGACGTAGTGCGCGGTGCAGCTACGCCCAGGGCGTGCGCGCCCAAACTCGCCGATTACCGGGCCCAGGGCCTGTTGTGAACACCTCGACCGTCCGCCCGCGGGCTCGATCGACGGTGTCCACCTTCACTGTTAGCGTGCGGGCCATCGCGCCCGATGACTTCGCTACTTGCTCTGCGCGGCACATTCATTCGGATCGACCCGCGCGGACGCCGCTCTACCTGCACCTGAAGGGAAGCAATTGACCATGACCGTCCTCGACGAGGCGCACACCCACAACGGCGCCGATCTGAGCATGCCGCGCCACGGCGTGGCCCCCGTGCCGGCGGCACCGCCGACGCCCCAACCCGCTGAGGCGGCGGCTGCCCTCACCACGCCGGCGCCAGGGGGAGATCCTCCGGCGGCGGGTGAAGCCGGCGCCGACGCCGCCCGCCGGCATGCGCTGTGGTTCTTCTGGATGTGGCTGCTGTTTGCAACGGTGGTGTCCATCGGCGGCAACGTCATCCACGCGTGGATGACCGCGCCGGAGGCCCATCTCAAGCTGCTCGCCGCGGTGGCCGCCGCGGTTCCCCCGGCAGTCCTGCTCGGGAGCACTCACAGCGTGGCGCTGCTGATCCGGACCCGCCGGCGCGGGTACCGCCGCGTCGATGCGTTCGTCCTGGGTGGGGCGTTGCTGTTGACTGTCGGGGTTGCCGTGTGCGCGTTCGCGATGTCGTTCTTCTCGCTGCGGGACCTGATCATCATGCTCGGTATGAGCCGCGACATCGCCTGGCTGTGGCCGATCGCCGTCGACCTCTCGTTGATCTGCTCCACCCTGGCTCTGCTGTCGTTGACGCCGCCGCAGGGAGAAGACATGCGCGCCCCGGCTGCGCGGGCGGTCCTGTGGGGACCGGCGCCCGCGGCGACGGTTGCCGGAGCCGACGGCACGCCCGCAGCGGTCAACCCCGGACCAGTCTCACCGGCGGAGCGTCGACTGTGGTGGGAGTCGATCGCCGTCGCGGTACGCGATCAGCTCAACGGAGTCAGAAAGGTGGCCGACATGACCACCGGGCAGCTCGGCGAGGTCCTGGAGCGCATGTACGACAAGAACGAATCCGGTCGCGTCATCTCCGACACCACCCCGCTGCACCACCGAGAGATCAAGGCCATCAAGGAGACTGCTGACGGCGTACTCGCCCGCACCGCCGTTCCCCTCGGCTAGCCCGCCGCAGGTGTGCGGGCGCCAGGCACGGGTTGCCTAGGCTCCGGGTCAGTCCTTGGAGGTTCGCCGAGCCGAACCCCCTGGAGGGAGATCGGGAATGGACCAACGGCTCAACGTCAACACCGCGGATCTGCTCAGCGCCGCAGACGCCTACCGCGACCTCGCGGCGCGGGTCGCGCAGATCTCGCCGCAGGCCGCCGCCGAAGTGCAACGCATCAGCGCTACCCACGGCCCCATGGGCTATCCGACCGCAGTCGGCATCGTCGCCGGCCTGGCCGCCAGGGAGGACCAGCTGCAGGCGAAGGCCAACGACTTCGCGAACTACGACCAACGTCTGCGGGGACACGCCGCGGCCTACTTCTCAGAAGACCAGGTCGCGGCCCAGCGGCTCCGCGCCATCAAGTGGGCCAACGACTTTCCGGAAATCAACGTCAGTCCCACGCTGCCGCCACCATCGCAACCGCAGGCGCCCATCTGCTATATCGGCACCGAGAACGGCGACGTCGCCAAGCTGTGCCCGCCGGACACCGACACCGTGAGCTATGTCGACAAGGACGGCGACTACGTGTTCAAGGACCTGCATTCGGGGGAGGTGACGGTGCACATGACGCCGGGTCCGGTGGACGGCAACCCCCAGGTGTGCTGGCTACCCAGCGCTGCTGCGAGCCGCTCGATCTGCGGACCCGGCACCACCTCGTGGATGTATCCCCGCGACGGATTCCTGATCACCGAAGAACAAGGCCCCGACCACCATCCGCACATCACGTTTCAAACCCCGCCAGGACCGCTCATCCCATGACGGGCATCTCGAAGGCGCTGCCGAGCAACGTGCCCGCGTGCTGATAGTTTTTAATTGCCAGACGCCCGCTCCGTCGGGGGGGACGAGACCTACGTCAGGAGTCCGAAATGAAGATCGCGACCATCTCGACCGGAGTGGCCTCGACGGTCATCGCCATGGGGATCGGCTTGGCCGGCGCGCCCTGCTCTAAGGCCGACGCGACCACGACCACCCTGGGCAACGAAGCCAGACTAGTCGATGGCGCCGTGGTTCAGGGTTGGACCGTCAAGGGTCTCCAATCCAGCACCGATACCATCCCGTACCCGGTGCGGGGAACGCTGTGGGAGGCGAACGCCACCGACACCGCCATCTCCGGTGGCGTGACACCGATCGTGTCCAACTTCAACGCGCGGGCCCGCAACGGGGATACCTACCGCGTCCTGTTCACCGTGGCCACCCCGCAGGGAGTCAACCCCGGCGGCCTCGGTCAGGGCCAGCAGACCACCGGAAAGCTCTACTTCGACGTCACCGGCGCCAACCCCGACAGCGTCGTCTACAACGCGGGCGGATCCGATCTGCTGCTGTGGCTGACACCGCCGCCGACGCCACGCACTGTCGGCGGGACGACCTCCGGCCCGTCGACCGCGGGTTCCGCGCCGGCGGCCGCGGCCACCCCTGCGGCCGTACCTCCAGGAACGGCACCAGCGCAGCCCGCCGGCGCCGCCGGCACCCTGCCGAACCTCCCCACGGGCAGCTCGGGAACACCGCTGCCAGCAGGCAGCCAAGGCACCCCCGTCGAGGGAACGCCGGCCGCCGGCACTCCTGGTGCGCAAG
>JAHFVC010000374.1 GCA_023264765.1 Mycobacterium sp. | reverse complement strand
ATGACCACCACCGCCACGGCGTTGCCGCCGATCCCGCTGCAGGATCTCAGCGAGGGGCTGCTGAAAGCCGATTTCTACGCATACGAGGAGATCCTGTCCGACGCGCAGCGCGAAGCGATCGGCCGGCTCCGGACCTTCTTCGCCACCCGCGTCGTCCCGATCGTCGATGATCATTGGGCCCGAGCGGAATTCCCGCATCACCTCATCCCCGAGTTCGCCGGTCTGGGCTTGGTGGACTGGGCCGACCCGGACTCGTCGGCCGTCGAACCGAGCAACCTCATGAACGGCATCACCGCGATGGAACTCGCGCACGCCGACGCATCGATCGGGACCTTCTTCGGTGTGCACACCGGCCTGGCCATCGGGAGCATCATCACCTGTGGCTCCGAGGAACAGAAACGCCGGTGGTTGCCCGCGATGAGCCGCTTCGAGAAGATCGGCGCCTTCGCTCTGACCGAACCGCACGGTGGGTCGGATGTGGCCGGCGGGATGCAGACCACCGCACGCAGGGACGGTGACGAGTGGGTGCTCGACGGCGCCAAACGCTGGATCGGCAACGCCACCTTCGCCGACCACATCGTCGTCTGGGCCCGTGATGTCGACACCGACCGCGCGCTGGGCTTCGTGGTGGACAAAGGCACACCCGGCTTCACCGCCACCAAGATCGAGAACAAGATCGCCCTGCGGATCGTGCAGAACGCCGACATCGTGCTGACCAACTGCCGGGTCCCCGAAGCCAACCGGTTGCAGAACGCGAACTCGTTCAAGGATACCGCCAAGATCCTGCGCCAGACACGCAGTGGCGTGGCCTGGCAATCCGTCGGCGTCATGTGGGCCGCCTATGAGATCGCCCTGGCGTATGCCGTGGAGCACACCCAGTTCGGCCGCCCCATCGGCAAATTCCAGCTCGTCCAGGACCTCCTGGTGAAGATGCTCGGCAACGCCACGGCGTGTGCGGGGATGATGGTGCGCCTGGCCCAACTGCAGGACGCCGGAGTCTACCGGGATGAGCAGTCCGCACTGGCGAAGGCGTACTGCACGGTGCGGATGCGCGAAAGTGTCGGCTGGGCAAGGGAACTGCTGGGTGGCAACGGCATCGTACTGGACTACAACGTGGGCCGGTTCGTCGCCGACTCCGAAGCGCTCTACTCCTATGAGGGCACGCGGGAGATGCAGACCCTGATCGTCGGCCGGTCCATCACCGGCCTGAGCGCGTTCGTGTGAGGAGCCGGAAAATGACAACACCTACCACCACAGGAATTTTCGCCGGTCTCAAGGTAGTCGAGATCGCCAGCTTCATCGCCGCACCCGCTGCGGCGACGATGCTCGCCGACTTCGGCGCCGACGTCATCAAGGTCGAGCCGCCCGGGCTCGGTGACCCCCAACGAGTGCTCAGCTCCTTGCCGCCGAGCCCCGTCGCCGCCGGCAACTACAGCTGGCATCTGGCCAACCGCAACAAACGGGGCATCGCCGTCGACCTCAAGTCCGACGGCGGCACCGCGATCCTGCGCCGCCTCGTGGCGTGGGCCGACGTGGTGATCACCAACTTTCCGCACGGCACCCGTGAGGCACTGCACCTCGGGTATGAGGAAGTGTCGGAATGGAATCCGCACGTCATCTACGCCGACATCACCGGCTTCGGAGACGCCGGCGCGGATGCCAACCTGCCCGGATTCGATCTGACGGCGTTCTGGTCCCGCAGCGGGCTGCTCGCGGCCACCCGAGATGCGGGAGCCCCACCCACCTCCCCGGTGTGGGGCAGTGGTGACTACACCACCGCCACCGCTATCTACGCCGCCATCACCACCGCGCTGTATCACCGCGAACGCACCGGTCAGGGATCGAACGTCGGCACCTCGCTGCTGGCCACCGGCGTCTGGGCCACCGGGACCCTGGTTTCGGCGGCGCTGGCTCATGGCACACCGTACGAGCTGCATGACCGCACCGCGCCGGTGAACCCGCTGAGCAACCCCTACCGAACCAGTGACGGCCGCTGGCTCATGCTGGTCGCCCGGCCGCAGCACTGGCCGAAACTCGTCGAGGCCCTGGGGCGTCCGGATCTGCTGGCTGATCCGCGCTTCGCCGACGAGCCGGGCCTGCGCAACCACGCCGACGCGCTGGCCACGATCCTGGACGGCGAATTCGCCGCCCGGCCGGCCGACTACTGGAAGCAGACGCTGGACCACCTGCGCATCACCTACAGCTTCATCCAGACCCCGGAGGAGGCGGCCGCCGATCCGCAGCTGCGGGCCAGTGAGGTGGTGATCCCGATCGCGGGCGCCCCGAACCTGGAGTACACGGTCAACAGCCCCATCACCGTGCGCGGGCAGCGGAAAGTCCCGGCCACCCGGGCACCCGACCACGGCGAACACAACGACGAGATCCTCGGGCAGCTGGGCTTCACGGCCGACGAGATCGCCGAACTGTATGCCACGCAGGCAGTCCCGTCGAACAAGGAGATCGCACGATGAGTTCGGAGTTGGTGCGGGTGGACGCCGAAGGCGGCGTTATGACGATCACGATCAACCGCGCCGCGCAGCGTAACGCCATCAACTACGACGTTGCCGTAGAGCTCGGTGCAGCTCTGGATCGGTTGGATGCGGAGCCCGCCCTGGCCGTGGGCGTTCTGACCGGCGCCGGTGGAACCTTCAGCGCCGGAATGGATCTCAAGGCGTTTGCCAGCGGGCAGACCCCTGTTCTCCCGGGTCGTGGATTGGGCGGACTCACGCGCGCGACCGTTCGCAAGCCGCTGATCGCCGCGGTGGAGGGATGGGCGCTCGGGGGTGGGTTCGAGCTCGCCCTGGCGTGTGACCTGATCGTGGCCGCCGACGACGCGACCTTCGGATTCCCCGAAGTCAAGCGTGGGCTCATCGCCGGGGAGGGCGGAGTGGTCCGTCTGCCGCACCGGGTCCCTCACCACGTGGCGCTGCGGCTGTTACTCACCGGCGATCCCCTCCCGGCGGCGGAGGCAGAGCGCCATGGTCTGATCGCGCAACTGACCCCGGCGGGTGGGGCGTTGACCGCAGCGCACGCCCTGGCCGCGCGGATCGCCGTCAACGCGCCGTTGGCATTGGCGGCGGTCAAACACGTCGTCCGCGAAACCCAGGGACTCAACGACGCCGACGCGTTTGTGCGTCAGGACGGTATCGCCGCCGGGCTGCTGACAAGTGACGACGCGCATGAAGGTGCGCTGGCATTCGCCGAGAAACGTGCGCCCGTGTGGCACGGACGCTGATCCACCGAACCATAGGAGCACCAAAATCATGTCCACACCTAGTGTTTCATCCGTCAAGCGCATTGCGATCGTGGGAACCGGCACCATCGGGGCCAGTTGGGCGACCCACTTCCTGGCTCGCGGTTTCGACGTCGTCGCCACCGATCCGGGTCCGGACGCCGAATCTGCGCTGCGCGAGTACGTCGACGGCGCCTGGGATACCGCCGCACGGCTCGGCCTCGCCGCAGGAGCTTCGCGCGACCGTCTGAGCTTCACCACCGACCTCGCCAAGGCCGTTGGCCAGAGCGACTTCGTCCAGGAGAACGCACCGGAGCGGCCCGACCTGAAGGTCAAGCTGCTCGCCGACATCGACGCCGCGGCGCCGCCGGAGACGATCATCGCTTCGAGTTCGTCCGGCATCACGATGAGCGTCATGCAGGCCGAGTGTGTACGGGCTGAACGCACCGTGATCGGGCACCCGTTCAATCCGCCGCACGTCATTCCCCTGGTCGAGGTGGTCGGCGGTGCGAAGACCTCCGCGCAAGTGATCGCGGCAACGATGGCGTTCTATGCGGAGATCGGCAAGAGACCGGTGCTGTTGAAGAAGGAACTGCCCGGTCACGTGGCCAACAGGTTGCAGTCCGCGCTATACCGGGAGGTGGTTCACCTGATCGCCGACGGTGTCCTCGGGGTGGCCGATGCCGACGACGCGGTGTCCTGGGGACCGGGGTTGCGCTGGGGTGTCATGGGACCGAATCTGTTGTGGCACCTGGGCGGTGGCGAAGGCGGCATCCAGCATTTCATGGAGACGCTGATGCCGAGGATGACCGAGGGCTGGCCGGCGCTGGGCAATCCGACTCTCACACCGGAGCTGGAACAGCAGATTGTCGCCGGCGTGCTCGCGGAGGCGGCCGGCCGCTCGATCGCCGAATTGGGCGCCGACCGCGATGCCATGCTGTTGGACCTGATCGCATCGCGGGCCCAACACCAGTAACAACACGTCGATCGGTGGGCAGGCCGGCGTTGACGCCGGCCTGCCCACCGCTGACATGTACCGAAGGGCGACGACCGTGGCATGCTCCCGATACGTTGGGCGGTGGCGCTACTACTGGGTTCATCACAGCTGGCTGGATCTGGTCCCGGCCCTGGCGGTGATCGCCTTGTGGACGGTGGCGGCCAGATACGGAATGGCGCCGCGCGGACTCACACAGGTACCGGCCGACGCCCGGCGTGCGCTTTATCAATCGCTGGCCACGATCGCCGCAACCATGGGTGGTGTGACGCTCACCAGTATCTCGCTGTTGCTGAATCTGATCCGTACACCTGCCGGCACGGTAGACCTGCCTGCTGTCGACGAACGCCGGATCGGGCAGGCATTTCTCGCGGTATTGCCGTGGCAGGGTGCACTTTTCGCCGGTTCGCTCATGGCGGTCACCACGGATGCGACCCGTACCATCGGCTATCCATGGCTCCAGACAGTCCTGTTGTCGTTGGCCGTGGGCGGATTCTTCTCGATCGGTCGCGTGTTCTGGATCCTGCGACGGCTGCTGGTCGCAACGGCTGGTTATTCGAAGACGTAGTTGCTCAGGTCGATCGACACGATCACCGGTGCCTCGGCGGCGGTGTTGTCCGCGTTGCGTGGATAGATGCGCAATCGTCGAGTTGCTCGACCACCTCTCCGTCGGGTGACTCGATCGTCACGCGCTGCGGGGTGAACTGCGAAAGGTTGGCGGTCGGGGCAAAGGGTCCGTGGGATACCCACTCGCGCCTCAGATCCAGACGCACGTGGGCGTCCGCCAGTACGGTGGGCTTGCTCTTGAGTCCCCACAGCACACCCCCCTGGCGCAATTGTGCACTCAGATAAGAGAATTGATTGAAATTCTCGAGCCCGCCGTGGGCTGCGAAGGTCTGTTCGATCAAATCCGACACCGACTCCTCCCAGGTGGTCTACCACCGATCAGACTGCGCGGCAGCGGTGCCGGCCGGTATCGGTCAGATGACCACACCGGCCAGGGCGGCATGGAGTTGGTTGCGGCTGGTGATACCCAACTTCGGGAACACCTTGTACAGATGTGCGGCGACGGTCTTGTGTGATACGTAGATCCGGTCTGCGATCTCGCGGTTGGTCAGACCGGACGCCGCCAGTTGAGCGATCTGCAGTTCCTGAGAGGTGAGCCCGGCGGCAGCGTTGTTGTGTACTGCGCCCACCGCGTTCGAGACGCCTGCGGCGCGCAATTCCGCGGCGGCGCGCTCGACGAACGGTACGGCGCCGGCGGCGTCGAACGCGGACAATGCCAGCGACAACTGGGTTCGTGCCTCGATGATCCGCCGGTGCCTGCGCAACCACTCCCCGTACAGCAGGTGCGTGCGGGCCAGCTCCAAACCGGCGTCGGCGTCCTCGCCGTTCGCCAGGGCGGATCGGAAGCTCATGTCGGCATCGTCCTCGGATTCGGCCAGCAACGCCTGGGCGCGGTGAACCAGCATCAACTCCAGGCCGGCGCCCAGCCGGTCGGCCTGGGCGGCGATATCGGCGACCAGTGACCGCGCGAGGTCGGGTTGCTCACACCCGGCCGCGGCTTCGGCCAGATCGGCGACCGCCCAACGCCGGCCGGTTCGGTGCAGTGACATCTTCAGTAGGTGTGCCAGCGCGTCAACGTGATTGGCGGTGCACAGGGCCGCCAGGCCTGCAGCCCAGTGCGCATCGTCATTCCACAGGATGGACGGATCCGGCGTCAGCACGACCCGCGCGTGATCGAGGGCGGCGCGAGCGCGTTCGGGTTGACCTTGCCATGTCAACGCGCGGGCCAGGATCGCCGCGGCCGACGCCTCGGTCATCGGCAGGTTCATGTCGGCGGCCATGCGCATCGCATTCTGTGCCGAAATGGCCGCAGCCTGCAGTCGACCCTGAATCAGGAGTAGTTGCGCGCTCCCGCGCAGGCTCTCGCACTCATCGGCCGCGGAGCCGCTGTTCCGGGACCGGCTGCCCACGCGGAGCCAGCAGGCCAGCGCATGGCCGCGTTCGGCGACGGCTTCGGCGGCGAAACCCATCGCCATGAGAATGAGCGGGTTGTCGCCGAAGTCTTCGATCAGCTGCGGCAGCAGTGGGCGCAATCGTTGCCCCGCGCCGATATCGTCCACGAGTGCGGTGGCGATCCCGACCAGTGGGTCACCGACGTCGTCCAGGATGCTGATGGCCTGGGCGACATCGCGGCGTGCGGACTCGGGCAATCCGTGCATGCGGCATTCGATCGCCGCGGCCCACAGGAGTTCCCGCTGCTGGTGCTCGCCATCGGCGAATTTGCCGGCCAGGGCGACCAGTTCGGAGGCGG
>JAHFVC010000373.1 GCA_023264765.1 Mycobacterium sp. | reverse complement strand
GATCGACTCGACCTTGGTGCCGGTGAGGATCTTGACCCCGAGCTTCTTGTACTGCTTCTCGATCTCCTTGGACACCTCGGCGTCCTCGTTGGGCAGTGCGCGCGGCAGGAATTCGACGATGGTGACGTCCACCCCGTAGTTCTTCAGGACGTAGGCGAACTCCATGCCGATGGCGCCGGCGCCGGCGATGATGATCGAGCCGGGCAGCTCCCGCGAGAGGATCTGGTTCTCGTAGGTGACGACGTTCTCGCTCAGCGAGGTACCGGGCACCAGCCGGGTGCTGGACCCGGTCGCGATGATCGCGTTGTCGAAGGTCACGTCCTCGGTGCCGCCGTCGTTGAGGTCGACGGTGAGGCCGTTCGGGCCGGTGAACTTCCCGTACCCGTGGATCTCGGTGATCTTGTTCTTCTTCATCAGGAAGTGCACGCCCGCGACGCGGCCGTCGGCGACCTTGCGGCTGCGATCGAAGGCGACGCCGTAATCGAAGGTCGCCTCCCCGCTGATTCCGAAGGTCTTGGCTTCCTTGTTGAAGATGTGGGCCAGCTCCGCGTTGCGCAGCAGCGCCTTGGACGGGATGCAGCCCACGTTCAGGCACACCCCACCCCAGTACTTCGGTTCGACGATGGCGGTCGACAGGCCGAGTTGGGCAGCACGAATGGCCGCCACGTATCCGCCGGGACCGGCTCCGAGCACGACGACGTCAAAATGGGTCACGACACCACCCTATCGGGGTGGCCCGTTCATCGGCCGGGGACCGACGGGTCGGTTCAAAGTGGTGCAATCCGGGTCCGCGTCAGCTACGAATACACCTGGGGGCGCCTGAACCATTCGAGCACCAGATTCGTGGTTTCAAAGGTGAACTGCGGGGTAGATCTCCCCGGCACGTCGATCGAGAGGCCAAGCTCTACATGTCCAAGCAGTTGAAACCGCATTTCGAGGACGTACAGGCGCACTACGACCTGTCTGACGACTTCTTCCGGCTGTTCCAAGATCCCACCCAGACCTACAGCTGCGCGTACTTCGAGCGCGACGATATGACGCTTGAAGAAGCGCAGTACGCGAAAATAGATCTTTCCCTTGGCAAACTTGGGCTCCAGCCGGGCATGACGCTGTTGGATGTCGGTTGCGGGTGGGGAGCCACCATGCGCCGCGCGATCGAGAAGTACGACGTCAACGTCGTCGGGCTGACGTTGTCGAAAAACCAGGCCGCGCACGTCCAGGAAGAGTTCGACAAGCTGGACACACCGCGCACCCGGCGGGTGATGCTGCAGGGCTGGGAGCAGTTCGACGAGCCGGTGGACCGCATCGTCTCGATCGGCGCGTTCGAGCACTTCGGCCACGACCGGTACACCGAGTTCTTCGAGAAGACCTACCGGATCCTGCCGTCGGACGGTGTGATGATGCTGCATTCCATTTGCGGTATCCATCCGGCCGAAGCGAAGGAACTCGGCATCTCGCTGACCTTCGAGCTGGCGCGCTTCATCAAGTTCATCTTGACCGAGATCTTCCCCGGTGGCCGCCTGCCGTCGGTGCCGATGGTCGAGGAGCACGCCACGGCGGCGGGCTACAAGGTCACCCGGGTGCAGTCACTGCAGCCGCATTACGCCAAGACCCTCGACATCTGGGCGGCGAATCTGGAAGCCCACAAGGACGAGGCCATCGCCATCCAGTCCCAAGAGGTCTACGACCGCTACATGCGCTACCTGACCGGCTGCGCGGACCTGTTCCGCAACCGCCAGGTCGACGTCGATCAGTTCACCTTGGAGAAGTAGGCACCGGGCAGGCTTCGGCTGCCTCGGCGACGATTCGCGTCTGGTCGTCGCTGGGGCGCGCCCCGGCGGCGTACTGCGCCCCGGTGATCGGCGGCCGACCGGCCACCTCGGCATTCTCCTCGTCGGTGAACACCCGTCCACGGGAAAGGAAGCGCATCCCTTCGGGCGATTCCAGGCTGAATCCGCCACCGCGGCCGGGGACCACGTCGATGATCAATTGGGTGTGCTGCCAGGCCTCGAACTGCGGGCCGGAGATCCACACCGGCACGCCGTCCCCCACGTCCAGCACGCCGAGCAGGACGTCGCGGTCCCCGACGATGAAGTCGCCGTCGGGGTAACACATCGGCGACGACCCGTCGCAGCAGCCACCGGACTGGTGAAACATCAAGGCGCCGTGGCGCTTCTGCAGCGTCGCGAGCAGGTCGGCGGCCGCGATGGTGATCAAGGCTCGGCTGGTCATGAATTCACGGTACGCCCACGGTACAAAGGTCACATGAGTTCTGACCTCCACCTTTGGCTAGAAGACGTCACCGGCGACGACGCGTTGGCGTGGGTGCGCCGGCACAACGAACCGACACTCACCGCGCTGGCCGGGGAGCAGTTCGACGCCATGCGTGCCGAGGCGCTACAGGTGCTCGACACCGACGCCCGGATTCCGTACGTGCGCCGCCGCGGCGAGCATCTGTACAACTTCTGGCGCGACGAGGCCAACCCGCGCGGACTCTGGCGGCGCACCACCTTGGCGTCCTACCGGACCGACGCCCCGGTGTGGGATGTCGTCATCGATGTCGATGCACTCGCTGCCGCCGACGGTGAGAACTGGGTGTGGGCGGGCGCCGACGTGATCGAACCCGACCACTCACGGGCGCTGATCAGCCTTTCCCGTGGCGGCGCCGATGCCGTTGTGGTTCGTGAATTCGACATGTCCACAAGGGAATTCGTCGCCGGCGGTTTCGAGCTGCCCGAGGCCAAGACCCAGATCACCTGGGCCGGGCCGGATACCGTGCTCGTCGGCACCGATTTCGGTGGCGATTCGCTGACCGACTCCGGTTACGCGCGACTGGTCAAGCGGTGGGAGCGCGGTCAGGACCTGGCCGACATCCCGACCGTCTACGCCGGGGAGCGCACCGACGTGATCGTCGCCGCCTCGGTGGACCGCACGCCGGGCTTCGAGCGGACATTGATCAGCCGGGCCGTGGACTTCTTCAACGACGAGATCTACGAGCTGCGCGGTGATGAGCTGATCCTGATCGACGCACCGACCGATGCGTCGTTGTCGCTGCACCGGGACTGGTTGCTGATCGAGCTGCGCACCGACTGGAAGGGGTACAGCGCCGGTTCGTTGCTCGCAGCCGACTACGACGAATTCATTGCCGGCACAGCAGATATCGCGGTGGTATTCAAACCCGACGCGCACACCTGCCTGCACCAGTACTCGTGGACCCGCGACAAACTCGTCATCGTGACCCTCGCCGATGTCGCCAGCCGGGTGCAGATCCTCACCCCGGGCGATTGGGCGGCGGCCGACGTCCCCGGACTTCCGGCCAACACCAACATCGTCATCGCGGGGGCCGACTCCGATGGCGACGAGATCTTCCTTGACTCAAGCGGATTCACCACGCCGTCGCGGCTGATTCTCGGGAACGACGGCGGTGGCTTCAGCGAGATCAAACGAGCCCCGGCGTTCTTCGACGCCGAGGGACTCGAGGTCGGCCAGCATTTCGCGGTATCCGCCGACGGCACCCGCATCCCATACTTCGTGGTGGGGCGCCCGGGCGCCACCGGCCCGACCCTGCTGGGCGGCTACGGCGGATTCGAGGTGTCGCGCACCCCCGCCTATGACGGTGTGCTGGGCCGGTTGTGGCTGGCCCGCGGCGGCACCTACGTGCTGGCCAACATCCGCGGCGGTGGCGAATACGGACCGGGCTGGCACACCCAGGCCATGCGGGCCGGCCGCCACCTCGTCGACGAGGACTTCGCCGCGGTGGCCCGCGATCTGGTGACCCGCGGCATCACGACGGTGCCGCAATTGGGCGCCCAGGGTGGCAGCAACGGCGGACTGTTGATGGGCATCATGCTGACGCGCTATCCCGACCTGTTCGGCGCGCTCGTGTGCAGCGTGCCGCTCCTGGACATGAAACGCTTTCACCTGTTGCTGGCCGGCGCGTCCTGGGTGGCCGAATACGGCAACCCGGACGACCCCGCCGATTGGGAGTTCATCGCGAAATACTCCCCCTACCAGAACATCTCGGCAGATCGCAGCTATCCCCCGATCCTCATCACCACGTCGACCCGCGACGACCGGGTGCATCCGGGGCATGCCAGGAAGATGACCGCGGCACTGGAGGAAGCGGGCCATCGGGTCGACTACTACGAGAACATCGAGGGCGGGCACGGCGGTGCCGCCGACAACTCGCAGGCGGCGTTCCGGGCCGCGCTGATCTATTCCTACCTGTGGCGGACGCTCAGCTGATCTGGATGACCGTCACCTTGGTGGGCCCGGCGGTGGTGGAGGCCGAGGCGACGATGTGGTCGCCGTCGGTGCTGATCCGCGCGGGATTGGCCGCCGTGCCCGCGAGGGCGACGGTGGTCCCGATCTGCACACCCGTGGCGGTGTTGAGCATCGCCACCTGTGTCGTGCCCCCGAGCGTGGTGGTGACGACGGCGCGGGTCCCGTCCGCGCTGAGCTGAGGTTGCCCGGAGGCACTGCCGGTGAGGGTCAGACTGCCCCCGACCTGCGCGCCGGTGAGTGCGTCGAGCACCGATACCGTTGTGGCGCCACCGGTCACCGAGGTCACCACCACTCTGGTGCCGTCGGAGTTCACCTGCATCCCGGCCGGCTGGTCACCGGTGTTGGTGAGCGCGGATACCTGTGCACCCGTGGCCGTGTCGACGACGATGGCGTTCGTGGTGAACTGCCCGCCACCGTTGTCGGTGTTGGCGGCGATCAGCACCCGGCCCCCGTCGGCACTGGACTGCGCCGTCGATGTCAGCCCACTGCCGGAGACCCAGCCGCCGGCCAGGTCGAGGGTACTGCCCACCTGGGTGCCGGCGGTGAGGTCGATCACCAGCACGCTGGTGGCCGACTGGTCCGGGGACTGCACCACCAGAACCGCACGGGTGCCGCTGGGGTTCAGGATGAGCCGATCGTAGGAACTCTTCGAATCCCCTGAGCCGGAGGGCCATCCGCTGGTCTGGAGCACCGAACCCACCTGCGCGCCGGTCGTCATGTTGACCACCACCACACCCGCACGGAAGACATCGGTCTGCGAACTGCCGTCGATGCCCTGAAGGGTCAGCACGGCCCGGCTGCCGTCGGCAGTGAACTGGGCCCGCGTCACCGCGGCGTAGGACGACACCGTGAATCCGGTCCCGAGCTGGGCGCCGCCTACGTTGTACACCGAAACCTTGGAACTCAAGCCCGTCTCGCTGGTCTGCACGAAATCGGTGAGCACGAGCTTGGAGCCATCGGCGTTGAGGCTCGCCAACGTGGAGCTGTTGTACGTCGTGGCCGAGACGGCGGCCCGGACGATCGGCGATCCGACGGTCGCACCCGTGGCCAGGTTCACCACGGTGATCGTCGTGGCGGTGGTGATGCCACCGATCTGTCCGCCGGTCACGACGGCGGCGCGGGATCCGTCGGCGCTGAACGACGCCGCCGCGGTACCGACGACCGCACCCGAGTCGTACACCAGCGCACCCGTCGTGGTGTTGATCAGGACGAGCCGACCAGACGGTTTCGCATCACTGGACAAGCCGGTGGTCGCCTCGGCGATGCGGCTGCCGTCGGCGTTCGTCTGCACCACTGGGCCGACGGCCTTGTCCCCCAGGTAGTTCGAGGACGTGTAGGTGGTACCCACCTGCGCGCCGGTGGCGGCGTCGATGACAGCGACCCGGACGGTGTTCGACGAGTCGGTGGTCGCCACGACCGCGCGGCTGCCGTCCGCGGTGAACTGGACCAGGCTCGGCGTCGAACCGTTGAGGGTGAAGAAGTTCCCGACCTTCGCGCCGGTGACGGTGTTGATGACCGAGAAGGCGACGACACCCCCGGCGGCCGCCTTGGTCACCACGACCGCGCGCGTGCCGTCGCTGTTGAAATACGCGTCGTGGGCGACGCCGTTGACGGTGATGGTGCCGACCGCCGCCGCGCTGCGCGTCACCGGGGCGATGTCGACGGTCACGCTGGCGGTGGCGGTGCCGCCGTGACCATCGGTGACCGTGACCGTGACGGTGTCCTGCTTGTCGGCCGCGGTCGCGTTGGCGGCGGCCGCGAGCAGCCGCGCCGCCTCCGTCGGGGTGTAGGTGAACGCTCCGGTCGAGGCGTCGACCGTGACGGTGCCTTTGACGGAGGCGGGTGCGGTGTAGGTGAAGGTGTCCCCGTCGGGGTCGGTGGCGGTCGCTTGACCGGTCACCGCACCGGTCGACGTGTTGGGTGACCCCGTGGTCACCGTCAGCGTCGGGCCACTGTTGGCGGGCGCAATGGCCACCGACACCACGGTGGTGGCGGTTCCGCCGAATCCGTCGGTGACCGTGACGGTGAAGCTGTCGGCCCTGTCGGCCGCGGTGGCCGTCACCGCGGCGGCAGCGTGGCGGGCCGCATCGGTCGGGGTGTAGGTGAAGGACCCGGTCGACGCGTCGATGGTGACGGTTCCCTTGGATGTGCTTGCCGGGGAAGAGTATTGGAGCGGGTCGCCGTTGGCATCGGCGCCCGTCGCCTTACCGGTCACCACGCCGGTCGAGGCGTCCGGGGAACCCTTGGTGGCCGTCACGGTGGGGGCCGTGTTGGA
>JAHFVC010000582.1 GCA_023264765.1 Mycobacterium sp. | reverse complement strand
CGACGACGTTGACCCGATGAAGGCCCGCCGGATCCACCGACGAGACGTGGGTGGGCAACGGCTCATTCGCCGCAGCCGCACGTAACGCCGGGACCAGGCTCTCCAATACCATTGTGGTCTTGCCGGATCCAGACACGCCGGTCACCGCCGTGAGCCGGCCCTTGGGAATCTCGACGTCCAAGGCGTGCACGGTGTGCAGTGGGCGGGTCTGTAGGCGGACTCGTCCGTCGTCGAAGATCTGACTGGACCTGACGACGTCGCGTACCCGGACCGATTCGGTGCCGTCGAGGAACCCGGCGATCAGCGACTCGGGGTTAGACACCAGCTCGTCGAATGTTCCTTGTGTCAGGACTGTTCCGCCGTCGCCTCCGGATCCGGGTCCGATCTCGATGAACCAGTCCGCTTCGCGCAGAACTTGAACGTCGTGGTCGACCAGCACGACGGAATTCCCGTCGCGCAGCAAGTCGCGGATGACGCCGTTGAGCCCATCGATGTTGGACGGGTGCAGGCCGATGGACGGTTCGTCGAGGACGTAGAGCACCCCGGTGGTCTGGTTGCGCACGGCGCGTGCGAGCGCAACCCGTTGCCGCTCACCGGTGGACAGTGTCGAGCTGGGGCGATCCAGACCGAGATAGCCGAGGCCGAGCTCGACGAGCCGCTGCGCCATCTCACGTACCTGATCGATGATCGCGGCGGCCATTGCACCCATGTCGGCGGGCAGGGCGGCAAGGATGGCGGGTGCCCAGGCCATCATCTCGTCGAGCGTTTTCGCGGTTGCCTCGGCCAGGTTGATCCCGCCGACGTGCACGCTCAAGGCCCGTTCGCTGAGTCGGCCACCATGGCAGGTCGGGCATGTGCCGATGCGGATGAACTTGTTGACCCGGTTGAGGGCGCCTTCATCGGCGGCCTTATCGAGCGCCTCCTGCACGGCCAGGCGGGCATTGCGATACGTGAAGTCGAGCTCGAAAAGCTTGCCGCTCTTGGATGGCACCGTGATGCGGTGCTTGTCCGCCGGGCCGCGCAGGACGATCTCGCGCTCGTCGTCGGTGAGGTCGTGGTAGGGCACCTCGGTGCGCACACCTAGTTCTCCCACCACCTGCGGCATGACGGTCAGTCCCATCATCTTCCACGGGGCCACCGCGCCGTTGGCGATACTCAGTGAGGGATCAGGAACCAGGAGGGCGTCGTCGATCTCACGCACGACCCCCAGACCACCGCACGTCGGGCATGCACCATCAGAGTTGAAGGCCAGATCCTCGGCGCCCGGCGGGCTGAAGGTGACACCACAGACCGGGCAGGTGAGGTCCAGCCCGGCGGCGACGTCGATCGTCGGCTCCTGGCGATGGCCATTGGGGCACAGGTGTTCCCCCAGGCGGGAAAACAACAGGCGCAGGACGTTGAGAAGTTCGGTCGAGGTGCCGAACGTGCTACGCACGCCGGGCACACCCGGTCGCTGCCGCAGAGCAAGCGCGGCCGGGACGTGCCGGACACTGTCGACGGTAGCCTTTGTGGCATGCGACATCCTGCGTCGGGTATAGGTCGACAGCGCTTCGATGTATCGCCGTGAACCCTCCGCGTAAAGGACCCCCAATGCCAGCGATGACTTCCCTGAGCCGGAAACACCTGCAATGGCCACCATTTGATTCAGCGGCACGTCGACATCGATGCTTTTGAGATTGTGCACAGACGCACCCCGCACCTGAATGCTCATGGGAGCGGCCAACTTTTCGCCGGAGACGGACGTTTCGCTGGTCATCGCGTGAACCCCGAGCCTTGGTACATCGAAGCGGATTCCGCGGGAAGCCAGGCCGATTCGCGTGCCGCGCCGGGTGGGCCAAATGATATTTCCACCGTGAAGGGTACCTTCGCGATCAGGTACTCATGGCAGGGACATGGCGTGCGAGGAACATGAGTTGATCGGTGACGATCAGGTCGAACGCCTCACCGAGGTACAGGCCGAAATGACCCGCACCGTAGTGGACGACGTCTGCGTTGTCGGCCGTGCGCGCATAGCGCGCCGTGGCCTTCGCGGGCGCCACGCTGTCGTTCTCACATATGCCGACAAAGATCGGACAGGCGACCTGTCGAATCGCCCGGCCCGGCCGGTGGAACGGGATGTGCAGTGCCACGCGCGCCGGGGTGTCATTCGCGTACTCGGTGGAGTTGTCCGTCAGGGCCAGTACCCCTGAAAGCGCATCGGGCGCGGACAACAGTGCCGCCGAGTGCGGAGGCCCGGCCATGGCGACGCGCACGGGCGGTCTGCCCAGCCACGTCGCGAGGACGTCGGCGATACCGCGGGCAGTGACCTTGACGGCGGTCACAGGGTCCGTGGCCAGAGTCGACGCGATTCCATCGGTGAACGGACATTGGGCGATGACCGCGGCAACAGCGCGATCAGCCGCCGCTATCCGCAAGACATGCCCACCGCTGAACGAGGTACCCCACAACACAATCGGCCGCCCCACCGTACGGGAATCAGCGCGTGCCCAGGCCAACGCGGACGACCAATCCCCGAGCTGCCGACGAATATCGATCAATTGGCGTGGCTCACCTGGACTTGCCCCGAAATGGCGATAATCGAACACCAAGCACGAATACCCTGCGGCGGTGAATCGCTCGGCATAGGCATCGAGGCGCATATCGCGAGTTCCCCCCAAACCGTGCGCCATCACGAGCAGCGGCGCGTGTCGCTGGTCTTTGCGCCGGAACAGCCACGCCTCGCAGAATCCATCGCCCGATTCGAAGCTCACGTCATCTCGGACGACACCGGTATCGATCACACCGCGGACGATAGCTGCTTGTGCGCTCTTTTCGCACTCGCCGGACAATTCCGCATGGCGCCGAGGTCGTGGCCCGCATGTGGCACCACCTGCTCAGGTCTGCTTGAGGGCTTCGATATCAAGTGTGATGGTGACCTTGTCTCCGATGACGGGCCCCGTCTCCACCGGCATATCGACGACGATGCCGAAGTCCTTGCGGCTCAACTCGACCGAAGCCTCGAACCCGGCGACCTCGCGCTCGCCCATGCCCGGGTTGACGCCAAAATACTCCATCGTCAGGCTGACCGGCTTCGTGATGCCCTTGAGGGTAAAATCGCCGTCGAGGATGTAGTGGTCACCCTGGGCCCGCACACCGGTAGACACAAACGTGGCGGTAGGGAAACGCTCGACGTCAAAGAAATCCACCTTCAACAGGTTGGCGTCACGCTGCTTGTGGCCGGTGGTGACCGAGGTGAGATCGATTTCGGCACGCACTGAGGGGGTTCCGTCTTCGGCAACGGTGACAGCGCCGGTGAAGGTGCCGAACGAACCGCGCACCTTGGTGACCAGTAGGTGGCGTACGGAGAAGTTTACGGACGAGTGAGCTGGGTCGATGGGCCAGATTCCAGCGCCCATTCTGGTGGCTACTGCACTGCTCATTCAAGTACTCCTTGATTTTCGGCGTCGGTGCATCTGACATTGCCGAGCGGTCGACTTGTCGCCTCAACGAGACTAACCAGTCTTGTTAAGCTCAAACTAACGAGACTCGTCGGTCTTGTCAAGGCGGTAGGGTGCTGTTATGCCTTCAGCTATGAACAGCCCACTCACCGATGGCTTGAGCCCGCTGCAGCGGCGTAAGCGCATGGCGATTTTGACGGGTGCTGAACAGGTCTTCCTGGACCGCGGGTATGCAGCGACGACGATGGACGAGGTCGCCGCTATCGCGGGCGTGGGGAAGCAGACGGTCTACCGGCACTTCGCCTCGAAGGAGGCCCTGTTCGAGAGCCTTGTCTCTTCCATGTGCGTTGATGGCGCTCTGGCGAGTCCCCTCGATGGTGACCGAGAACGCTCCGCCGAGGAACGTCTACGCGATCTCGGTTGGGTGCTGGTGCGCAATCTGGCTTCCCCCAACGGGATCCGGCTGTATCGCGCGGTGGTGACCGAGGCGCAACGCAGGCCAGAGCTGGGTGAACTTTACTATGAGAACGGCGCGATGCAGGTGCGGTCGCTGACCGCGGAAGTTCTGCGTACCGTCCACGACGAGGGCGTGGCCGCGATGCGGGCTTCTACTTTTATCAGCGTCGTGCTCGGAGACGCCCACCTCAGACTCACGTTGGGCTACGAGGTCGCAGATCGAACCGCGTGTTTCGCCGAACAGATCGAGGAGGCGATTAGCGCCGCATTGCGCTGATCGACGCTGCCCGCACCGAGGGAAACGAACGCACGCGTCACAAGACGGGGATCGCCGATCCTTGGATAAGCCTTCTCTTTCCGGGTCCGATCGCTGTCCATAAAGTCGAGTCTGTGAGGCCCGCCGGCCTCGGACGAACAAGGAGCGGGCACCGAATGAAGAACACTGGCAACACGATTCTGGTCACCGGCGGCACCTCCGGCATTGGCCTGGGCCTCGCGCTGCGCCTCCACGAGGCGGGCAACAAGGTAATCGTTGCCGGACGGCGCTACACGCGCCTTCACGAGATCTCCGCCGCGCACCCGGGCATCAACACGGTCTATCTCGACGTGGAGGATCCCAAGTCGATCGCCGGCGCGCGTGACACCCTGGCCGACAGTCACCCGGACCTCAACGTCCTCATCAACAACGCCGGGATCATGCTGCAAGAGAATCTCTTAGACCCGGCAGGACTCGCTATCGCCGAACAACACGTGGCGATCAACCTGCTCGGCACGATCCGCATGACGTACGCCTTCCTCCCCCAGCTCGTCAGCCAAGAGAACGCCGTCATCATGAACGTGACGTCGTCGCTGGCGTTCGTGCCTTTCCCCATTACCCCGACCTATAGTGCGACAAAGGCTGCCCTGCACTCCTTCTCGCAAAGCCTGCGCATCCAGCTAGCCGCACGCAGCGGCGTACAGGTCATCGAGGTCGTCCCGCCGAACGTACGCACCACACTGCTGGGCCAGCAGGACGACGAACAAGCGATGCCGCTGGAGGACTTCCTCGAGGAGGTGCTCGCGCTGCTCGCCAACGACCCCGACACCAAGGAACTAGTCGTCGAACGGGCCCGCCACCTGCGTAACGCTGCCGCCAACGGCTCCTACGACGACGTCCTCGCCATGCTCAGCAACTACTGACCTCACCGCTGGGATGCCACACCTGGACCACCTGCAGTGAATCCGTCCGCGTCGATGACTTCGCCTCCTTTTTTCGGAGACCGGCTTCGTCAGCGGCAGCGCTGGCTGTGGCGGTTTTCGAGGCGCGATTGTGGATAGTCCGCCTCGCAGGAGCGATGATGACGCCATGGACAAGCAAGCCCTGGCGGACTTCCTTCGTAGCCGACGCGAAACGCTGCATCCGCGTGACGTCGGCCTGGCCGACGGGTCGCGCCGGCGGACCCAGGGCCTGCGCCGGGAGGAAGTGGCACACCTTGCGGGCATGTCCACCGACTACTACACGAGGCTCGAGCAGCAACGCGCCCCGCAACCGTCCCTCCAGATTGCGGCAGCACTCGGACGCGCCCTCCGCTTGACCCTCGACGAGACCGACCACCTCTTCATCCTCATCGGGCACAACGCCCCACCCCGATTCCAGCGCACCGAACACGTCAGCCCGGCGCTGATGCGAGTCCTGGACAGTCTTCACGACTCCGCCGCCCTCGTACAGACCGATCTGGCCGAAACCCTCACCATGAACCCGCTGGCCATTGCCCTACTCGGAGACCAGACTCGCCACACCGGACTAGCGCGCAGCGGCGTCTACCGCTGGTTCATGAACCCCACCGAACGCCTTCGATTTCCTAAGGAAGACCACGAACGTCACGGCCGCGCCCAAGCAGCCCACCTCCGGGCCGCACTGACATCAGGGAGCGACACCGCCCGCGCCGACCAGATTCGCGCCGAGCTCCACGAACACAGCCCGGAGTTCTCCCGCATGTGGCAGCTGCAGCAGGTCGCCCAACACTACGACGACACCACCGTGATCCTCCACCCCGACCACGGCCGCATCGTCGTCGACGGCCAAGTGCTCTTCACCGACAATCGCGCCCAGACCCTCGTCGTACTGACCGCCCGCCCCGGCACCGAAAGCCACACCAAACTCGAATTGCTCTCGGCGGCAAAGCAATAGCTTCCGAAGATGACCGACCCACTTGCCGTCACTTTGCCAGGCAGAGACCGGCGATCCATGGATAAGCCTGCTCTGCCCGACCTGCGGAATCCCCTCATAGGATGGGTTACCGGGTGCGTTCAATGGTCCGCGCCACGAGCGAGAGCGAGAGTAAAGATCATGGTAGATAATAAAATTCGAAACAAAGCAGAGCGAGAACAGTTCCTCGCCGAGCCGCAGGCCGCGGCCTTGTCGGTGAGCCTAGGTGCGGCCCGAGGCCCGCTGACGGTTCCGATCTGGTACCAGTACGCGCCCGGTGGCGAACCCTGGGTGTTGACCGCTGCCGGCTCACGCAAGGCGAAGTCTATCGAGGAGGCCGGGTTCTTCTCGCTCATGGTGCAGCGTTTGGAGCCGACTCGACGCTACGTTGCCGTCGAGGGCGCAGTCAGCCGGATCGAGCCCGCGACCGACGAGCAAATCGTCGAGCTGACGTACCGCCACATCAGCGGCGACGCTGCGAAGCGCCACATAA
>JAHFVC010000372.1 GCA_023264765.1 Mycobacterium sp. | reverse complement strand
GCCCCCTGATCGCCGACCACGTCGGATCGTCGGCGAGAAAGAAGTTCTCCCAGAACGCATTTGGCACCCACGCGGCG
The DNA here is from genome assembly GCA_023264765.1 of Mycobacterium sp. GTDB lineage: Bacteria > Actinomycetota > Actinomycetes > Mycobacteriales > Mycobacteriaceae > Mycobacterium. Next base: position 6,516 of record JAHFVC010000372.1, on the reverse strand, counting down.
ATGGCACCGGCGATGAGCAGACCGATTATCAGGTCGCGCAGGATCGCCGCCCACTCCATGACGAACACATGCGAGACCGACGTGAGGCCAGGTCCCGAGAACAGGCGCCTGACGAACGAGCCCTCGCCCTGCACCGACATGTCCATGGCCGCATGCCCTTCCATCGAGCCCGCGATGCCCTGGTCTGCCTGCACGCGGGCCTCGTCGATGAGGCGGCTGCGCACGAACAAGCGGAACAGCACCGCCAGCACGACGATCATGATCGGGCCGCCGACGAATTCGGCGGCGGTGAACTGCCAGCCCATCAGCAGCGCCAGGATGATGCCGAGTTCGACGACGAGGTTGGTGGAGCCGATCTCGAATGCCATCGCCGCGGTGAAGTTGGCGCCTTTGCGAAACAGCGAGCGCGCCAACGCCACTGCCGCGTACGAGCACGACGACGATGCCGCACCGAGTCCCGCGGCCACGGCGAGGGTCTTGGGCTTGTCGTCGCCGAGGAGGCGGACGATGGTCGATTTCCGGACGACGGCCTGCACCACCGCCGACAGCGCGAACCCGAGGATCAGCGCCCAGAGAATCTCCCACGTCATCGAACCGGCCAGGGCCAGTGCATGACCGATCGCCCCCATCATCGTGCTCATATCGAAGTCCTTCCGTGGTCGGAAATCGGGTCGCCATGCGCCTGGCCAATATACCCCATTGGGGTATATTGGCCAGTGTGTTCTTTGACTCCGCTGGTCGGGCCTTCGACGGTGGCCGGCGTGACTGATGTGCTGGATACAGGAGAGAAGGATCGCAATGGGCCCGTCCCAGCTAAACGTGCAATTGGGCCGCCGCGGCTTCCTGGCCGCCACTATCGCGGGTGGGTTCGCGCTCGCCGGCTGCAGTAGCCGGCCACCAGCCCCGCCCGCCGCGCCTAGTGGCGGGTTGTCTGCCGCGATCGCCGCGGCGGAGGCGGCGCGGCCGCATACGGGCCGCGCCGTCACCGCGGCGTTGACCCCGCAGGCGGCCACCGTGGACCTGGGCGGCCCCACGCTGCGCACGCTGACCTACGGCGCCACCATCCCGGCTCCGGTGATCCGAGCCAACGTGGGCGATGAGCTTGCGGTCACCGTGACCAACCGGCTCGATCACCCCACGTCGGTGCACTGGCACGGCATCGCGCTGCGCAACGACATGGATGGTGCACCGCCGGCCACCCCGAACATCGATGCTGGCAAGGAGTTCACTTACCGGTTCTCGGTACCACATTCGGGCACCTACTGGGCTCATCCGCACGTTGAACTCGACGCCGACTACGGACTGTATGTCCCAGTGATCGTCGACGACCCGCGCGAGGCGGGCGGCTACGACGCCGAATGGATTGTCGTGCTGGATGACTGGACTGACGGCATCGGGAAGACGCCGCAGCAGATTTTCGATGAGCTGCGCAAGAACGGCATGGGCGGCATGCCCGGTATGGGGGATATGCCGGGTATGGGCGATATGCCGGGCATGGGAGGTACTCCGAGCGCCGGTGGCATGGCGCCGATGGGCGGGATGTACACCAGCGCGTTGCTCGGTGGGGACGCGGGCGACGTGAACTACCCCTACTACCTGATTAACGGGCGTATCCCGGGTGCGCCGACCACGTTCACCGCTAAACCCGGCCAGCGGATCCGCCTGCGCATCATCAACGCCGGGTCGGACACGGCGTTTCGGGTGGCGCTGGCCGGGCACACGATGACGGTCACGCACACCGACGGTTTTGCGGTGATCCCGACCGAGGTGGACGCCCTGCTGGTGGGGATGGGCGAACGCTACGACGTCCTGGTCACCGCCGCCGACGGCGTCTTTCCGCTGGTGGCGCTGGCTGAAGGCAAAAACGCGGTGGCGCGTGCCCTGCTGTCCACGGGCACGGGAAGCCCGCCCGATCCCGGCTTTCAGCCGACCGAGCTGACCAAGCGGGTCGGTACGGTCGCGATGTTCACCGCCACCGCGCCGGTCGACCTTGGCGCACGCACCCCCGACGTCAACCTGGAAGCGGTGTTGGCGGGCGACATGATGCAATACAACTGGACCATCAACGGCGCCGCATTCGACAAAACCCAGCCGCTGCAGATCAACCAGGGCCAGCGCGCCGTGCTGACCTTTACCAACAACACCGAGATGTGGCACCCCATGCATCTGCACGGCCACACATTCCAGATCATCAAACCTGACGGCAGCCTCGGCGCTCGTAAAGACACCGCGGTCGTGCTGCCCAAGCAGAAGCTCGCGGTCGCGCTGGTCGCCGACAATCCGGGTGTGTGGATGATGCACTGCCACAACACCTATCACCAGGCCGCCGGGATGATGACCAGTCTCAACTACCGGCCCTGACGGCCGGGCCGCCGTCGTTCTGCGGGTGACCGTAGCCCGGTCGCCGGCAGAACGGACGGCTGGCACGTTCCGATTCGCAGTGACGGTCAGCGCCGCTCGGGACAGCCGGGGCAGCCGGCGTCGCAGCACGGGCAGTCATCCATCGGCATGGACATCGTCATGGGCTTGGACATCATCGGCGCCATGGCCGCCATGTTGCACCACATCATCGCCGGCTTCGGGCCACCGGCGTTGTACGCCACGGCCATCGGATCGGGCCCGGTGACATCGAAATAGATTTTGCCCGTGGCCGATTGGCCCTCGGACAGGGTGGCGGCGGAGATACCGGCCGGGGTGGCCAACTGCCACAGGACCGGGTACTGCGTGTGCCCGGCACCCATCGCGCCGAAGTTGGGGATCACCGGTGTCACCGCACCGGCCGCAGCGCGCACCGTCACCGTCGCTTCCCACAACCGCCCGGCCAGCGGGTAGCCCGGAGCGGCATCGCTACTCGGGCGGAGGTCGGTCAATGTCCACTCGGCGGTAGCCGCCCCACCGGCATCGGTCAACTGTAGCTGTGACCCAAGCTGGTGCGGACATTTCATCGCCGCGGCGGCAAGCGGCGCCCCCATCGTCATCAGCGCAAACAGCGCCACCGCCGCCATGATCAGCCGCCGGACCGCACGCACCATAGCCATTCACCTTTCCTCAAGCCTACGTAGATACTACGTACACTAGTACCAGGTGCCGCGCGGGCGGGCGAATACCCGCGACGTACTTGCGCTGACGCCACCTTGGTCCGCGATGCGACGACGTCAGCGTGAAGTTCGCGTGAAGCTCCTTTGAACCCGACAGCTTTTCGCGCACGGTGAGCTTCGGGGCGGCCAGCGCCGTCGGTTCGTCGGCACTGTCACGATAGTGCCGCCCCGGTGATGACGTGCGGGGCGGTACGCCGAGGTACTCACCTTGACACCCTCCAGGTAGCAGCCAGTCCCGAGGGATCATCCACGGCCCACCGCAGGGCGCCCTATGCCACCTCCACGTTGCCGGTGCGGCGCTTTGTGCGTGCCGGTCGGGCGTGGTTCATAACCGTTTCATCTTCATCCAGGCGGTGATGGCGCGCCGGATGACTCCACCGCGCTCGTTGAGGTTGTGCTTGTCGTGGCGGTAGCCACGATGAGGGCCGGGCCGAGGCCGACCGGCACCGCTGGTCGCACCGAGGTGACTGATCGGATCGGGAACATCGACCGATCACCGGTCTGACTGGATCGGGTGAACCGTGGTGCTGAACCCGGAGTATCTTCGAGCGGGGGAACCCTGCAGCGCCGCGGGTCTCATGGGCGGTCGGGACGAATCCCTATGCAAGGCCACGTGTTAACGCACGAGTATCCGTCCATGGGGCAAGGTGTGGCTTCGTGCGGTTTCGGGCTACCACGACTTCACTGGTTGCCCGAACACGGGGACTGCGCGGTGTCAAGGGTGTGACGACGACCGACCACCGTCGTCAATGTCGACGCCAGAGTCGGTCTCGGTGTCATTCGTTGTGGGTCCCGCGTCCGATTGCGGACCTTTAGAGTGCCCGCCGGCCGCGCGCACACCCTGGTCTCCGGCATCAAGGAGATTCCTTGTACCTCTGAGGTTTTCGGCCGCTTGGTTGATCTCGGGGGTGGCCCCGCTGCAGCAGCAGACGGGCGGGGTGGGACCGGGCATGGTGTTTCCTTCGGGGCGTTGGGATGGGTGCACGGGTTAGCGGCCGGTGCCTGTCGAGATGCTCGTGAAGCCGCGCAGTCTCAGGCTGTTGCCGACGACGAACACGCTGGAGAACGCCATGGCGGCGCCGGCGAGCATGGGGTTGAGCATGCCGAGCGCCGCTACCGGGATCGCTGCCACGTTGTAGGCGAACGCCCAGAACAGGTTGATCTTGATGGTCGACAATGTCTTGCGGGACAACCTGATTGCATCCACGGCGCTGAGCAGATCACCGCGCACCAGGGTGATGTCGGACGCCTCGATCGCGACGTCAGTCCCGGTGCCCATCGCCAGTCCCAGGTCAGCCTGCGCGAGCGCGGGCGCGTCGTTGACGCCGTCGCCGACCATCGCGACGATCTTGCCCCGGGCTTGCAGCCGGGCCACCACGTCGACCTTGTCTTCTGGCAGTACTTCGGCGATCACCTCGTCGATACCGACCTCGGACGCGATCTGGCGGGCCACGGCCTCGTTGTCACCGGTCAGCAGCACCGGCGTCAACCCGAGCTCACGCAATCGCGAAACCGCCTCGGCGCTGGTCGGTTTGACGGTGTCGGCGATCACCAGAGCACCCCGCGCGGCGCCGTCCCACCCGACGGCAACGACGGTCTTGCCCTGGCCCTCGGCACGGGACTTGGCTTGTGCCACCTCAGAACTCAGGTGCTGCGACCAATCGGCCAGCAGCGCCTCGCGTCCGATGACGACAGCGCGGCCGTCGATGATGCCCTGGACACCTCTGCCCTCGATGTTGGCGAAACCTTCCGCGGTGGGCAGGGTTCCGGTCTCCTCGGCAGCTGCCTTGGCGATGGCCGCAGCGATGGGGTGCTCGGAAGCGTTCTCCAAAGCGCCGGCCAGGCGCAGCAACTGGGCGCGGTCAACGCCGGGCTCGGTCAGCACATCGACCAGCGTCATCTTGCCGGTCGTCACTGTTCCGGTCTTGTCCAGCACGACGGTGTCGACCGTGCGGGTGGACTCCAGCACTTCGGGGCCTTTGATCAGGATGCCCAGCTGGGCGCCGCGGCCGGTACCCACCAACAACGCCGTCGGTGTCGCCAGCCCCAGGGCGCAGGGGCACGCGATCACCAGCACCGCGACTGCTGCGGTGAACGCGGCCGCGGCCGGGAACCCGGCTCCCAGCCACGCACCCAGGGCGATGACCGCGATGGCGATGACGATGGGCACGAACACCCCTGAGACCCGGTCGGCCAGGCGTTGCACCTCGGCCTTGCCGGTTTGGGCGTCCTCGACCAGCTTGGCCATTTGCGCCAGTTGTGTGTCGGAGCCGACGCGGGTGGTTCGGACGACCAGTCGCCCGCCGGCGTTGACGGTTGCGCCGGTGACGGCGTCACCCTCGCCGACCTCGACCGGTACCGATTCACCGGTCAGCATCGAGGCATCCACGGCCGAGCTGCCCGACACCACGACGCCGTCGGTGGCGATCTTCTCGCCCGGCCGCACGACGAACTCGTCGCCGACCACCAGCTAGCCGACCGGGATCTTCGTCTCAATGCCGTTGCGCAGCACCGATACTTCTTTGGCGCCGAGCTCCAACAGGGCCCGCAGGGCCGCGCCGGCCTGGCGCTTGGACCGCTTTTCGAAATAGCGTCCGGCCAGGATGAACATCGTGACGCCGGCCGCGACTTCGAGGTAGATGTTGGCGGCTCCGTCGGAGGGCTGCAGGGTCAGCTCGAACGGGTGCTTCATGCCCGGGGTTCCCGCGGTTCCGAAGAACAGCGCATACAGCGACCACAGGAATGCACTGAGTGTGCCCATGGAGATCAGCGTGTCCATGGTGGCGGTGCCGTGGCGGAGGTTGGCCCACGCGGCTTTGTGGAACGGCCATGCGGCCCACACGATGACCGGCGCAGCCAACGTCAGTGAGGCCCACTGCCAGTTGGTGAACTGCAGCGCCGGAACCATCGCCACCGCAATGACCGGTACGGCCAGCACGATTGATCCGATGAGCCGGTTGCGCAGCGACATCAGCTCAGGGTCTTCATCGCGGTCTTGGTGCTCTTCGTGCTCGTCCTCTCGGGGCCGTCGCACAGTGGCTGTATAGCCGGTCTTTTCGACCGCCTCGACGAGCTGTGCAGGGTCGTATCCGTCGGGCACGCTGACGGTTGCCTTCTCCGTGGCGTAGTTGACGGTGGCTTCGACGCCCTCGAGCTTGTTCAAGTTGCGTTCGATCCGGTTTGCGCAGGAGGCGCAGGTCATTCCGCTGATCTGCAATTCGACATGGGTACCAGTTGTCGACGTGGAGGTAGACGTGGAGACAGTCATGGTGCCGCTCCTCTCAATGATTCGATGGGCGTTGATGTTTCGATCAGTGCGTACCGGCATGACTGTCGTCTCGCTGGCCGCCGGCGGGCTGGCTGCCATCGCCAGACTGTGCGTCTACGACGAACGTAGCCGTGCGCACCGTTCCGTCGA
>JAHFVC010000076.1 GCA_023264765.1 Mycobacterium sp. | reverse complement strand
CACACCTCGGCAGCACCGGCTCCAACATCTCCCCACCGATCACCTGCCGAGGACTGAGATGCTCGGCCTGCGTGACCCTGGCCTTGGCCGCCGCCTGACTGATCCCCAACCGCAGCGCCAGGATGTCGGCCCACGACTTCCCGCCGATCTCCTTGGCGGTGACCTGGCCCTGCAACGCCGCCAGGATGCGGTGATCCACAACCGCGGTGGTGCGGAGCAGGTGTTCGCGTTCGGATTGGATCTCAAGCAGTTCCGCAACCGTGAACGCGGTGAAGTCGAGGGTGCTCAGCTCCTGACACGCGGCACGGTAGTCGGCGAGGGCAGCGGTGACTGCCTCCCGATCCGACACCGTATTCGCAAGCATGTTCGAAGTTTACGCTGCAACACCGACACGACCATAAGTTATCCACAGCCCCAAAAGCTGTCCACAACAACAGTTTTGGGTATTGACAATTGCCTTTCGAGGACCTATCCGGCAGGCACCGGCGACAGGTGCTCGTGCACCGCCAGCAACCGATCACCGACACGGGTGAACACGATGGTCTCCCGCTCCACGGACGTCGACTCTGCCCCATCTTCGGAGGTGGTGGTCCGGACCGTGTGGGTGAACACCGCGACCTCGCCGAGCAGCTGGACCAGCCTGTCGGTACTGGTGCACGACACGACGCGCCACCCTGCCGCCAGCCAACCATCCCACAACGCTTCGTAGGCGGCTCGATCGTCCAGACGGGCATTCTCCGGATGGAACACGAAGGTCGCATCCGGGCTGAAGCAGTCGAAATACGCCTCGGTATCGGTGGCGGCGAACGCCGCCACCAGATCGTCGGCAGCGGCAAGCACGTCTTCGCGGTTCACAGCCCTGACAGTACCGCCGCGAACTCCCCGCACAACCGATCCACGTCGGTCATCGAGAACACCAGGGGCGGACGGATTTTGAGCACGTTGCCGTGTGCCCCACACACCGAGATGAGCACCCGGCGCTCGCGCATGGCGTTCACCAGTCGCCGCGCCGTGTCACGACCGTCCGTCTCGACCCCGATGTACAGACCGGCCCCGCGCACCTCGCGCACCACCTCGTGTCCGTCGACCAGCCCCGTCAGCTCCTCGCGCAGGGCGGTACCCACCTCGTACGCATTGGCCACCAGCTTCTCGTCCTCGATCACGTCGAGGACTGCGGCCGCCGCGGTCATGGACACCGGGTTACCACCGAAGGTGTTGAAATACGGTATCCCCTTGGCGAATTCGTCGAGCACGATGTTGCGCGCCGCCATCGCGGCCACCGGCAGGCCGTTGGCCATCGGCTTACCCATGGTGACCAGATCCGGCACCACACGGTGCCGTTCGAATCCCCACATGGCCTCACCGGTGCGCCCGAACCCGGGCTGTACCTCGTCCGCGATGAACACCCCGCCGGCGGCACGCACCGCGGCGACAGCCGGCGCGAGCACCGTCGGGTCCGGGTAGATGCCGTCCGAGGAGAAGATGGTGTCGACGATCAGGGCGCTCACCCCGAGGCCGGACGACTGCAGATCCGCGATCGCCGCATCCACGCCGCGCAGGTCGGGATCGACCGTCCGGACATGCGGACCGACGACCGCCGCTCCGCCGATGGACGGTGAAATGGCTGTCACCGCAGCGGTATTGCCGTGGTAGGCGTCGTTGGTGATGATGACGCCGGTGGCACCGGTGTAGGTCTGCGCCACCCGCAGCGCCAGGTCGTTGACCTCAGATCCGGTGCAGGCGTACATCACCTGGTACGAGCCACCCGGCCCCAGGTCGGGAAACGTCGCCAGCAGTCGGGCGGAGTAGTCGACGATCGCGTCGTGCAGATAGCGGGTGTGCGTGTTGAGCATGCCCAACTGCCGCGTCACCGCGTCGACGACGTGCGGGTGGCAGTGCCCGACGCTGGCGACGTTGTTGTAGGCATCCAGGTAGTCACGCCCATCGGCGTCATACAGCAGGGTGCCCTGGCCGCGGACCAGATGCACCGGCCGTTCGTAGAACAGCCGGTACGCCGGGCCCAGCATCCGGTCCCTGGCAGCTATCAGGGGGTCGTCCTGTTGACCACCCTGATAGCTGTTGGAATCCATGATGTTGGAAAATGCCATGTCGATCAGCGTTCGTGAGCTTCTTCCAGAACGGTACGACCCAGTTCGGCGTACCGCTGCGGATGACGAAACTTCAGGAACAGCGCCCACAGCAGACCACCTATGCCGACCACCCCGACGACCCACGGGATGGCGGCGAACACCCAGTCACTGGCCGCACTACCTGCCGCGAACGACGCATTGATGGCCAGCAGATAGATCACGTAGAGCATGCCGAGCCCGCCCAGCAACGGTGCCAGGAAAGTGCTGAACCAGTTCGCCGTCTCCGGATGACGTTTCTGCACATGGAAATACGAGATCACCGAGAACGCGGCCAACGCCTGCACGATCATGATCGCCGTAGTGCCCAGCAGCGCCATCAGTCCGTACAACCCGGTGTACGGATCGCGACCGGTGACCTCGAAGAACAGCACGACCAGAGTGGCGAAACCGGTCTGCACGAAGCCGGCGATGTACGGCGAGCCGTGCACCGGGTGGGTCGCACCGATGGTCTTGCGCATGCCGGGGATGACGTCTTCGCGGCCCAGGGCGTACAGGTAGCGGGCCGCACAGTTGTGGAACGCCATACCGCAGGCGAACGAGCCGGTCATCAACAGGATCTTGAACAGGTCCACGGCCCACTGGCCGAGGTGCTCGTGTACCGGGTTGAAGAAGATGTTGCCCGCTGTCGCCGAATCCTGCGCCAGCGCAACGGCATTCTCCGGTCCGGTGCCGACGATCGCCAGCCAGGACACCAGCACGTAGAACACGCCGATACCGATGACGGAGCTCACCACGGCGATCGGGATGATCTTCTTCGGGTTACGCGACTCTTCGCCGTACATGGCGCTGGACTCGAAACCGACCCAGGACCAGAAGGCGAAGAACAGGCCGACACCGGCCGACCCGGCAACCGCCAGGGTCGAACCGTCGGGGCCCGCGACGATGCCCGAGAGGCCTTGAAAACCGTTGAGCGGGTTCAGTGATCCCCAGGACCAGCCCTGCGGTCCGCCACCGGTGAACAGCACCGAGAAGGCCATCATGGCGAGCATGACGATCTCGGTGACCAGGAAGACGCCGAGCACCTTGGCGGCCAGGTTGATGTCGAAGTACGTCAGCAGGGCATTGACCGCCAGCATGACGAGCGCGAACACGATCCATGGCACATGGATGTTGAACAGTGACGAGAACAGATCGTTGCCGAAGAACGAGAAGATCCCGATCAACGACGCCTCGAACACCATGTACGCCAGCGCGGTCAGGAACCCCGCGCCCAGCCCGACGACGCGGCCCAGGCCGTGCGAGATGTATCCGTAGAAGGCACCGGTGGCGGTGATGTGCTTGCTCATCTTGGCGTAGCCGATGGCGAACAGAGTCAGCACGATGGTGGCGACGAAGTAACCGGCCGGCGCGTAGGCGCCGTTGCCGAAGCCGACCGAGATCGGCACGTTGCCGACCATGGCGGTGATGGGTGCGGCGGTGGCGACCGCCATGAACAGCACGCCCCACAGGCCGATCGCATTCGGTTTCAGGCGTTGGATGGTGTCGGCGCCAGCGGGCGCCGGTGGATCGATGATCTCGCTCATTGAATCCCAATCTGAGGGCAATTCTGGTGACCATTATTTGGTCTGGTATCCGGATATCACCGGCGCCGATGTCGGTGACGAACTACAACGTCGGCCATTGTTACCTCGCCGAGATTGCTTGGTCAACTGGGAAACTCCAGGACCATTCGCATTGTTTCCGGCACGTTTCGAGCCTGGGAGATTGTGCAACAGTGAGGTAAATATCGCCTATTTGGTCTGCTTTGGACCGATACTTGGCCCACACTGGTCGGCATGCCGGGATTGCCAGCCGACCATGCGCTCTTCGCCCGGGCGGCACTCCCCGCCTATCGGCGCGACCTCGACACCCCGCTGCAGTTGCTGAGCCTGTCCGAGAACGCCACCTACCTGGTCTGCGATGACGACCCGATTGTGCTGCGGGTGCACCGGCCCGGCTACCACTCACTGGAGGCCATCCGTTCGGAGCTGGTCTGGATGGGCGCGCTGCGCGCCCAGACTGCGGTCCGGACCCCCGAGTTGGTGCTCTCGGCAGCCGGCGACGAGGTGGTGACCGCCACGGTCGACGGCCGGCAACTGTACGTCGACGCCGTCACCCTGATCCCCGGCTGCACCGCCGAGGAAGTACCCGACGCGGTCGGCTTCGCCACACTCGGCGAGCTGACGGCGATCATGCACGACCACGTCCAGGGCTGGCCCGTCCCGGCGGACTTCACCCGATTCCGCTGGGACCTGGACAACATCCTCGGACCCGGTGCCCGGTGGGGCGACTGGCGCGTCGCGCCGGGCCTCACCGACGACGACCGCTCCTCCATCATGCGGGCGATTCATCACATCACCGAGGCACTGGCCGAATTCGGCACCGGGGCAGACAGATTCGGTCTGATCCACGCGGACCTGCGGTTGTCGAACCTGATGGTCGACCCCGCCGATCCGTCGGCAGGTATCACCGTCATCGACTTCGACGACTCGGGCTGGGGCTGGCATCTGGCCGACCTCGGCGCGGTGGTGTCCTGGATCGAGGACTCCCCGGAAGCCGAACGCATCGTGGCCGAATGGCTGCGCGGGTATGCGAAGGTCCGAGCCCTGCCCGACGAGCACCTGGCGCTCATCCCGACGTTCGTCATGCTGCGGCGGATCCAGCTCACCGCGTGGATCGCCTCACATTCCGATGCCGATGCGGCCATCGCCATCGGTCCCGGCTACGCCGTCGGGACCGCGCGGCTGGCCGAACGCTATCTCGGCGACCACACCTGGCTACGTTAAGGAGAGACATGTTCGACCTGCAGTCCCGCTCGGTCCTGGTGACCGGCGGCAGCAAGGGGATCGGCCGCGGGATCGCCGGGGTGTTCGCCCGCGCCGGCGCCGACGTGGCGGTCGCCGCGCGCTCGTCCGCCGACCTCGACGAGGCCGTCGGCGCGCTCGATGAGTTGGGTGCCGGCAAGGTCATCGGGGTACGCGTCGATGTCAGCGACCGGGAGTCCTGCACCGAGATGGCCGCGACGGTCGTCGAGGCCTTCGGCGGCCTGGATGTATTGTGCGCCAACGCCGGTATCTTCCCCGACGCCCCGTTGGCCACCATGACCCCCGAACAGCTCAACGAGATCATGGGGATCAACGTCAACGGCACCTTCTTCGCGGTCCAGGCCTGCCTGGACGCCCTGATCGCGTCCGGCAGCGGCCGCGTCATTTTGACTTCATCGATCACCGGCCCCATCACCGGCTATCCCGGCTGGTCGCACTACGGCGCCACCAAGGCCGCGCAACTCGGGTTCATGCGCACCGCGGCAATCGAGTTGGCGCCGCACAAGATCACCGTCAACGCGATCCTGCCCGGCAACATCATGAGCGAAGGGATGATCGCCAACGGCGAGGAATACATCGCCAGCATGGCGCGGTCCATCCCGGCCGGAGCGCTGGGTAACCCGGAGGACATCGGGCATCTGGCGGCGTTCCTGGCCACGGCCGAAGCCGCCTACATCACCGGCCAGGCCATCGCCGTCGACGGTGGGCAGGTGCTTCCCGAATCCCTGGATGCGATCAGCTGAAACCGAAAGAGGCCTGATCATGGAAGAGACGGCGGGGGGCGCGGTCGCCGAGGATGTGCGACGACGAATTCTGTCCATGCTGTCCAGTGGCGCATTGCGGCCGGGCTCGCGACTGGGCACCGAACGGGAGATGGCGGAGCGGTTCGCGGTGTCCCGTGCAACCCTGCGCAGCGCATTGCTGCCGCTGAGTCAGGCCGGGGTGCTGGAACGGCGCACGGGGCGCGCCGGGGGCACCTTCGTACGGGCGGACATGGTGCAGCGCAATGCCGCCGAACAGGCCGGGCTGCCCGCGTTGCTGCAGAGTGGCGGCCACACCAGCGCCACCAAGGTGCTGGCCACCGACCGCCGACCGGCCTCGTTCGCCGAGTCGACGGCACTCGAGATCCCGGCGGGCGCCGAGGTTTTCGTGATCCGCCGGCTGCGCTACGCCGACGGTGTCCCGCTGTCGGTGGACCTGTCCTGCTTCATCACCGAACAGGTCGGCGACCTGCTGGAGCAGCCGCTGGGCGGATCACTGTACGAACTGTTCCGGGTGCGCTACGGGTTGGTGCCCGCCACCACGAACGAAACCATCGAGGTGGTGAGCGCCAGCCCACGCGAGGCGCAGTGGCTGGCCATCGCCCATCGCAAACCTCTGCTGGCCATCACCCGGGTGGCCCGCGACGCAACCGGGCGGCCGTTCGAGTACGCCTACGACCTGTTCCGGGCGGACCGGGTGCGGCTCACCGCCACCACGTCGACCCAGGCGGCCAGGGAACGCCGGGCCGACGACGGCATGGTGGAGCGCATCGTCAGCGCCTGACTACCCCAGCTTGCGCAGCCGCGGTTCCAGATCCGTCTTGAACAACTCCAGGAAGCGCCGCTGGTCCTGACGGGGATCGTGGAACACCAGGTGGTTCAGGCCCCACTTGACGTAGTCGGCCACCTTCTCGACGGCCTCATCGGGATCGGAGGCGACGATCCAGCGCTTGGCCACCTGCTCGATGGGCAGCGCGTCGGCGGCCTTCTCCATCTCGATCGGATCGTTTATGGAGTGCTTCTGCTCCGCTGTCAGCGACAGCGGCGCCCAGAACCGGGTGTTCTCCAGTGCCAGCTTCGGGTCCGGGTCATACGAGATCTTGATCTCGATCATCCGGTCGACGTCGTCGGGGTTCTTGCCCGCCGCCTCCGCGCCCTCCCGCATGGCGGGGATCAGCTTCTCCTTGTAGAGCTCCTCGCCCTTGCCGGAGGTGCAGATGAAGCCGTCGCCGGCGCGGCCCGCGTACTTGGCCACCTGCGGGCCGCCCGCGGCGATGTAGATCGGGATGCCGCCCTCGGGCACGTCGTAGATCGAGGCGCCCTTGGTCTTGTAGTACTCGCCCTCGAAATCGACGCGGTCGCCCAGCCACAGTTCGCGCATCAGTCGCACCGACTCACGCAGCCGCGCGTAGCGCTCCTTGAACTCCGGCCATTCGCCCTCGTACCCGGTGGCGATCTCGTTGAGCGCCTCGCCGGTACCGACACCGAGGAAGATGCGGTCCGGGTACAGGCAGCCCATCGTCGCGAACGCCTGCGCGATCACCGCCGGGTTGTATCGGAAGGTCGGGGTCAGCACGGACGTGCCGAGGACCAACCGCTGCGTCCGCTCGCCGACCGCCGTCATCCAGGCCAGCGAGAACGGGGCATGTCCGCCCTCGTGCCGCCAGGGCTGGAAATGGTCACTGACCGTCGCGCTGTCCATGCCTGCCGCTTCGGCGGCCACCGCCAATTCCACGAGCTCGCGCGGAGCGAACTGCTCCGCAGACGCCTTGTACCCCAGTTTGAGTTCAGCCACGTCTCTTTTCTACTCCTCCGTGGTCGGCTGCCTACACTCGCGGGCATGGCAGTGTCCCTGAGCGCGATCACCGACTCCGTGCACTTCGCCCAGACCGATCTGGTCAATTGGACGCTGGTGACCGACGGGACCGGCGTGCTGATCATCGACGCCGGTTATCCCGGCCAGCGCGGGGACGTCATCGAATCGGTGCGCCGGCTGGGCTTCGGGGTCGAGGACGTGCGGGCCATCCTGCTCACCCACGCCCACGTCGATCATTTCGGGTCGGCGATCTGGTTCGCGAAAACCCTTGGCACGCCGGTGTATACCCACGCCGCGGAGGTCAGCCACGCCAAGCGTGAATACCTGGAGCAGGTGTCTCCGGTCGACCTGGTGACGCGCATCTGGCAGCCGCGCTACCTGACGTGGACGGCCACCATCCTCGGCAAGGGTGCGCTCACCCGCGAGGGCATCCCGAGCACCCGGGCGCTCGACGAGGACGTCGCCGCCACCCTGCCCGGCACACCCACCGCCATCCCCTCCCCGGGCCACACCGGTGGGCACTGCTCGTATCTGGTCGACGGTGTGCTCGTCAGCGGCGACGCACTGGTGACGGGACACCCGCTCAGTTCGCGCCGTGGCCCGCAGTTGTTGCCCGGCTTGTTCAACCACGACCAGCAGGGCTGTCTGCGCAGCCTCGGCGCCCTGGGCATGCTGGACGCCGAGGTACTGCTGCCCGGGCACGGACCGGTGTGGCGGGGCCGTATCCGGGACGCGGCCGAACAGGCCGCCCGGTGAGCGAACGGGCTCCGGTTCATCGCGACCGAGAGCGGGCCAACTCCTTCGGCTCCGCGGCCGCTCGCTACGACCGGCACCGGCCCCGCTATCCTGCCGCTTTGATCGCGGATCTGGTTGCAAGCCAAGGCATCCGGGTTCTCGACGTCGGCGCGGGCACCGGTATCGCCACCGCGCAGTTGCGTGACGCGGGTGCCGACGTGCTGGCCGTGGAACCCGACCCCCAGATGGCCGAGGTCGCACGGCAAAAGAGGCTGACCGTCGAGGTGGCGAGTTTCGAG
The DNA here is from genome assembly GCA_023264765.1 of Mycobacterium sp. Classification (GTDB taxonomy): domain Bacteria; phylum Actinomycetota; class Actinomycetes; order Mycobacteriales; family Mycobacteriaceae; genus Mycobacterium. Next base: position 10,837 of record JAHFVC010000076.1, on the reverse strand, counting down.
GACTGGGACCCGCGCGGCCGGACCTTCGATCTGGTGGTGTTCGCGCAGTCCTTCCATTGGGTGGAGCCCGAGGCCGGACTGCGCAAGGTCCGCACCGTGCTGGCGCCCGGCGGCCGGCTGGCGCTGCTGTGGAACCGCATCGTGCCCGTCGCTCCGGATGCCGGCGAGCTCGGGCGGGCCTATGACGGCATCCTCGAGCAATGGCAGCGGCCGTCGACGGATATCGAGGGCGAGCACCTCGACCCGCTGCTGGCCGCCGCCGGCCTCGCCGGGGAACGCCGGGTCTATGTCGAACATCCGCACTACGCCTGTGCGGATTGGGTGGATTTGGTGACCACCTACTCCAATGTGTTGCGGCTGGCCCCAGCCCGGCAGGACGAACTACGCACCCGGCTGACCGCCGTCATCGGGGACGCCGGCGTCGACGCCACCAATGAGGCGCTGGCGGTGCTGTGCACCGCTCAGGTCAGCACGTCATAGCCGAGCAAGAACACCCCGGTCAGGAACAGACCGCAGGCGAGCACGATGGCCGGCATCAGGATCATTCCGTCCAGCTCGTCGTCGTCGAACGGGTCGGTGAGCACGCGGCCGAACAGCACCCGTCCGATCACGTTGCCGCGCAGGGCGATCACCGATTTCCGCACGCCAGGAGAGTCACTCTTGCGGCCGACGACGATGCGCAGGCCGACCCCGGCCAGCGCCGTCAACAGGGCCGCCGCCAGGATCAGCAGCCCGACGGTCGTTTGCGACACGGCCTCAGCGTATCGGGTGCAATCCAAGTAGTAGCGCAGCGAACGGGCCAGAAATCCAAGTAGTGCCGGTCGGGGTGCCTACGCGGCGTCATCGGCAAGGGTCGGGATCATGGCCCAGAATCGACATCGCCGCTCCGACGAGCACAAGGTACTGCAGTGGCTGCGCATCGGCACGGTCGCTGCCGGCGTCGGCGCCGCGATGGTCGCCGGTCAGGGGGTAGCCGTCGCGGACACCGGTACCGACACCGGCCCGGAAAGCAGCGACAGCGGAACCGGAGCCGACACCACACCGCCGAGTTCCACCGGTTCGGTCGACTCGCCGACCGGACCCGACAGCCCCGACACAGCCGGCCCGGCGGACGGTGGCACGGTATCGACCGGCGGATCCCCCAAGGTGGTGATAAGCGCTCAGACCACCGGCACCAAGAAGTACAACGACCGACGTGCGGCGGTTGCCAAGAAGCCCCGGCATCCACAGTCGACCAGCACCAGCGCAGAAAAAACCAGTACCGCAGCAGCATCGAGCAGCAAGCCGCCAGCCGCCTCGACTGTCGCCGCTGCGGCGTCGACACCCACCCTGCCGCCGCAGGCCACCGTGACGATCGTCAAGGTCACCCCCAGCCCCACGGTGCAGACCCCGCCGGTGCGGCGCCTCGTCCTCGGCGTGCTCGGCCTGTTCGGCTTCAATCCGAACAAGTCCACACCCAACAATCCACTGCTGGAAGCACTCTGGGGCACCTACCGGCGCATCGAAGGGCTCGTCGCCAACCGGCGTCCCGTCATCAAGACCGCGACCGTCACCGGGACCAGCCTGGACGCGGGCGTCGTCACCGTCACCGGATCCGTCGGCGCCGAAGACGCCAACAGGGATCCCGTCAGATACACCGCCACCAACGGTGCGCACGGCGCGGTCACGGTGACGCCCACCGGCACCTTCACCTACACGCCGACGGATCCGTCGTTCACCGGGAGCGACACCTTCACCATCACCGCGGCCGACAAGGGACTGCACCTGCACGGCCTGTTCGGTTTCCTGCGGGCGGGCGGCGGGCACACCAGCACCGCCACCCTCACCATCAACCTCGCCGACGCGGACAACGTCGCACCGGTCATCACCGACCACACCGCGGGCAGCTTCACCGTCACCGACCCCAACGGTGATCACGTAATCGTGCACGTCAGCCAAACAACCAAGGGCACAGTAGAATTCACCACCACCCCCGATGTCACCACGCCCGGCGTGTACACGGTGAACTACACCTACACCCCGAGTTTCGCGGCTCGGCTGGCCGCCTCATACGCCGGAACGGACGCCGCGGAGACGTTCACCTTCACTGCTGACGACGGCACGCTGACGTCGGCCCCGTTGAGCGTCACCGCGACGGTCGGGCAGTTCACCGCCAACACCGTCGTGGCCACCGTCGCCACCGGTAACGGCGCCTACGGCGTCGCCGTCGCCCCGGACGGCAAGACCGCCTACGTCACCAATCTGACCGGCGACACGGTATCGGTCATCGACACCACCACCGGTACCGTCACCGCCACTGTCACCGTGGGATCAGCGCCCAACGGCGTCGCGTTCAGCCCCGACGGGAAGACCGCTTACGTCACCAACGGTAACGACGACACGGTGTCGGTGATCAACACCGTCACGCTGGCGGTCAGCAGTTTCACCGTGACCGGTGGACCCCACCGGCCGGCGGTAACTCCTGACGGCGCAAGCCTTTACCTGCTCGGTGGCCTGGGTCTCTACAGGATCGACACCGTGACCCACGCCGTCACGATCGTGCCGGCAACGGGTTATCCACAGCAGCTCAGGATCGCTCCCGACGGCAAGACCGTCTACTTCACCGTCAACACGGAGCTGTGGGCCGTCGACACCGCCACCAACACCGTCACCGCGAAAAGAGGCGCGGTGAACCACGCCGACGGCTTGGCCATCTCGCCCGACGGCGGTAGGGCCTACGTCGGCAGCGGTGGGATCGACTTCATCCAGGTGCTCGACCTCGGGGCCGCGGGTGGCCCCGGCATCGTCCTGCCCAGCAGCCAGAAACATCTCGCGATCTCCCCCGACGACACCCGGCTCTACGCCACCAGCTCGGACAGCAACACGGTCTATGTCCTCGACACCGCGACCAACGGCCTCATCGCCACGATCGCGGTGGGGGACAACCCCTACGGGGTGGTCGTCTCACCGGACAGCGCGCTCGCCTACGTCGCCAACAACAGTGACGGCACCGTGTCGATCGTCTGGACCGGCCTGGCCGCGCACAAGGCCGCGCCGACGGTCACCGTCGACGCCGGCGAACCGGACGCGACCACCGGCGCGGTACTGCTCACCGTGCGCACCGCCGATGCCGACGGTGACCATGTCACGCTGACCGTCGGTCCGACCACCATCGGTACTTTGACCGACAACAAGGACGGAACCTTCACCTACGCCTTGACATTCGCCGAACGCATCGCCGCTGCGGGCGCAACACCGGAGAGCCTGACGTTCACCGTCGCTGACGCACATGGCCTCTCCAGCGCCGCCACCGTGGCCCTGGAGATGGGATTCGCGCCGAACACCGTTGTGAAGACGATCGACACCGGTATCGGCGGCGCCCACAACATGGTCATCACCGCCGACGGCAAGACTGCCTACACCGTGACCGCCAGCGGGCGAGTGGCCGTCATCGACCTGGTCACCAACACCGTCAAGACAACGTTCACCACGGGCGGCGTTCTCCGCGGGCTGGCGCTGAGCCCCGACGAAAAGACCTTGTGGGCGGTCGATATCGGCACCAACACCCGATCACTGATATTCGTGATCAACACCGCCGACAACACCGTCGCCCACACGATCACCACGACACGCGAGGAGTATGCGGTCGCGTTCAGCTCCAACGGCGACTTCGCGTATGTCGGGTACCTCTCCGGGTTGGGCGGCGCAGCATTGCGCGTCTTCGACACCGGCACCCTCGCGTTCGTCGCAGGCATCGACACCGCGGGACTCTTCGATGTGGCGGTACTGCCCGACGGTTCGGCAATCTATACGCTCCGCGCCAGCGTCGGCGCCGGCTTGGTGGTGATCGATGCCAACACCATCACCACGATCACCGCCATCTCGCCTACGCCCCCGGGGCAGTCGCGACGTATCGCCATGTCCGGGGACGGTTCCACGATCTACATCGCAAATGTGCGCAACGGCGGGGGCGGGCACGTATCCATCATCGATACCGCCTCCAACACCGTCACCGGCACCATCGAGCTGCCGGGCGGCGCTGAGTACATGGCCGTCGCACCGGACAACAGCACGCTGTTCGTCTCGACCGGCAATCAGATCACCGTGATCGATGTCGCCACCGAGACGGTGCGCACCATCATCCCGTTCGACCGTCCGAACAACATCGAGTTGTCCCTAGACGGGACCGTCGCCTACGTGACCAGCACTTCGCACTCCACCATCGGGGTGATCCCGACCGGCCTGCCCACATACACGCCGCCGGTGGCCGTATGACCTCACCCGATTACGAGGCCGCGCTACGCGAACTCCCCGAGGCCCATTCCCTGGCGCTACGGCTACGCGCCGCCGGTGTTGCCGACGAGGTCATTTGCGGTTACCTCCACATCGAGCCCGAAGGCCTGGCCACCCTGCTCGAACTCGCACACCGCAAATTACGGGCAAACCTGCCTAAACGCTGAGAGATCGCTACGATCACGCCATGACGGACCACTGGCCCCTCACGGGCCGGGGGGAAGAACTTCGGCTGATCTGCGAAGCGCTTGCCGACGACGAGCAACGGGGCATCATCGTCGCCGGTGAGGCCGGCGTCGGCAAGACCAGACTGGCCCGCGACGCCGTCACCGTGGCAAATGGTCCGTGGACGGTGCACCGGATAGCGGGCACGGTCAGCGGGCAACAGGTCAGCCTTGGGGCGTTCGCCCGCTGGGCCGGCGATGCCGAAACCGGACCGGCCGCTCTGGTCCGCGCCGTCATCACCAGCCTGACGGCCGACGGAAAGCCGTTGCTGCTGCAGGTCGACGACGCCCATCTACTCGACGACCTGTCCGCGATGGTGGTTCACCAGCTGGTGCTGCAGGACTCCGCGCGGGTGGTGGCGACCGTGCGCACCGGAGCGCCCGCGCCCGATGCGATCACCACGCTGTGGAAAGACCGCGTGCTGCGACGCCTGGAGCTGCAACCACTTTCGCGAGGCGAAACCGCCGCCCTGATCGAATCCGCGCTCGACGCGCCGCTGCACAGCAAGGCCGCCGTCCGGATGTGGAAGTTGACGCAGGGCAACGTGTTGTTCCTGCGCCACCTGCTTGATCAGGAAATCGGATCGGGCCGGCTGACCGCCGACGACGGGTTGTGGACGTGGTCCGGTACGGCGGGTGTGTCGCCCTCGCTCACGGAACTGGTCGAGTTGCAGATCGGCGCTGTCCCGACCGAGGTGCGGGATGTGGTCGACCTGGTGGCGATCGCCGAACCCGTGGACCGCGCCAGACTTGCGACGCTGGCCAAAGCGTCTGCGATCGAGGCCGCCGAGGAACGGGGGCTGATCACCACCTCGGCCGGCGGCACCGTACAGGTCGGGCATCCGCTCTACGGCGAGATCCGGCTGAGCCGGTGCGGGCCGTCGCGGGCACGCCGGCTGCGCGGCAGCCTGGCCGCCGCGATGGCCACCGATCCCGGGACCGATGCGCTGGCGCTCGGGTTGCTGTGGCTGGACTCCGATCTCGCCCCCGACCCGGGCGTGCTGGCCCGCGCCGCGGTCGCCGCTCGAGCGCGGATGGACCTGGCGGCGGCCGAACGATTGGCCCGCGCCGCTGTCGGTACTGCGGATGACCCGGCGGCCAAACTGCTGCTCGCCTCGGTGCTGCTGCTGCGCGAGGACGGTGCCGGGGTCGAGGAGGTGTTGAGAACACTACGGCCCGAACAGATGTCGATCCCGGATTTCTACAACGGCGCCAATCTGCGGGCCAACAACCTGCTCTTCACCCTGCGGGACCGGGAGAAGTCCTGGGCAGTGGTGCAGGAGGCGCTGCGCGGCGATCCCCCGGAGGCCGATCAGATGCGCACCTTCGCCGCGGTCTGGCTGGCGACCGGCGCGATGCCAGCCGAGGTGCTCACCACGACCGCGGTGGTGGACTACGCCCGGCTGGACAGTTTCAGCACGGTGCTGGGCTACAGCGCCGAAACCATCGCCTTGGGCGACCTCGGCAGGCCCAAACAGGCCGACGAGCGCGCCGCCGCGGCGTACGCGGTGCTGGCAGCGTCCCCGCAGGAGTCATTCCAGGGGTCCGGCGTCACCGAATTCCACGCGTACGCCATGTTGGCCGCGGGCCAGATCGCCGAGGCCCTCCTCATCGCCGCGCACCATCACCTCGAGCACTCCGACCAGCCGGGGCCGGCCGCCGCGATGGCGACCGGCGCGCTGGGCATGACGGCGCTGGCGGCCGGGGATCTGGCAACCGCGGACACTCACCTCGGCGAGACCAGAGCCCGACTCGGCGACTATGGCGAGATCATCGGGTTGCCGTATCGGTTCCACATCATGCATGCCGAGACACTGGCCCGCCGTGGTCAGGTCGAGGCTGCCGCGGCCGCACTGGCTATCGCCCAACACAGCCGGCACCCCGCATATGTCTACATCGAATCGTGGTTCCTACTGGCCCAGGCCTGGACGGCGGCGACCGGCGGTCTGATCACCCAGGCTCGCGAATTGAGCTTGACAGCAGCAGCATTCGCCCGCGACCACGGTCAGTGGGCCCGCGAAGTGCTTGCGCTACAGGTGGCCACCCAGTTGGGCCGGCACGGTTGTGCGGACCGGCTGGCGGAACTATCCTTGCTGGTAGAAGGTCCGCGCGCGCCGCTTGTCACGAGGTTCGCCCGGGCACTATCGGACGGTGACGCAGCCGAATTGGAGGCGGTGTCCCGCGAATTCGAGGAGATGGGTGACCGACTGGCCGCCGCGGACGCCGCCGCGCACGCGACGGCTTGTCATCGTGATTCCGGCCGGCGCGGCAGCGCACTCACTGCGAGCGCACGGGCGCGAAGACTGGCCCAGGATTGCGGGGGTGCCGTCAGCCCGGCCCTGGCGGCGGCCAGAATGACGATTCCGTTCACCGGGCGGGAGCGCGAGGTGGCCCGCTTGGTGGCCAGGGACCTGTCGAACCGTGAGATCGCCGTGAGCATGTCGCTGTCGGTGCGCACCGTCGAGGGCTACATCTACCAGGCCTGTTCCAAGGCGGGAGTGCGAAATCGCGCCGAATTGGCCGACCTGATAAGGCAACTCGAGTCCTAGCTTGCCCACCTCTTGGCGATGAGCTCATGCGAGCGCAGCCGGTCCTCGTGGCGGAACGTCACCGAGGTGATCACGAGTTCGTCGGCGCCGGTCACCCGCTGCAATGCGGTCAGCCGGTCGGCCACCTGGTCCGCGTCGCCGACGAACTGGGTGTCCAGCCTGTCCTGCACCACCGCCAGCTGTTCGTCGGTCAGCGGCGCCACGGCGTCGGGGTCTGGATAGGGCGCCGCACCGCCGCCGGCCCGGATCGAGTGCACCCAGTGGCCGTAGGTGCTTGCCAGGTGGCGCGCGGTCTTCTCGTCGTCGGCGGCCACCACGTCAGCCGACACCACCACGTAGGGTTCGGCGAGCGCCGCGGACGGCCGAAAAGCGTTGCGGTAAGCGTCAATCGCTTCCAGCGCGGTGGACGGGACGATGTGGTAGGCGGCCACGAACGGCAGCCCGAGCGCGCCGGCAACCTGGGCGCTCTGCCCTTTGGAACTGCCGAACACCCACGGCCGCAACGACGTCGACTCCCCGGGCGTGGCGTGGGCCTCGAATTCTCCTGCGTGATACGTACCGTCGAGCAACGCCACGATATCGTTCACCTGATCACCGAAATCCGGTGCCACGGCTTCGGGTTGCTGCAACGTCGCCATCACGGCCCGCAGTCGCGGACTGCGCATCAGCGCGGCGACGTCGAACGGTGCCGGCACCACCACGCCGTCCACCTCGTGCCGCTGCCGGGGCGGTTTCGGGGTCCGCGGCTTCTCCCGCAACGCCTCGGTGCGCCGCTGACCGGACCGGCCCACCCCGAGGTCGATGCGGCCCGGATGGAAGGCATCCAGGATTCCGAAGCTCTCGACGACGGCGATGGCCGTGGTGTGCCCCAATTGGACGGCCGCCGCCCCCACGTTGATGGTGTGGGTCGCCGCGGCGATCTGGCCGATCAGCACCGCCGGTGACGAACTGGCCACCGCCACGTAGTGATGCTCGGCCACCCAGTAGCGGCGGTAGCCCCAACGTTCGGCGTGCTGCGCCAGGTCGACGGTGTTGCGCAGTGCCGTGGCCGCGTCACTGCCCGCGCTGATCGGCGCGAGGTCGAGGATGGAGAGCGGGACGATCATCACTTCACTTTCTAACGTGTCCGCCGTGCGCGCATTCCATACGGGCCCGATCAGATCACCGTGATCGGAAATCCGGCCTGCTAGCGTCGTCCGATGCGCGTGGTGGCGGTGGTGGCACTGGTGTGCGGGCTGCTGTCTGGCTGCCACGCGGCCGCGCAGAAGGACGGCACCTGCGGACTGGACGGCCTGCCGCCGCAGGCCGGCGAGACGGTGCATCGCATCGAATCCGGCGGCCCGTTCCCCTACCCCCGCAACGACGGGGTGGTGTTCGGCAACTACGAGGGTCGGCTGCCCAAGCACGAGCGGGGCTACTACCACGAGTACACGGTGCCCACCCCGGGGCTGTCACATCGCGGGACCCGGCGCGTCATCACCGGCGGTAAGCCGCTCACCGCGCCGCCCGAGTTCTATTACACCGGTGACCACTACGAGACGTTCTGCCTGATCGGAGGCGTATGAAGACGTACCTGATCGATGGGTCCAGGATCGACTCCATGGCTGATTTCTTCGCCGAGGTCGGCCGGGCCGTCAATGGGGACGGCGGCTACTTCGGGTCGAATCTGGACGCCCTCGCCGACTGCCTGCGTGGCGGTTTCGGCACCCCGGACGAGGGTGGCTTCCGGTTCGTGCTGGCCCCGTACAAGGACGTCAGGGCCGCCCTCGGCGAGCCGGCATGGAGCACGCTGCTGCGGGTGTTCGCCGACAACGGCGCCGACCTGTGGCTGGCGAACGCGGCCTAATGGACGGTCTCGATGCCGGCCAGGATCAGGTCGATACCGGCCAGGAACTGGTCGCGGTCGTCGTGGTCGCGCAACTGGGCCGCGACCTCGTGGACGAAGGGGTAACGCGCGGGGTCGTGCTGGGTCCACTGCGCCGCGACCGCGCCGAGAAACGCCGTGCGGTCGGTGCCTGCCACGTGTGAGCGCGCGTTCTCCGCGTTCTGCGCCGCGGCGCCCAGGATGTAATTGGCCAGCACGGACGCCGAATTGAATTGCGCCCCTTCGGGAACGCCGAGCGCTTGCACTCGGCCGCCGATGCCCTCGAAGATCTGCAGCAGCGCCGACCAGGGATGGCGGTGCAGCTGGGCGCCGACCCACGGATGCACGTCGATCGTGTCGAACAATCCCAGGGCGATGGCCCGGATGGCTTCTCGCGGATCTCTCTCGGCGCCGGCACCGGCCAGCGCTCGAGTGACGATGCTGTCGGCCGCGGCGGCCAGCAGAGTGCTCTTGTCGGCCACGTGGTGATAGATCGCCCCACTCCCGGTGGCCAACCGGGCAGCCAGCGCCCGGAAGGTCAAGGCGTCCTCGCCGTCCGCATCGAGAATGTCGATCGCCGCCTCGACGATCCGTTCCCGCGACAGGGCGTCGGCGCGGCGTTCGGTCACGCCCCATCTTGACATGTTTGGAACGTTGTTCCAACCTTGATTGGAACAACGTTCCAAAAAGGGGGGGCAGGATGACGACGCACGTCACGATCGTGGGAGCGGGCATCGGTGGGCTGATGCTGGCCCGGGTGCTGCACGTCCACGGCATCACCAGCACGGTGTTCGAGGCCGAACCGTCCACGGGCAGCCGCGCCCAGGGTGGCCAACTCGACATCCACCTCGACACGGGCCAGCCCGCCCTGGAGATGGCCCGGCTGACCGAGCAGTTCCGCGCGATCATCCACCAGGGCGGCGAGGCCTCCCGCGTTCTCGATCCCGACGGGACGGTGCTTCTCGACGAACCCGACGACGGCACCGGTGGACGCCCGGAGGTACTGCGCGGGGAGCTGCGGCGCATCCTGCTCGACGCGCTGCCCGCGGACACGGTTCGCTGGGGGCACAAGGTGAGCGGCGTCCACACCCTGGGCGACGGACGCCACGAGGTGGAGTTCGCGAACCGGACATCGGTGACCACCGAACTGCTGGTGGGCGCCGACGGGGCGTGGTCCAAGATCCGGCCGCTGCTGTCCGACGCCGTCCCCGTCTACGCGGGCATGACGTTCGTCGAGACCTATCTGCACGACGCCGACACCAGGCACCCGGCGGCAGCCGCGGCCGTCGGCACGGGCTCGATGTTCGCGCTGGCGCCCGGCAAGTGGATCGGCGCCCATCGCGAGCCGAACGCGGTGCTGCACGCGTATGTGGTGCTGCACCGCCCGGCCGGATGGGTACGTGACATCCACCAGGTTGACGCCGAATTCGATGGCTGGGCAACCGAACTCACCGCACTGATCACCGACGCGGACGCCGGGCCGACGGTGCGGCCGATCTACGCCCTGCCCACCGGCCACCGCTGGGACCGGACGCCGGGCGTGACGCTGCTGGGCGATGCCGCCCACCTGTCGCCGCCGTCGGGCGAGGGGGCGAACCTGGCGATGCTCGACGGCGCCGAACTCGCGGTGGCGATCGCCACCCACCCCGGCGACGCCGAGGCCGCGCTGGGCGCCTACGAGGCGGCGATGTTCCCGCGCAGCGAGGCCGCCGCACTCGAGGCGCTGGACATGGTGGCCACCTTCCACGGCGAGGGCGCCCGCGCCGAGCTGTTGGACACCCTTTCGCGAAAAACTTGACACGTGTAAAGTTCGCCGCCATGGACAACATCAGGGGCAAGACCATCGCGATCACCGGCGCCGCCCGCGGCATCGGCTACGCCACCGCCAAGGCCCTGCTGGCCCGCGGTGCCCGCGTCGTCATCGGTGA
>JAHFVC010000075.1 GCA_023264765.1 Mycobacterium sp. | reverse complement strand
TGTCCTGGCGCTGGCCCAACTGGGCCAAACTGTTCTTCAACAACAAAGGCGTCGCCGCCCACACCACCGACATCTGCCAGAACTACCCCGCAAACGACATGTCCGTCTGGGACTGGCACTAGCCGTTCAGTGGGCTGCGGCGGCCACGTCGCGCTCGACAACCGCGGCAAGGTCCGGGCGGTGACCCCGGGTGAACACGACCAGAGCGATCGCGGCCAGGACGGCCGCGGCGAACATGGCGATGCCCATCGGCACCGCGCTGTGCTCACCGGCCAGGCCGACCAGCGGTGACGCCCCCGCACCGAGCACATATTGCAGGAAACCCATGACGGCAGAACCGGTTCCGGCCGCGTAGCGCACCTCGGCTGTGGCCAGCGCCATCGCATTGGCCACGCTGAACCCGATGCTGGCCATGAAGCACGCCATCAAGCCCAGTGTCGGCACCGGCGCGACGCCGCCGACAGTGACAGTGATCAGAAGCAGGCCGGTGGACAGGACCATGGCTGCCAAACCGCCGTGCAGCAGCCGACGCGGGGAGATGCGACCCACCAGCCGGGCCGACACGGCGCTCATCATTGCCATCACCACCGCGCATCCACCGAAGACGAGTGAGTACGTACGCGGCGAGAATCCGATGATGTTCTGCAGGACGAACGGTGATGCGGCGATATAGGAGAAGAGTGCGGTGAACACGCCGGCCAGAGCGAGGGCGTAACCGACGTAGAACCGATTGGTCAGTACGGTGCGGACAGTCGAGCGCAGGGCCCCCAGTCCGCCGGGCCGCCGCCGCTCGCGGGTCAGGGATTCGGGTGCGAAGAAGATGACACCGAGCAGCATCAGCGCGTTCAGGGCGGCAAGTGCGGCGAAGACGGCTCGCCAGCCGAAGTCGGCGACGATGAGTCCACCCAGCACCGGGGCGATGACCGGGGCCAGTGCGCCGATGACCATCAGCACACCGAACAGGCGGGCGGCTTCGGCCCCCTCTGCCCTGTCGGCGACCATCGCACGGGCGATCACCACGCCCGCCGCGCCCGCGAAACCCTGCGCGAAACGCAGCCCGATCAGGACCTCTATCGAGGGGCTGACGATGCAGAGAGCGCTTGCGCTGAGGCAGACCACGGTGCCGATCAGCAGGGGACCCCGTCTGCCGTAGCGGTCCGACAACGGCCCGATCACGAGCTGACCGAACGCCAGTCCGATCAACAACGCGGTCAGGGTGAGCTGAATCATCGACGCCGACGTGCCGAACTCGGCCGCCATCGTCGGGAACGCCGACAGATACATGTCGATGGACAGCGGCGTGACGGCCGAGAGCAGCGCGAGCACGGCGATCAGCATCGCCGGTGTGCCCGCACGTGTTGTTGTGGTCAAGAAGAAGCCTCACATCCCAGGTCAATATTACTTAATATGTATCTGATCATATGTATGCACCAATATGTAATATGACGTGATGGAGACCACGCCGACGACCGACCCCCGCACCCGGCAGCTGGCACTCGCCCTATACGAGATGTCCTGGCGACTGACGCGATTCGGGCCCCATCGCGCCGGCCTCGCTCCCCTGCCCGCCTCCGAGCTCGCCGTGCTGCGGGTAGTGGTGGACCAGCCCGGCGTGAGTGTGTCCGAAGTGGCGGGCGCGGTGGCCATGCAATCGAGCAATGTCAGTACCGCGGTCCGAGCCCTGATCGACCGTGGACTGGTCTCGAAATCACCACGCGAGGATGACCGGCGGATATCGGTCTTACACCCGACCCCGCAAGCCCGCGCCGACAAACTCGCCATCGACGACGCACTGTCCGATGGCTTCTCGGAATTACTGGCCGGGTTGTCCGCCGAATCCACCTCGGCCCTCCTCTCCGCGGCAGCTGCCGTGCACGACCTCGCAACGGCTCTCGCGAGCGCCGGCGCAGCGACCCGTCCGCCGGTTGCCCGGGCCGGGGATATCGCCCAAGAAAAGTCGAAATCCGCTGCCCCACAGCATATTTGAGTTCGCACGCGGACCACGCTCTACGGCAACGAGATTCACGATCGCGACTGCCCGGACTCAACTCATCTCGTGCAGTAGTCGTGGCCGACAACGCCTTTGCGAAAAGCCCGCACCACGTGCTGATGAGCGATGAATAGCGGCCTCTGTCAACGCCGTTCACCAGCGTCTTTGTGAGTTCACCGATGCGGATTGCGAATTGTGAAGGGAGTCACAGAATTTTGCTCCCTTACAAAATGCTCTGTTAGTGTCCGTCCGCATGTTTGCTCTTGCGTCGTTACTGGCGCTCGTCAACCAGGTTTCGGGAACGCCGTACATTCCGGGTGGAGACAGCCCGGCAGGTACGGATTGCTCGGGCCTGGCATCCTGGGTCAGCAACGCTGCGACCAACCGCCCGGTCTTCGGAGACCGTTTCCACACCGGAAACGAAGAACGTGCCCTGCTGGCCCGCGGCTTCAAGTACGGCACCGCACCGGGCGCCCTGGTCATCGGCTGGAACGGCGGTCACACCGCCGTCACGCTGCCCGACGGCACCGCGGTCTCCTCAGGTGAGCGCGGCGGCGGCGTGCGAGTCGGCGGCGGCGGCGCCTACCAGGCGCAGTTCACCCATCACATGTACCTGCCGATGCCGACCGACGGCGCCCCACTCGACACTGATGCCCCGGTCGACGCCCCGCCGCCACCGATCGAGTTCCTGCCGCCGGCCCCTGCCGACGTGCCCGCCCCGGTCACCGCGGACTTCGTCCAGCCCGCCCCGCAGGACACGCCCGCCCCGGTGCCGGTCGACTTCGCGCCGCCGGCACCCGACGTCGCACCGCCCGCACCGGGCGACGTACCGCTGCCCGCGGACGTGCCGGCGCCGGACACCATTCCGGCCTGATCGGAGCCGGTTACACGTACCGGTTCCGGCCGGCCAACGCGCCGGTCACCAGTTGGACGGCGTAGACCGCCAACACGAGGCCCCACGACACCGTCCAGCCGCCCGTCACATCGTGCAACAGGCCGAACAGGAACGGGCCGACCCCGGCCATCAGATAGCCGATCCCCTGCACCATGCCCGACAACCGGGCGGTGTCGACGGCATCGCGCGACCGCAGCGCGATGACCGTCAGCGCCAGGGAGAAGACACTCATCCCGAGGCCGAGCAGCACGCTCCACACCAGCGGCGCCATGTCCGGCGCCACAGCGAGCCCGGTCACGCCGACGAAGCCGAGAGCCCCGAGGCCGACGATCCACCCGCTCTGACTGGGCCTGCGGGCAGCAGCGGGCGCAATCACGATGCTCACCGGAACGGCAAGCACCGAGATCAGACCCAGCAGAAGTCCTGCGGCCCCCTTACTCATGCCGCTGTCGATGAACACCGCGGGCAGCCAGCCCATCACGACATACGCGAGGAAGGCCTGGCAGCCGAAGAACAAGGTGATGGTCCACGCCAGCCGGCTGTGCAGCAGGGACGGCCGATCCTCGAGGGCGGTATCGACGGCCGGATGCGGCACCACCTCGGCGCGACCTCCGCGGCGAGCGGTCGCCATGAGCCACAACGCCAGGGCGAGCGCCGCGAGCGCGGCCCAGGCACCCAACGCGGTGCGCCAGCCCGAGATGGCCTCGATCGCGGGCGTCAGAGCCGAACCGAGCGCGCCGCCGCCCTGCAGTGCCGCGGTGTAGATACCGGTCATCACGCCGATCCGGGCGGCGAAGGAACGTTTGATGACGACCGGGATCAACACATTGATCAGCGCGATGCCCGCCGTCGCGACCAGTGTGCCGCCGATGACGACCGCCTGACCGTCGAGGACGCGCAGCAGCAAGCCCGCGCTGAGCACCACCAAAGCCACCGTGATGGCGCGGTCGAGGCCCACTTTGGCCGCCAACCGGGGTGCCGCCAGGCCGGCGGCGGCGAAGCACAGGCCGGGCAGGGTGGTCAGCACGCCGGCCCAGATCGCAGAGGCACCCAACGAATCACGCATTTCGCCCAACAACGGACCCACGCTGGTGATTGCGGGGCGAAGATTGAGCGCAGTGAGTACGACAGCCACCGTCAACAGCAATCCACCGGCCGCAGGACGCGCCTCGAAGGCGCCGGCATCTGCCGGTCGGTCGATCGTGTTGCTGCTGTGGCGAGAGTCGTTCACCGGAGTTAGCATGCCATACATCCCATGATTGGATGAAAGGGGTTTTGTGTGCCTTTGGCCACGACACGACGGACCGGGTTGGTCGACCAGGTCATAGATCAGCTGCGCGAATCCGTGACCGCAGGCGAATACCCCGTCGGCACCAAGATCCCCACCGAGCCGGCCTTGGCCGAGACCCTCGGGGTGGGACGCAACACTGTGCGGGAAGCGGTCCGCGCCTTGGCGCACGGCGGCATACTCGAGGTCCGGCAGGGTGACGGCACCTACGTGCGGGCCACAAGTGAGGTGTCGGGTGCGCTACGCCGGCTGTGCGGATCCGAGTTACGGGAGGTTCTGCAGGTCCGCCGGTGCCTGGAGGTCGAGGGCGCCCGGCTCGCGGCGACGGCCAGGACGGCCGAGGATCTCGCCGAGCTATGGGAGCTGTTGGCCCGCCGAGACGAACTGCAACGCGAGCACGCGGTCGAAGAATTCGTCCGCGCCGACGCCGAACTCCATTTCGCGGTGGTGCGCAGCGCACACAACACCGTGTTGACCGAGCTATACCGTGGGCTGACCGAAGTGGTGCTCGCCAGCGTTGCCACCACCACACATGACACCGAGGCCGCCGCCCACATCAGACACCGTGGCCTGGTGGAGGCGATCGACGCAGGAGATGTCGACCGCGCCGCCCGCGAGGCGGGCGGCTTCCTCGACGAACTGCTGGGCGAGGCGCCCGAACAGCGCTGACCGTTATTCGGGACGCAGTACGTCGCTGTTGACGAAGGTCAGAGAGCCACTGTCGAGCTGGACCGCCCACCGGCGCGCCGGGTCGGCGATCACGTCTTCCCCGACGGACACCGCGTAACCAGCCGCGTCGCCGAAGTCATCGACGACGATCCCGCGCGCTTCATCGTCGGTATCCGGGTGGACCAAAACACGCACATTGACGGCCAGTCCGCCGTCCCGATCGTCGTCCTCGGTGTTGGCATCCACGAGTTCCTGAGCGGTCACCGGAGTTCCCCTGTCATTCCTGGCGACTGACCAAAGCCAGTCACGGTCTGTGCCTTATTCCGGAATCGAAGATTGCGGCGCTTGTGATGTTAAGCGATCAGGTATGTGCAGCAGTTAACGATTGCGATACCTTATCCCCGCTCGGGAGCCCATGCACACCACCGTTTTCCGCCGATCCGACCGAAATCCGTCCCCCGGTCCGATCCTCGGCACGGAATCGACCGGTGTCAAGCAGTAAAAGAAAATGCGGGCAATACCGCCGAACCTCCTCGAAATGCCCGCCCAACTGATCATTTCTGGCAATCTGCGGCGCACTCAGCAAAAAGCAAAGTTGGTTGATTCGGTAAGTAGTCAGAGCCGATTCGCGCATTGCGGGAAATCGCACATCGCAGAGTACGGCTAAGCATTTTCGGTGCTTGCAATTGTGTACCCGATGCGAACTCCAGACAGCACCCACCGATCCCCATTCCCGTCGAAGATGCGCCCGCGCCACCGGCACGGCCGCAGAGCGCGAACCGGCGGCGGCAGCCGCTCGGCTACCCTCTGTCCGGTGATCGTGCTGTTACCTCCGTCGGAGACCAAACGCGGCGGGGGCGAGGGCCCTGCGCTGAACCTCGACGCGCTGCACTCCCCCGCGCTCAACCCGGTGCGGGCCGCCCTGGTCGACGAACTCGTCAGCCTCTCCGGCAATCGCGAGGTGTGCCGCAAAGCGCTGGGCATCACCGCCGCCCAGGACAGCGAGATCGACCGCAACGCAGCACTTTTGACGGCAGGTACCCTTCCGGCCATCGACCGCTACACCGGCGTGCTCTACGACGCGCTCGATGTCGGGTCGTTGCGCGGGGCGGCTGCGACCCGCGCCAGGGCACGGTTGGCGGTGGGTTCCGCGCTGTTCGGGCTGCTGCGCGCCGACGACCCGATTCCCGCCTACCGCCTGTCGGCGGGATCCAAACTGCCCGGGCAGCCCACGTTGGCCGCCCGCTGGCGGCCTGCGCTGGAGCCGGTGCTCGCCGAGATCGCCGCCGGCGAACTGGTGGTCGACCTGAGGTCGGGATCGTATGCGGCGCTGGGCCGGTTGCCGGGTGCGGTGACGGTCGACGTGCTCTCGGAGAACAGCGCCGGCAAGCGCACCGTCGTGAGTCACTTCAACAAGGCGCACAAGGGCAGACTGGCCCGGGCGCTGGCGTCCGGACGGTCCGATCCCGACGATGCCGGCAAGGTCGCGGCCATCGCCCGACGGGCGGGGATGCGCGTAGAGAGATCGGGCAACGAGCTGACCATCGTCCTCGAGGCCTGAGTTAAACCGTTACATCACAACGTGATCACGGCCCGCGTCGGACCTCGGCCTCGGCGGAGCGCGCTGCTAGCTTGCGGTACATGCCCCTGCTCCGCCGCATTTTGGGACTGGTGGCGACCGCAGCTCTGCTGACCGGGTCCGTCACTGTCACCGCGCCGCCCGCGACCGCCTTCTCGAACGCCGGCGGACCGATCGAACTGCTCCAGGTGCCCTCACCGGCGATGGGCCGCAACATCCCCGTGGGATTCCAGGGCGGCGGACCACACGCGGTCTATCTGCTGGACGGTCTGCGCGCGCAGGACGACTTCAGCGGCTGGGACATCAACACCCCGGTCTTCGACTGGTTCTACCGTTCCGGGCTGTCACTGGTGGTGCCCGTCGGCGGGCAGTCCAGCTTCTACACCGACTGGTACCAGCCGGCGAAGAGCAGTTCGGGCACCACGACCTACAAGTGGGAGACCTTCCTGACCCAGGAGCTGCCCGCCTGGCTCGCCGCCAACCGCGGTATCAGCCCGACCGGCAACGCGGTGGTGGGGTTGTCGATGTCGGGCGGTTCCGCGCTGACGCTGGCGATCTGGCATCCCACCCAGTTCATCTTCGCCGGTTCGCTTTCCGGCTTCGTCAATCCGTCGCTGGGACTGTGGCCGACCCTGATCGGCGTCGCGATGAGAGACGCCGGCGGCTACCGGGCCACCGACATGTGGGGGCAGAGCACCGACCCCGCATGGCGACGCAACGACCCGATGGTCAACGTGGCGACGCTGGCAGCCAACGGCACCGCCGTGTGGGTGTACTGCGGCAACGGCGCCCCGTCCGGTCTCGACACCGGCTCGGATTTCGGCGGCCTGTACAGCGCCCAGTTCCTGGAGAACATCACGCTGAACACCAACAAGGACTTCCAGAAGCGTTACGTCGCCGCGGGCGGCCACAACGGTGTGTTCAACTTCCCGGCCGACGGCACCCACAGCTGGGGCTACTGGGGCTCCCAGCTGCAGGCCATGAAACCCGATCTGCAGCGCGTGCTCGGCGCGGTACCCACCGGCTAGGAGATCCGTCGGCAGGCTGCGTGACTCGCACCCGCATCCCTGCCGCGATGGGTAGCGTCTACCTGTATGAAGCTCATCTCGCCGACCGACTCGATGTTCCTGCTCGGCGAGTCGCGTGAGCACCCGATGCATGTGGGTGGGCTGCAGCTGTACCGGCCACCTGACGGCGCGGGACCCGAATTCGTCACCGACCTCTACGAGTCGATCTCCAAATGCGACGACTTCCAGCCGACGTTCCGCAAACACCCGGCCCGCACATTCGGCGGAATCACCAATGTGGCTTGGGCTTTCGACGAGGATGTCGACGTCGACTACCACCTGCGGCGGTCCGGGCTGCCGCGGCCGGGCCGCGTGCGCGAACTGCTCGAGTTGACCTCGCGGCTGCACGGGACGCTGCTGGACCGGCACCGTCCGCTGTGGGAGGCGTATCTGGTCGAGGGCCTGGACGACGGCCGCTTCGGCGTCTACACCAAGATCCACCACTCCCTGCTCGACGGGGTGTCGGCACAACGGCTGATGATCCGCACCTTGTCCGATGACCCCGACGACCGTGAGGTGCGGGTGCCCTGGGCCCTGCGGCCACGTACCCGGACGCGTGCGCCCGCGCCGCGCGGGTCGTCCTTGCTGCGCGCGGCGACCGGTACAGCAGGCGCGGTGGCCGGCCTGGCCCCGTCGGCGCTCGCCATTGCGCGGGCCGCCCTTGTCGAACAGCAACTGACTCTGCCCTTCGGCGCACCCAGGACGATGTTCAACGTGCCGATCGGTGGGGCGCGCCGGTGCGCGGCGCAGTCCTGGTCGCTGAGCCGGATCAAGGCCGTCAAGGATGCCGTCGGCGGCACCACCGTCAACGATGTCGTGCTGGCGATGTCGGCGGGGGCGTTGCGCGCCTATCTCGACGAGCGCCAAGCGCTGCCCGAGACTCCGTTGGTGGCAATGGTTCCGGTGAGCCTGCGCGGTGAGCACGAGCAGGACGCCGGTGGGAACATGGTCGGCACGATCCTGTGCAATCTGGCCACCGATGTCGCCGACCCGCTCCAGCGTCTGGAAACCATCAGCGCCTCCATGCGCGACAACAAGAAGGTGTTCTCGGAACTCCCTCGCATGGAGGCCCTCGCCCTGTCCGGCTTCCTGATGTCGGGCATCGCCCTGAGTCTGTTGCCCGGCTTCGCGGCGTCCGCGCCGCCGCCGTTCAACATCGTCATCTCGAATGTGCCCGGCGCCCGGACACCGATGTACTGGCGCGGTGCCCGACTGGACGGCAACTATCCCCTGTCCATCGCCTTGGACGGCCAGGCACTGAACATCACCCTGACCAACAACGCGGACAATCTCGATTTCGGCTTGGTGGGCTGCCGGCGCAGCGTGCCGCACCTGCAGCGGCTGCTGACCCATCTCGAAGATTCTTTGGCGGCTATGGAAAAGGCTGCCGCCGTCTGACACTCGACACTCCCGGTGACGTAAACGCTTGTCGTGTCACAAAATTGACACTTCTTGGTATCGGATCGAGATGTGTCAAATTGGCAACTTGTACAAATTTCGTTTCGCGATAAGTTCTTGCTTGTCGTCGCCGGAAGCAGAATCGGGAGTCCATGTCGCACGTCTCGAATCGCACTGCGCTCACAGCGGTGGCGGCTGCCGGACTCTACTGGTCGATGCTGGTGATCAACCCCGCG
The DNA here is from genome assembly GCA_023264765.1 of Mycobacterium sp. GTDB lineage: Bacteria > Actinomycetota > Actinomycetes > Mycobacteriales > Mycobacteriaceae > Mycobacterium. Next base: position 10,586 of record JAHFVC010000075.1, on the reverse strand, counting down.
GCGATCGCCGATGCGGAGTCCGCGAGTAGTCCCGGGGTGCCGTGCCTGGACATGGTGCAGCAACTCGCGGCGTCGCCAGACATCATCCCGGAGGCGTTGGGTGCCGTCCCAGCGCCGGACGCGCCGCCGGTACCGGTGGTTGCGGCCCCGCCGGCCGAGCCACTCGTCGAGGCCGCGGTGGTGATTCCGGAAGGCCTCCCACCCGTCCCGGTAGCGGCGCCTGAGGTGCTGCCCGCGGTGCCCGTCGCCGCGATGGCCGTACCGGAGTCGGCGGTTCCGGCAGCGGCACCCCTCGCGGTTCCCGCGGCCCTGCCGATCACCGAGATGGTCGCTGTCGACGCCGCGCCGGCGGCCGCCGCAGCAGCGCCGGCCGCGCTCCCGGCAGCAGCCCTGCCCGCAGTGCCGTTGGCCGTCCCACCGGTTCCGCTCGGTGTCCCCATTCCCCTTGGTGCACCGCCCATTCCGGCGGCGGCACCGCTGATCGAGGCGGCCGCCCCGATCCCCGCCCCAGTCCCCGAAGCCATCCCGGGACCCGTGCCGGACGCCCTGCCGGTCGCCAATGTCGCCGCCGTGGCTCCGGTGCCCGATGCGGCCGTGCCGCCGCCACCCGTGCTGCCGGCCGCACCCGTGGAGGCCGCACCCATGGTCGCGCCGCCACCGCCACCGCCACCGGTGCAGGACCTTCCCGTCCCACCGGTCGAGGTGGCTCCCCTCGGTGCGCCCCCCGCGGACATGGCTCCACCGGTCGCCGCCCCGGTCGACGCGGCGGCACTACCCGTCGATGCGGCCGCGGTGGCCGTCCCGGTCGGAGTGGGTGCGCCGGCCGGCGCCGCCTTGCCCATTGACGCTGCGGGATCGGTGATTCCGATGCTCGCGTCCGCCCCGGCGATGCTCGCGGCCACCCCGCCACCGCCGCTGCCCCTCCCGGCGGTCCCCGGCCTGCCGGTGCTGCCCACGGAGCTGGCCCTGCCGCACGACTTGATCTGCGCGGGCACCGCGTGGTCAGCCGACGCCGATGGCGCCCACCATGCGGTCAGCTCCGATCGCGGGGCCTGGGACGACGCCCGTCTCGAGGACGGCTGAGTTTCAGGCGCTGGGCGCGCGGACCACTACGGGGGCGGCCGGGAAGTAGATCGCCATTTCCGAGCGCGACTTCCGAAGGGCCGCAGTGCCGTAACCCTTCTTACGATGCTCGGGGCGGATCCAGATCCGCACCTCGACCTCGTGGCCGTTGAGTTCGCCGAGCACCAGGCCGACCTTCTCGTCACCTTCGAGCGCCACGAACCAGGCGGCCTCCTCGGCGTCGACGCGGGCCAGCGCCGCGGCGATCTCGTCGTCCAGGCTGCCCGCGGGGGCGTCGGAACCGTCACCCGCCTTGCCCTGATCCTGGATTCGCACGGCGAGGATGTCGCCATCCTCTGACCCCGAGAAGGCGCGCAGCACAAGGGTTTCCGCCGACGAAGCGGGCCGCTCGTTGAGGGTGAACGTCAGCTGGCTGTTCAGATCGTCGAGTTCTTCGGCGATGATCCGACGCGATTCCTTGGTCACCTGGTCGAAGGACAGCCCGATCACCGCCTCACCGCCGGCGTGACTGGTGCCCAGCAACGCGGCGATGGCGTCGACGGCGGCGTCCCGGTTCTCGGCGTCCACGATGATGTCGAGCACCTCATGCCGGCGATCGAGCGCCTTCACCAGGGCATCGGCGATGTCACGACGGGCTGCGGCACGGTCCAGATCGGTCATGCCGCCAAGCCTAGTGCAGCCTACGTCGCGGCGAACTGCTTCGCGTCGTAGAGTCGCGCCCACTCCGCGCGCGGCCGGATCGACACGTCGACGTCGGTGGCCTTGGCGCGCAGCGCTCCCGAGGTCGCCTCATTCTTCGGCGTCAGCTTGAACGGATCCCAGCCGAAGAACCGGCAGGAGTTCTCCCAGGTGATCTTGTTGATGTCGGAGTCCGAGGCGCCGGCGGCGTTCAGTTCGGCGAGCACCTGCTCGGGTGCATCGGGCCAGAAGCAGTCCGAGTGCGGGTAGTCGCATTCCCAGGCGATGTTGTCGATACCGATCTCGTGGCGCAATTTCAGCGAGGTCTTGTCGGTGACATAGCAGGCCAGCGAGTGCTCGCGGAAGACGTCGCTGGGCATCTTGTCGCCGAAGTCGCGCCGCAGCCACTTCTGGTTGGTGTAGTGCCGATCGCTGCGATCCAGATAGAACGGGATCCAGCCGATGCCACCCTCGGAGAACGCGAACTTCAGGTCGGGATAATTACGCATCGCCGGGCCCCACAACAGATCCTGGGCACACATCGCCGAGACCTGCGTGGCCAAGATGATCAGATTGTCGATAGGGGCGTCCTTGGCCATCGAGATCGCTCCGAAGCCGGTGCCGATGTGCAGACACATCACCACGTTCTCCTCGGACAGGGTGCGGAACACCGGACCCCAGTAGTCCTCGTCGAAATAGCTGGGCAGACCCTCCAGGTGCGGCAGTTCCGGCATGGTCACCGCGCGGCAGCCCTTGGCCGCGACCCGGCGGATCTCCCTGCTCATCGCTTCGGGATTCCAGGTCGGCAGGATCGCGATGGGGATGAACCGGTCGGGGTAGCTGCCCGCCCATTCGTCGATGTGCCAGTCGTTGTAGGCCGACACCATCACCAGCGTCGCCTCTTCGCGATGCATGTTGAGGTGGCGCGCGGAGAATCCGGTGAACGTCGGGAAGCACATCGAGGCCAGGATGCCGTTGCGGTTCATGTCGCGGACCCGCTCGTGCACGTCATAGACCCCGGGACGCATCTCGGCGAAGCCGGCGGGATCACGGCCCCATTCCTCGGCGGGCCACGACACCACGGCGTTGAGACCGCTGACGCCCTGCGGGCGACCCTGATACATCCACTGGTCGACACCCTTGTCGTCGGTCACCACGATCGGCGCCTCCGGCTTGTACTTGGCCGGCACGTGGTTGAGGAACATGTCGGGCGGTTCCACGACGTGGTCGTCGATGCTCACCAGAATCAGGTCGTCGGTCTTCATACCTAACTAGTACCCTCGGATCTTGTGACCGTCTCTGCGCTATCGGACAGAGGTTTACCCCTTTCGGCCAGATTGAACACTGCGGCCAAAGTCGAACACCCGGCCCGCCCGGTGATCGAACTGCGCCGCGGCGGCCGCGCGCTCGCAGGCAGCTATCTGTACGAGGGCGACGGCCTGATCACCGGCTGGCACTCCCACGAGGTGCACCAGATCGAGTACGCCGTGGCCGGCGTCGTCGAAGTGGAGACGGACTCCGCGCACTACTTGCTGCCTCCCCAGCAGGCGGCCTGGATCCCGGCAGGTCTGGAGCACCAGGCGGTGATGAACCCGGACGTGAAAACCGTTGCGGTGATGTTCGATCCGGCGATGATCGACGAGCCCGGTGATCGCGCCCGGATCATCGCGGTATCGCCATTGATCCGGGAGTTGATGCTCTACGCGCTGCGGTGGCCGATCGACCGGCGGTCGACAGCACCCAAAGAGGAAGCCATATCCGACGGTTTCTTCGCGACGCTGGCCAACATCGTGACCGATGCGCTCGATCACGAGGCGCCCCTGAGCCTGCCGACATCGGAACATCCGATCGTGGCCGCCGCCCTGGCGTACACCAAGGACCATCTGGAGTCGGTGACCGTCGAAGACGTCAGCCGAGCGGTCGCGGTGTCCGAACGCACCCTGCGCAGACTGTTCTCCGACACCCTGGGACTGTCGTGGCGGACCTACCTGCTGCACGCGCGGATGCTGCGCGCGATGGCATTGCTGGCCGGCCCGGGCCAGTCGGTGCAGGCAACCTCCTCGGCGGTCGGCTTCGACAACCTGAGCTCGTTCACCCGCAGCTTCACCCAGTTCTGCGGAGAGACACCGTCGGCCTATCGGCGGCGGGTGGCCGGAGGCCCCCTCTAGCCAGCGCGTTTTTTCATGTTTCGGCCATGTAAACGCTATAGTCAGCGCATGCGAGACAGAGCGGTCTCCGTTGAAGTCGAGACCTTGTACGCGCGCTATTTGAGCCGCGACATCACCCGCGAGGCGTTGCGCCTCCACGTCCTGGCGGCGGCGCACAGCGTCAACACCGTGCATCCGGAATTCATCGCCGACATCGCGCTGGAGCGCATCGTCCCGGACTCCACCACCCCGGCTTTCGAGCTGTGGCTGGCGGGTCTGTGGGAACGCATCGACGGCGGCTACGCGATCCTGGATCCCGAGTTCGTCGGCCACATGGCCGAGCGGGCGGCCGGACACCACGTCAGGTCCGCCCAGTGGCGGGTGCGGCAGCGGGCCGTCGCGTGGTGCCGGCGCTCCTGGCGGGCGCTCAACAGTGAGAGCGTCATCCCGCTTTAGCGGCAGCGACCCCGGGATTCAGCGCGGCGGTGCCCCGGCGCTGTCGGGATCGACCTGCACGGCGTAGGACGTGATCGCGGCGATCTGGTCGTCGACGAATTCGAAGATGTCGCAACCCGCCACGGCGGTGACCCCGTTGGGCCCGGTGTAGCGCGAGAACATGTCCACCGCGACGACATCACCTTGAGCGGCGACCACACAGCGGTCCACGTCGGTCACCGTGTCGGCCAGTCCCTCCCGGGTGTCCCGGCACGTCCGGATGACGGCGTCGGAGCCTTCCAGGACCATGAACCCGACGATCGTCCACCGCACATCCTTGGCCAGGTGGACGAGCGCCTCCTCGAACCGGTGGGTCGAGAATGCCAGCGCGACGGCTCCTGGGTCGACCGGCTCGGCCATGGGTTCCTCCTTGAACGCGGTTCCCGTTGAACACGGTGGCTACGAACCTATCCGCTGGCGGCACCGGATTGTGGCGAAGACGCGGCCCGGTTGCCGCCCATCGCGGCGCACCGCAGGATGGACGGCCATGGACGCACGCACCGCGAGTGAGCTGGCCGAAGTCGACGCGATAGGCCAGGCGGCGCTCGCGGCGGCCGGCGAGCTCTCGGCGGCCGAATTGCTCGAAGCGGCGATCCTGCGGCTGGAATCGACCCGGCCCCTCAACGCCGTCATCACCGACCTGTTCGAGCGGGGCCGCGCGCAGGCCGCTTCGCTGGACGCGGTAGGCACCCTGCGCGCGGGCGGCACCGACCCGGTCGCGGGAGTTCCGTTCTTGCTCAAGGACCTTGGCGCATCCCTGGCCGGCGCACCCGAAGCCATGGGTTCGCGCGCCCTACGCACCCATGTCGCCGCGGAATCGGCCTGGATCGTGCAGCGTTACCTGGACGCCGGCCTGGTGGTGTTCGGTAAGACCAACACCCCGGAGTGGGGTAACCACTGCACCACCGAGCCGTCTCTGTTCGGCCGGACCGCCAACCCGTGGTCGCCGGACATCACGCCGGGCGGGTCGAGCGGCGGGTCGGCCGCCGCAGTCGCGGCCGGAGTGGTTCCCGCGGCGTCTGGCGGCGACGGGACGGGATCGATCCGGGTGCCCGCGTCGTGTTGCGGACTGGTCGGGCTCAAACCCCGGCGCGGCCGGACCTCTTTCGCGCCGGGAGGGGGACACGGCCTGGAAGGTCTGGTCAACGAGCACGCGCTGACCCGCACCGTGCGCGACAGCGCAGCGCTGCTGGATGTGGTCGCCGGTGCCGCGCCCGGCGATCCGTACGGCGCTCCAATCCCGGCGCAGTCGTATCTGACGGCGATCCAGCGCGCGCCGGAACCCCAGCGCATCCTCCTCGCGACGGCGTCACCGTTTCCCGGCTCGCCGACCGATCCGGAGGTCGTCGCGGCCGTCGAGGCGGCCGGAGCGCTGCTCGCCGAACTGGGGCACACCGTCGAACCCGGTGCTCCGTCGATCGATCCGGATACCGTCGCCGACGCCATCGCGGTGCTGCACACCGTCAGCAACGCCCAGCTGCACGCCCTGGCCACCGCGCACCTCGGACGCGCGCCGCGCGAAGACGAATTCGAACCGAGCACCTGGGTGATGGTGCACGAAGGATTCCGGACCACCGGCGTCGAATACGCCGCGGCCATCTCGGCCGTGCACGCCCAGACCCGCCGGTTCGTGGCGGGGCTGGGCGCCCACGATGTGTTGCTGGTCCCGACGCTGCTCACCGGTCCGCCGCCGTACGGGCTGCTGGACCAGCCGCGGGGCACCACCCGCGCGTTCTTCGACGTCGAGTTCGCCTCCACCGGCTGGACGTCACTGGCGAATGTGACCGGGTGGGCGGCGATTTCGCTACCGCTCGGCCAAACATCGACGGGCCTGCCGATCGGTGTGCAGTTGATGGCCCCCGACGAGACGATCCTGCTGCAACTGGCGGCGCAAATCGAAGTCGCCGCCCCGTGGTCGGGTCGCCGCCCGCCGGCGTGGCTCGGTCAGTGACCGGACTGGTGCACGCCCTCTGACTGCTGACCGCCCTGCTGGGACTGACCACCCTGTTGCTGGGACTGGTTGCCCTGTTGCGGCCGCTCCTGGTGGGTCTGCGGAACCTGCACCGAGGTGGTGACGGTTTCCATCTCCGTCACCGGTGCCTGGGTCTGGGTCTCGGTCACCGGGGCCTGGGTCTCGGTGACGGCCGGGGCGTCCTCGTGGTGCCGCGGCGCCTCGCCGCCCCCGCCACTTCCGCTGGACTCGGAGACCGTGGCACTCGTGGCGGTCGTCGACGTGGTGGTCGTGGTGGTCGGTGTGGTCGAGGTGGTACCACCGGAGTCACCGCCGCTGCACGCGACGGTGAGGCCGCCGGTGGCGACGATCGCCGCCAGCGCGCCCACCGCTTTGACCCGCCGGGCCTGGATCGCGCTCACGGTCACAGCGGAATCCACAGGCCCAGGAACCAGAAGCCCCACCCGTGGTGGTTGTCGTCCCACACCGGGTTGACCCGCTGGCCGTTGTAGTTGAACGGCTGATGGTCCTGCCGACCCTGATCGATGCCGCGGTGGCCCCAGTCGTCCTGCTGTCCCCCGCCGGGTCCGCCGCGATCGTCATGGCCGCCACGGTTGTCGCAGTTGCCCGGTTGCGGACCACATCCAGGTCCGGGATCGGCAGCCGCGGTACCCATGCCCAGCAACCCGCCGAGTCCTATGCCGATCGTCAGCGCCGAGACGCCGGCCATTCGCTTGAGATTCATCGTCAACTCCTTGTCGCCGGGCACACCGTGGCGGTCGCCCGTGAAATGAGTCTCCGAACCCAGGCTTGTTTTTTGCTGTGTCGGTCGTGTGCTCCACGTATAAAACGGTTGTGCAGCGAATTTGATCACGATGGGATGCCGGCCCGGCGCGCCGGATTGACACCGAATCGGCCGTGTGCGCTGGGGCGCGTAAGCGCGGCTTGCCAGCGGTGATGCCGACCACGATTGGGTTCCGCCATGGCTCATGACACACTCAGGTCATGGTTCCTCCTATTGCGCGCCCGAAACTCGAGGGCAACATCGCGGTCGGCGCAGACCGCCAGATCGGGTTTGCCGAGTTCGGCGACCCCCAGGGCCGGGCCATCTTCTGGCTGCACGGAACTCCCGGTGCCCGCAGGCAGATTCCCGCCGAGGCCCGCGCCTATGCCGAACTGGAGCACATCCGGCTGATCGGCGTCGACCGTCCGGGCATCGGATCGTCCACGCCGCACCAGTATTCGAATGTGCTGGCGTTCGCTGATGACCTGCGCGTCATCGCCGACACCCTGGGTATCAATCACTTCGCCGTCATCGGCCTGTCCGGTGGTGGCCCGTACGCGTTGGCCGCCGCGGCGGCGATGCCCGAGCGGGTCGTTGCTGCGGGGATCCTCGGTGGCGTCGCTCCTTACGTCGGCGAGGACGCGATCTCCAGCGGCCTGATGAATCTCGGCTCGACGGTGGCCCCTGTGCTTGAGGTGGCCGGGCTGCCCATCCGGCTGGTGGCCGGCACGTTGATCAAGTTCCTCGGCCCGGTGGCGTCACCGGCACTGGAGATCTACGCCCGGATCTCGCCGGAGGGCGACCGGCGCCTGCTGGGCCGCCCGGAGTTCAAGGCCATGTTCCTCGACGACCTGCTCAACGGCACCCGCAAACAGCTTGCCGCCCCATTCGCGGACATCGTCGTGTTCGTGCGCGACTGGGGTTTCCGCCTCGACGAGGTCAAGGTCCCGGTGCACTGGTGGCACGGCGACAAGGACCACATCGTCCCGTTCGAGCACGGCTCGCACTCGGTGGCCCGGCTGCCCGACGCCGACATGACGGTGCTGCCCGGCGAGAGCCACCTCGGTGGGCTCGGACGGGCCGAGGAGATCTTGCGTACGATGCTGGAGGTCTGGGACCGCGACGGTCGCACATAACCGAAAGGATTTGCACGGATGGAACTTTCGGGCGTCGGCATCTGGAGTGCACAGCTGCGCTACAGCGATCCGGCCCAGGCCGCGGAAGCGGCCGCCGAGCTGGATGACCTGGGCTACCCCGCCCTGTGGATACCCGATGTGGGCGGCGCACTCTTCGCCTCGATCGAGAACCTGCTGGCGGCCACCACACGCACCGTCATCGCGACCGGCATCCTCAATTTGTGGATGCACGAGCCGCAGGACGTCGCGACCGCACACGCGCGGCTGACGGCGCAATACGGGCCTCGCCTGCTGCTCGGGATCGGGGTCAGCCATGCGCCGCTGATCGACTCGAAAAAGCCGGGTGCGTATCGCAAACCGCTGGCGGCCACCAAGGCATTCCTCGACGCTCTCGACGCAGCCGACCCGCCGGTGCCCGTCGCGGAGCGAGCGTTGGCCGCACTGGGCCCCAAGATGCTCGAACTGGCCGGCACCCGATCACGCGGAGCGCATCCCTACCTGGTAACTCCCGCGCACACTGCCACTGCCCGCGAAACGCTCGGGCCGGGTCCGCTGCTGCTGCCCGAGCAGACCGCCATCCTGACCGATGACGCGGATGCGGCCAGGAAGATCGGCACCGATTGGCTGCGTTCGTATCTGGCGATGCCCAACTACGCCAACAATCTGTTGCGGTCCGGCTTCTCCGCCGAGGACATCGCCGAGGTCAGCGACCGACTGTTCGACGCGATCATCGTGTGGGGCGACGAGGAGAAGATCCTGGCGCGCGTCACCGAGCATCAGGACGCCGGCGCCGACCATGTGTGCCTGCAGGTCCTCGACAGCGACCCGAGCGCCTTCCCCCGGGAGCAGTGGCGCAGGCTGGCTGCTGCGCTGCGCCCGTGACCAGCGGGCTGGATATCGGCGTCTACCTCCCTCAGATGGGGATGTCGTATCCCGATGTCCTGCACCGGGCGTTGCGCTGCGAGGAACTCGGTATCGGGTCGCTGTGGCTCTACGACCACCTGTACGGGCCCGGGATGCCCGAGATCGATTCGCTGGAAGCCTGGACGCTGGCGACCGCGTTGCTCAGTCGGACCGAACGGCTTCGAGTCGGACATATGGTGCTGTGCAATCAGTTTCGGCATCCCGCAGTGCTGGCGAAGATGGCCGCCACCCTGGACCACATCTCGGCCGGCCGGTTACAGCTGGGCCTGGGCAGCGGCTCGATCGAGGACGAACACGTGCGCACCGGTCTGGACTGGGGCACCTTCGCCGAACGCTCGCAGCGGCTCGGCGAATCCCTGGAGATTCTCACCCAGGCGTTCGGTGGCGGCCGGATCGACTTCGCGGGCAAGCATTATCAGGTCCGCGACATGCCGATCCGGCCCGGGCCCGTGCAGCAGCCACGCCCGCCGATCGTCGTCGGCGGGGTCGGCGAGAAACACACGCTGCCGTTGGTGGCGCGTTACGCCGATGTGTGGAACGTGCCCACCTACGCGCTCGGCGAACTGGAGCACAAGCTCTCGGTGCTGCGGTCCTTGTGCGCCGACATCGGCCGCGACCCGGCGACCATCGTGATGTCGGTGGAGGCCGTGATGGCCCTCGCCCCCGACGACGCCACCCTGCCCGACGTACGCGCGCTCGCCGAGAAGCGATTCGGTGGACCGGGTTTCGGGCTGCACGAGGGCGGCCTGATCGGGACTGCGCCGATGATCGTCGAACGGTTGGCGCGTTTCCGCGACCTCGGCTTCGGCCAAGTGGTGCTGTTCACCCACGATCGCGGCAGCGACCGGACGCTGGAACTGCTGGCGTCCGAGGTGATCAGCGAATTCGTGTGTTAGCGGGGTCATGGAGCGCCTTGCGCGACACCGCGAGCGGATATGCCGTGCCGCCGACGTTCACTTCATAGGTGCCGGCGTCCACCCATTCGGTGTCGATGACCCCGCCGTCCTCGGCACGCAGATACGCCAGCCCGACCGATGCCCCGATCGTCGCACCCCACGCCGCCGAGGTCACCTGACCCGCCACCACCCCGTTGCGCCGGATCAGCTCGCCACCCCAGAGCATCGGTTCCGGCGAGGACACCGCGAAGCCGGCCAGTCGGCGCCGTGCGCCGTTGGCCCGCGCCTGCTCGACCGCGGCCCGGCCCAGGAAATCGATGCCGGTGCCCAGCTTGCAGGTGAACAGCTGGCCGGCCTCCACCGGGCTGTCACCGGGGGTCAGTTCCCGGCCGAACGCCCGGTAGCCCTTCTCCAGCCGCATCGACTCGATGGCGTAATAACCCCCGCGCGCAAGCCCCAGTGGCTGCCCCGCCGCCAGTAGGTCTTCGTACA
>JAHFVC010000371.1 GCA_023264765.1 Mycobacterium sp. | reverse complement strand
CGAGGCACTCGGTCTGGTGCTGGCCGCCGATGTGGTTGCGCCGCTGTCCCTGCCCGGGTTCGACAATTCCGCGATGGACGGGTTCGCGGTGTGCGCCGACGATATCGCCGCCGCCACGGCAGCCAGCCACGTCACCCTGCCCGTCGCCGACGACATCCCGGCCGGTCGAACGGACACCGGTGCGCTGAAACCCGGTACCGCCCAACGGATCATGACCGGTGCACCGCTGCCCGCGGGAGCGACCGCGGTGGTGCCGGTGGAAGCAACGGACGCGGATTTCAGCACCACCGCCGCGCAGGTGTCCATCCGGACCGCGGCCAGGGATGGACAGCACATCCGCCGCGCAGGCGAGGACGTGGCCGCCGGGATGACGGTGTTACGCACCGGGCAGGTGCTCACCCCGGCGGCATTGGGACTGGCCGCCGCGCTGGGCTTCGGCGCGCTGACGGTGCTGCCGCGTCAACGGGTGCTCGTCATGTCGACGGGTTCGGAACTGGTGGCGCCGGGCACCCCGCTGCTGCCCGGGCAGATCTACGAATCCAATGCGGTGATGTTGGCGGCCGCCGTCCGGGATGCGGGCGGGGAGGCCGTCGTGGCAGACGCGGTCGACGACGATGTCGACGCGTTCCACGCGGCACTTGCCGCGCACGCCGGCAGTGCCGATCTCATCATCACCACCGGCGGCGTCAGCGCCGGCGCCTACGAGGTGGTCAAGGACGCGTTGTCCGGTGGCGTCGAGTTCGTGAAGGTGGCCATGCAGCCCGGGATGCCGCAGGGCGCAGGCACCGTGTCGGGCACGCCGATCGTCACGCTGCCCGGCAACCCGGTCAGTTCACTGGTCTCCTTCGAGGTGTTCGTGCGCGCCCCACTGCGTGAGGCGATGGGGCTACCGCCCGACCGCCCACGACTGACCCTGGCCCTGACCGAGGACCTGACCTCACCGCGAGGCAAACGCCAGTTCCGCCGCGGAGTGCTGGCCGGTAACACTGTCACCGGCTACGGCCCGCCGGCCTCGCACCACTTACGTTGGTTGGCCTCGTCGAATTGTCTGCTCGACATCCCCGAGGAGGTCGACCACCTGGCCGCCGGATCGCCGGTGGTGGTCTGGGACCTGTCAGCCGGCTGAATCCACGTAGAATCGGGAGCCGCCATGGCCAGACCTGCTCGCCCCTCCGACGACAACGCGTCCGAAGCCCAGCGCTTCGCCGAACTCGTCCGTTCCACCGTCCCTCCGGTCCACCCCGCCGGCCTGCCGTTCATCGCAGGTGGGCTGGGAATTGCCGCGCTCGGCCGCAACCGGCGCTGGCTGCGTAACACCGGGCTGAGCGCCGCGAGCTTCTCCGCGCTGTTCTTCCGGCACCCGTCCCGGGTGCCCCCGAGCCGGCCGGGTGTCGTCGTCGCGCCCGCCGACGGCCGCGTCACGCTGATCGACCAGGCGGTCCCGCCCGCCGAACTCGGCCTGCCGGCCACCCCGATGCTCCGGATCAGCATCTTCCTGTCGCTGTTCGACGCCCATGTGCAGCGCGCCCCCGCGGCCGGTGAGGTGGTGGCCGTGGCCCACAAGCCCGGTCAGTTCCAGTCCGCGGACAAGGACACCGCCAGCGAGGCCAACGAGCGCAACAGCTTGTGGATCCGCACACCGGACGGCGTCGACGTGGTCGCGGTGCAGATCGCCGGTCTGCTGGCGCGGCGCATCGTGTGCTCAGCGCGGGCCGGCGACAAACTCACCCTGGGCGAGACCTACGGGCTGATCCGGTTCGGGTCCCGCCTGGACACCTACCTGCCCGAGGGCGCGAAGGCGGCCGTCGAGATCGGCCAGCGCGCCATCGGCGGCGAGACGATTCTGGCCGAGCTGCCCTGATGCAGAACCGGGACCGAGCCAAGCCGCGCCCGGCTGCGATGCGGATCTTGCCGAGTGCCACGACGGTGCTGGCGATCTGCTGCGGACTGACCTCCATCAAGTTCGCGCTCGACGAGCGGCCGCACATCGCACTGGCGCTGATCGGGGCCGCCGCGGTACTCGACGGGATCGACGGCGGCATCGCCCGCGCGCTGGACGCCCAGTCCCGGATGGGTGCCGAGATCGACTCGCTGGCCGACGCGGTCAATTTCGGGGTGGCGCCCGCGCTGGTGGTCTACGTGACGCTGTTGCCGACCTCACCGGTCGGGTGGATCTTCGCCCTGCTGTACGCGGTGTGCATCGTGCTGCGGCTGGCACGGTTCAACGCGCTGCTCGACGACGACACCAAACCCGCCTACACCCGGCAGTACTTCACCGGCATGCCTGCGCCGTGCGGCGCGGTCGGCGTGATCGGCCCGCTGGCAGCGATGCTGCAGTTCGGCCAGGGCTGGTGGACCGCACCGTGGTTCGTCTGCCTGTGGTTCGCCGCGAACGCCGCCCTGCTGGTCAGCCGGGTGCCGACGCTGGCGCTCAAATCGGTGTCCATGCCGCCGAACGCCGCGCCCATCCTGCTGATCGCGATCGCTGCCGCTGCCGCCGCCCTGCTGCTGTTCCCGTATGTGCTGGTGCTGTTGATCATCGCCGGCTACCTGCTGATCATCCCGTTCACCATCCGGAGCCAGCGCTGGGTGGCGGCTCGACCCGAGACCTGGAACGACAAACCGGGCCAGCGCCGCCAGGCCCGCCGCGAGATCCGCCGCACCCAGCAGCCGAACCGGCGGTCGGTGTCCCGCCTCGGCCTTCGCAAGCCGCCGCGCCGATGACCCTGTCCCTGACGGCACGCCTGAACACGTCCGCCCTGGACTCCCGCCGCGGCGTGGTCCGTCTGCACCCGGAGGCCATTGCGGCACTGGGTATCCGGGAATGGGACGCGGTGTCCTTGCTCGGGTCGCGATCGACCGCCGCGGTGGTCGGCATTGCCCCACCCGGCACCCCCGCGGGGGCCGCCCTGCTCGACGATGTCACCCTCTCCAACGCCGGACTCCGGGAGAACGCCGCCGTGGTCGTGGCACCGGTGACGGTGTTCGGCGCGCGATCGGTGACGTTGACCGGGTCGCGGTTGGCCACCCAGTCGGTCTCCCCCGCGACCTTGCGAATGGCATTGCTGGGCAAGGTGCTGACGGTCGGGGACACCGTCTCGCTGCTGCCCCGCGATCTGGGCCCGGGCACCTCCACCTCGGATGCCACGACCGCCCTGACCACTTCGGTGGGGATCACCTGGACCTCCGAGCTGCTGACCGTCACCGCCGTCGACCCGGACGCAACGGTGAGCGTGCAACCGAATTCGATGGTGTCCTGGGGTGACGGTGTCTCCGAACCTCAGCCCCTGCGCAGCACCGGCGCGAACACCCCGCCGGCCGCGACCGCGGTGCCGTTCGACGATCTCAAGGGTGCCCACGTCCAGGCCGGCAAGCTCACCGAATGGCTCAAGCTCGCACTCGACGAGCCGCAGCTACTCGAAACCCTGGGAGCCACAGCCAATCTCGGGGTGCTGGTCTCCGGTCCCGCCGGCGTCGGCAAGGCGACTCTGGTGCGCGCGGTGTGCGCCCAGCGCACCCTCGTCGAGCTCGACGGCCCCGAGATCGGCGCCCTGCGCGCGGAGGATCGGCTCGGCGCGGTGACCTCGGCGGTCGCAAAGGTGCGTGCGGCCGGCGGGGTGCTGCTCATCACCGATATCGATGCGCTGCTGCCGTCGACGCCCGAACCCGTCGCGACGCTGATCCTCACCGAGCTGCGCAACGCGGTGGCCACGAAGGGTGTCGCGTTCATCGCCACCTCGGCGGTGCCGGACAACGTGGACGCCCGGCTGCGGGCACCCGAACTGTGTGACCGCGAGCTCGGACTGAGCCTGCCCGACGGCGGTACCCGCAAGGCACTGCTGGAGGTGCTGCTGCGCGATGTGCCCGCCACCGACCTGAGCCTCGACGAGATCGGTGAGCGGACACCCGGTTTCGTCGTCGCCGATCTGGCCGCACTGGTGCGTGAGGCCGCGTTGCGGGCGGCGGCGCGGGCCAGCAGTGACGGGCAGTCACCGACGCTGACGCAGGACGATCTCACCGGTGCGCTGTCGGTGATCCGGCCACTGTCGCGCTCGGCGACCGAGGAGGTGGCCGTCGGCTCGGTGACCCTCGATGACGTCGGGGACATGGTAGAGACCAAACAGGCACTCACCGAGGCGGTGTTGTGGCCTCTGCAGCATCCGGACACCTTTGCCCGTCTGGGTGTGCAGCCGCCGCGCGGCGTGCTGCTCTACGGGCCACCGGGCTGCGGCAAGACCTTCGTGGTGCGGGCGCTGGCCAGTTCGGGCCGGCTGTCCGTGCATGCCGTCAAGGGCGCCGAACTGATGGACAAATGGGTCGGCGCCTCGGAGAAGGCGGTGCGCGAATTGTTCCGCCGGGCACGCGATTCGGCGCCGTCGTTGGTGTTCCTCGACGAGATCGATGCGCTGGCGCCGCGGCGCGGGCAGAGTCATGACTCCGGTGTCACCGACCGCGTGGTCGCGGCCCTGCTGACCGAACTGGATGGCATCGACCCGCTGCGTGACGTGGTGGTTCTCGGCGCCACCAACCGCCCGGATCTCATCGACCCGGCGCTGCTGCGTCCCGGGCGGCTCGAGAAGCTGGTCTTCGTCGAACCACCGGATGCACAGGCCCGCAAAGACATTCTGCACACCGCGGGGAAGTCGATCCCGCTGGCCCCCGACGTCGACCTGGACGCGCTCGCCGAGGAATTGGACGGCTACAGCGCCGCCGACTGCGTCGCCCTGCTGCGGGAGGCGGCGCTGAGTGCGATGCGCCGATCGATCGATGCGACCGATGTGACGATGGAGGACGTCGCCAAAGCCCGCGAGAGCGTGCGGCCGTCACTGGATCCCGAACAGGTGGCGTCGTTGCGGGCGTTCAGCGAGAACCGGTAGCGCGACGCGTCATCGCGCGGACGCCGCCCGGGTCGAGTCGATCCGATCCACGATCGCGGTGTCGACGATGTCGCCGAAGGCGGGAGTCTCCCGGACCATCTTCTCGTCCTGCAGGATTCGCATCCAGCGGTCGGTCGCAGCGGGGTCGATCCGGACCGTGTCCCAGGTGTGCGAATCCAGCATCCGGCCGCAGGCGTTGTGCAGCGGCCCGCGCGGCGTACGGGGCCAGTGCTGCGCCAGCAGCGGATGCAGATCGGTGAGGTCGACCGATTTCATCAACTGCATCGACTCCTGCAGCGCACCGGTGAACGCGACCAATTGTTCGGCGAGTTCGGTGAACCGGTCGGTGCGGCAGTAGTACACGCTATTGGGGCCGAGCCCGCCACTGCGGGTGTAGTCGTCGGCGATGAATCCGGTTCCCCTGTCCTGCAACACTTCTGCGTTCACGAGGTCCAGCACGATGGCATCCCCGACGCCTGCCTCGAAGAGTTCGATGAACATCGGGGTCGACAGGTCCCGCAGCCAGGTGATCGATGCCGGATCCACGCCCGCCTCCCTAATCAGGCCGGCCGTGAACGCGTACGGCGCGCTGCCGCCGATTCCGGGTGCCAGCACGGTGGCACCCTCCAGATCGGACCACGTGAAATCGGGCCGCGGGGTCCGTGTCAGCAGCGCCTTGGGGAACTGGTGGTTGACCTGTGCGAACACGGTGAGTTCGCGGGGGGTGTTCCAGTACATCGCGGGCACCCACAAGCCCCCCAGAGCCACATCGGCCGAGCCGTCGGCCAGGTCGTCGAGGACACCCGTCCAGGGGTCGCGTGCCGTGGCGATGACCATCAGGCCGCGATCGGCGAACAGACCGAGGGCGTCCGCGTAGTACTGCGGCACGTAATTCGGCGCGTGAGCGGTGGCAGAGATGTTGAGTGTCAACATGTTCGACTCCTATTGGTGATGGTTGTCAGACGTGGGCGAGGACGGGTCGCTCGGCGACGGCTTCCAGCGACTTGCCGAAGGTCTCCGGGCCGAAGCGGGCCGCTACGACCAGCAGGGCGTACATGACGGCGATCATGGCGAACACGCCTGGGACACCGAAGCGGTCGAAGAAGAACAGTGCGGCAAAAGGCATCACGGCGCCTGCGACGTTGCCGATACCGTTGACCACGGAGGTGCCCATGGCGCGCACGGAGGTGGGGAACAACTCCGGCGACCACACCGAGAGCATGGTGTTGAGCATCATGGTGAAGAACTGGAAGATCATGCCCAGCACCAGGATCAGTGCGGTGGTGTCGGCAAAGGATGCGAAGCAGATCGCCGAGATGCACCCCAGGATGGCGGCGATGCTGACGGTGAGTCGTCGTGGCGCCTTCCCCGCGAGGTAAGAGGCAGCGCACGCACCGAAAAGGGACCCGATGTTCATGATCATCGTGAACGCCAACGAGTCGGACAGCGAGTAGCCGCGCGACACCAACAGGATCGGCATCAGGAACAACAGGGTGACCTGTGCGCCGAAGGACATCCACGAAGCCGCACCGATGGCGGCGGTGCGCTTGAGGTTCTCGCCCTTGAACACCTCGGCGTAGCTGGATTTCACCATGACGGGGATGTCAGAGATGGTCACGAACTGCTGGGTGGGTCCGGACCGGCGCAGGCCGCGGATGCTGCCGGAGGCCAGTCGGGTCAGGCTCTTGTTGGCGTCCTCGACGCGGCCCTTGGACAGCAGGAAGCGTGGCGATTCGGGCAGATACCGGCGGAAGAACACCACGAGTACCGCCGGGACGGCCAGGATCACGTACGTCCAACGCCACGA
>JAHFVC010000370.1 GCA_023264765.1 Mycobacterium sp. | reverse complement strand
GGGTCGATGGCGGGAAGTACCTTGCGGCACAGGTCTTGTTCGCGGTCCCTGTCGGGTCCGAATGCGCGGTTGCGGCCATGGCCCAGCATCATGTGACCGATTTCGTGGCAGACGATCTGGTCGATGTGGTACTCCGACGTGCCGATCTCATGCAGGATCAGGTCGTCGTGTTCGCGGGTGAGCCACAGCCCGCAGGGGCTGCCGGCCAGGGCTGCGGTGTCGGTGGGGATCAGGTGGATCGGGCGGCCACGCTGGGCGGCGATGTTGGCGATGAAGACATCGCGGTCCCAGGGGACAGGGATGGGTAGCTCGCGTGCCATCGCGAGCATGTCCTCATTTGAGACCGCCATAGCTTCTATTCCCCGGTTGCCTGCACGGGCGGCAGCTGCTCCAGCTGCCGCGCATGGTCGACCATAGCCCGCAGGCTGTTGAGGGCCTGTGGGGTGAGTCCGGAGGCGCGCATGGCCAGGTCGCGGACGCCGGCGTCGCGCATGGCCTGGAGGAGGTTGAGCTGGGCGTCGATGTCGGGGTCGATGCCCGGGTCGACGAGGTAGGAGGGGGCGACGCCGAAGAACTGGGCGATCGCGCGCAGGTGTGTGACTGTGGGGTTGGTCTTGACGCCGGTGCGGAGCTGCCAGAGGTAGGCGGAGCTGATGGAGACGCCGGTCTTGCGGGTGATGGCCTCGGCGGCCGCGGCGTTGGACAGTGGCGGGTCGGACGGCTTGCGCATGGTGTCGAAGAGCTTGTTGAGCTTGATCGACAGCTCGGACAGCTCAGCGCTCTCGGACGCTGCTGCTTCAGCCAATGTACTCTCGTTTCATATGCCGACCCCGAACGTGTACTGATGTTACTACAGGGTCAGTACCTTGGTGTTTGTGCTGTTCGCAGGCTTGCTGCGGCGGGGTGGCGGGACGTCGGTGGAGGGTCTGGAGCCCGTCGAATCGGGGTTTCTGACGCCTCCGTTTACGTGAGTACACGTTGCGACCGTACAAAAGTATGGCTATAAATGGCGGCATGGTCAGAAAGTCGCCTCGTCTCCTGTCTCTGACGGCGCTCGGATCTCGCCGCGACAAGCCCACCGCGACCCAGGTCGTGCAGCTGCCCACGTCGGACTCCGACATGGCTCTGGTGCGCGGGTACTCCCGTGAGCTGAAGATCGCGTGCGACGAGCTGCATGACGATCCGTTCAACCCGATCGCGCGCCAGGAGCTGATTCGGCTCATCCTGCAGGACAGCAAGAGCGCCGACGCGGCCAAGGAACGCCTGTACGCGGTGCCGGGCGCGTAGCTCGCCGCCACCGTTGCCGGCGGCAGGTGGGTTGATCCCGCCGTTGCCGATGAGGCGGCCGCGCCCGTGGGACCCGCGGTGTTGATCGCCGCTGGGCTGTCACCGCCCCCTGCCATACTGGGCACATCCGGTTGCGTGTCCGCAACCGATCGACACCCGGAGGGAGGCGTTTGACCATGACTACGTTCCGTGCGCGCGACATCGCGCGCTGGTTCATCGCGTGGGCGGAGAACGTCGACGCCGAGGTGTCGAACCTGAAGCTGCAGAAGCTGCTCTACTACGCCCAGGGCCACCGGCTCGGCGCGACCGGTGAGCCGCTGTTCAGCGATCCGATCCAGGCCTGGGCGCACGGGCCCGTGGTCGCTGAGGTGTACCACGCGTACAAGGACTACGGGAAGAATCCGATCGACCCCGACGTCGCGCTGGGTGAGGACTTCGACTGGGACGACTTCGCCGAGGTTTCGGATCTCCTCGGGGACGTGTGGGACCGCTACGGGTCGTTGGCGGCGTGGGCACTGCGGGAGCGCACCCATCGCGAGGCTCCGTGGAAGGACGCGTTCGACGGCGACGCGCGTCATGTCCAGATCACCAACGAGGCAATCCGGTCGTACTTCTCCGGGCGACCTCTCTGAGGCGTGTCGGACAAGAGGTCGAAGCGCCGCGGGTCGGTCCCCGATCGTCGCGCTGACCCACAGCCTCCCAGTGACACCGACGAAATCGCGCTGCTGTCAGGGCATCCGGTGTTGTGCTTGCGGCACGTGCAAGCCGGGTGGGGGGTTGGTGAGCTGACGGATGCGCAGTGCCGAGAGTTCCTCGTGAAGTGGGAGAAGCGGGCCAAGCTCACCTGGAAGGAACTCGTCCAGCATCCCAAGCATGGTCTGGGATCGGAGTTCCTGCCCAGCGGCAAGTTCAAGACGTCGGCGCCCGAGGAACTCGAGCGCGACCGGTACATGGTGTTCCGGCATGAGGGCAACCTGCCGTTCGCCGGCTTCCGTGCGGGCGACACCTTCCATGTGCTGTGGATCGAGCGCCTGTACAACGACCTCTACGACCACTAGCCCGCATCCTCTGGCGAGGGTTCGCCGCCTCGTCGACCCTTTCGGTGCGGGCCAGGCGCAGGGACGTGTCGTTGCCGCTGGTGAGGTGGTGTGATCCTCCCAGGATGACCCCGCAAAACTCGCCTGTGCAGGAAAGTTATCGCTCTAAAGTCGCAATAATCCCAGGCAGCGGGACCGTATAACGGCTGCTCGCGTTGTTACGATTTGCGTCATCTCAAGGAGGTGTCGCCGATGCGCAACCGCAATCCCAAGCCCTGTCCGCCGCACTCCGGGGTCCGGGCGCTCACGGTCCAGCAGCCGTGGGCTTGGGCGATCGTGTCGGCCGGCAAGGCCACCGAAAATCGGACCCAGATGTGGTCTTATCGGGGTCCACTGCTGGTGCACGCGGGTGCTCGTTGGTCTGAGCGCGGCGATCGCTCACCGCTGATCGAGCAGGCCGCCCAGGGACGTTCACTGGCGGGCACGTTGGACATGTCGGCCATCATCGGGGTCGCCACACTGGTCGACTGCCACCCAGATGCGGGTTGCTGCAAGCCATGGGGTGAGTCGTCCTACGTCGAGCACGGCGGCCGACAGCGCCGCCGCGTCGTCCACCTGACCCTCGAAGATGCTCGACCGCTGCCGGAGCCGATCCCGTGCCGCGGGGCGCAAGGGCTATGGGTACCGCCGGCAGACATCGTGGAGCGCTGCGGAGTGACGCTGTGAGCGCCGGCGTGGACGTCGAGGCGCACCGAGCCGCGTTGCGCAGCGGGCTGGCGTGGCTCTACGACACCGAGCAGCCCGAGACGGCGATCCTGCAGCATCACGGTGAAAGCCTTGTCTCGCAGGACAACCGCGATGTGCGGTTCATTCCGTCCGGTTGGTCCGGCCGGGTCGTGATCGTCGTCGACGTCACAAAGGTCGAATACGGGACGGACCCTCGGGCCCGCGGTCCGCTCAATCCGCTCACTGTCGGGGAACTGGACGCCTTCACCGGACTGCTGGCCGATCTCGGTCACACCGTGGTGCACACGTGGAATGGTCACCCGGCCGCGACCGGAAGCCTGGCGCTGGCTGAGCCGGCGCATCGGTCGCTGCAAGCTGCGGTCTCGCGCTACCTCGCGGGCTGCCCCCGTCATCGCACGACGCTGTGCCGGTGCGGCTGGTACGGCGAGGGCAACCGCCACGTCATCGGCGTGCACGCCGTGCACCACCAACTCCAATCAGCCGCTGCCGCAGGAGGTGTGCATGAGTGACCCACGTGGGCTGGAAGGGGAGATGGTGAGCGGCGCGAAGGCGATGTCGTTGTCCGACAGGTTCGGCGTCGGGCCCGGGCGCCACCGCCGGCACGCCGTGGACCTGCTGGAGGCGCTGCCGGCGATCGACGCCGGAGTGCGCGCCGGGCAGTCCGCGCGCGATGTCGCCGTGTTCGGGGTGTGTGGGGAGCGGGTCACGTTGGCGCGAAAGTGGGGCCGGTTCGAGTACGAGAACCCGCACCTGAACTCGCGCCGCTGCGAGCGGTGCGGGTGGATCGTGGCCTTGCACCACCACAGCATCGAGCACGAGATCGACTATTACCGCGCCGATCCCACCGACCGGGCATTGATCAGCGGCGGCGGACATGATCCCGAGCTGTTGCCCAATGTCCTGCGGGCGGTCCTGGCCCGGCACCAAGGCGAGACCCTAGACCGGCCGGAGGCGGGGCTGGTCTCCGATCTGCTGGCCCACATCTGCCGGCATCGCCCCATCGGGGTCATCTGCGCCGGCTGCTGGGACGGCGGCGTCGAAGAGGCACACGGGCCGGGAGTGACGGTGTGCCCGCAGTCGGTCGTGGCGTGCTGGTCGTGCACCTTCGTCGCCGGGGCGTGGGCTGGCGAGCACGAAGACACGATCGGGTCCGCAGAGTGCGTGGTCGCTGCGCCGTGCTCGGTGCTCACCGCGGTCGCCACCCACCACCACATCTCGATCACCGCAGGAGGATTCGATGAGCGACGTTGAGCTCAGAACCGCGAAAGAGATCGACGTCGAGGTTGCGAGCACCGGTGTAGTGGGCGTGCTGGCGTTCATCGCCCACCGGCGCCGCCAAGCCTGCTGCAGCTGCGGGTGGCGGGGCCCAGTGCGCTGGCTGCTGCCGCGCACGGCCGCGGTGGACGCCCTGACCCACGCCGGGAACCGCGGGTGCACCCCGGCGGTGCCGCTGGTGGCGCGCGTCGCCCCGGTCACCTGCAGCCTGACTGCGGGCGGCGAGGGTGAAGGAGAGCGCTGATGGCTGCCAAAAGCAAGATCGAATGGACCGACTCGACGTGGCCGGTCGTCACCGGATGCACCCCTATTTCCAGCGGGTGTGACCACTGCTACGCCGCCACCCACGCACACCGCTTCACCGGTACCAAGGCGTGGCCCAACGGATTTGACGTCACCCTGTGGCCCGATCGGCTTGACCAGCCGATGAGGTGGCGCGCGCCGCGCAAGGTGTTCGTCTGCTCCACCGGGGATCTGTTCCACGACAAGGTGCCCGATGAGTACATCGCCCAGGTGTTCGCGGTGATGCAGAGCTGCGCCACCCACACGTTCCAAGTGCTGACCAAGCGTCACGCCCGGATGCGGTCCCTGCTCAGGAGCCAGAAGTT
Organism: Mycobacterium sp.; assembly: GCA_023264765.1. Lineage (GTDB taxonomy): Bacteria > Actinomycetota > Actinomycetes > Mycobacteriales > Mycobacteriaceae > Mycobacterium. The sequence goes on along the minus strand of JAHFVC010000370.1, from coordinate 1,739 downwards.
CTGGTCGGCGGTCACCCTGTTCGGTGAGGACGTAATGGCCCAGCGGCCCTCGCGTGCGCAGTTCTGGCCCAATCACGGCCGGCAGCACGGGTTTCTGCCGAACGTGTGGCTCGGTGTCAGCGTCGAGAATCAGTACTGGGCCAACAGGCGTATCCCGGCTCTGTTAGACACCCCCGCCGCCATCCGGTACCTGTCGATGGAGCCATTGCTCGAACACGTCGACCTGCGCCAGGCGTTCCGCAAATGGACACCGCCGCAGGAACATCCGGCGTGGGATGGCAGCCGTCTTCGGGTGCGCGAAGTGCTGCACTGGGTCATCGCGGGCGGCGAGTCCGGGCCGAACGCGCGGCCCATGCATCCGGACTGGGCCCGGGCGGTGCGCGATCAGTGCGTACAAGCCGAGGTCGCGTTCCACTTCAAGCAGTACGGCGAGTACCGGCCGGTCCCGGTCGTCGACGACGACAGCTTCGCCCTGGGCCGGGCCTACGACCATCCCGCCGGCGGACGGATGTCGCCAGCGGTGCGGGTGCCCGCACCGGGCGCATCCGGGATGCGCGGGGCGCAGACGCGGCTGCTGCAGCCAGGGGAGCGGACCACCAACACGGTGCTGCTGGACCGAGACACCATCGCGGTGCGGGTCGGCAAGCGCCGCGCCGGCCGAGATCTGGACGGGCGGACCTGGGACCAGTACCCGCCCTCGGCGACGGAAACAGCCGGAAGGGCCGGTACTAGCCCAGTAGAAGCCATCGCAGCCAGCCAGGGAGGACCGTCATGACAACCGACACCATCACCAACGTCGAGCGCAGTGCGCAGGGGCTGTACTACCAGGCCGAGCCGCTGCCACCGGTGGCCATGACGGTCGGGCAGCGGGTTCGGCTCGACGCCGAACGGCAGTGGTGGTCGGTGCGCGGGGCAGCGGGAGATGTCGTCGTGGTTCTCACCCGGCAGGCGCCGTTTCGGCGCCGCGGTGCTTTGGAGTACACCGTGATCGATTGGCGGTCGGGGGTCCGTGGTCCGGTCAACGTCATCGGGCAGGGCTGGGGTGTCGACACCGACGAGCAGTGTCAGGAGCTGGCCGAGCTGGTCCGGGACGAGAGATGGCTTGTGTCGATGCGCAATTGGCGTCCGATCGACGTGACTGACGTGAGGTGAGTCGGTGATGACGACGCCATGCGACACCGCTGCGGCCGGGGGCCACCGCGACGTGGCCGTCACGATGGATGACGGTGTGCGCCTGGCTGTGCGCGACTACGGCCGCCGGCCGGAGGCGTCGCACACCGTGGTGTTCGTGCACGGGCTGTGCCTGTCGCAGGCGTGCTGGGCGCGCCAGATCGACGCACTGGTGGCCCGCTTCGGGGACGCGGTGCGGGTGATCAGCTATGACCATCGCGGGCACGGCCGGTCCGGGCAGGCGCCGATGAGCACCTACCGCATCGAGCGGTTGGCCGAAGATCTCGCGCAGGTGCTGACGGCGATGCATGTGAGTGGCCCGGTGACGCTGGTGGGTCACAGCATGGGCGGGATGACGGCGCTGGGCTACCTCGCGTTGGCGGCGGGCCGGCGGCCTGTCGAGCCAGCGGGGCTGGTGCTGCTGGCGACCGCTGCCGGCAAGCTGCGGCAACGTGGCATGGGGCGGCTGCTGGGGACACCGGCGACCACGGCGCTGTTCGGGGTCGTCGACCGGGCCCCGGAGAAGGCGGTCAAAGCACTGACTGTTCCGCTGTGCGCGACCCTGGGCC
>JAHFVC010000369.1 GCA_023264765.1 Mycobacterium sp. | reverse complement strand
CGAGGGCAGGCCCAAGGGACTCAACGTGCTCGGCGCACTGGCGTACCACCCCGAACTGGCGCGGGCGTTCTTCACCTTCAACGGCCATCTGTTGTCGGCGACGTCGCTGACCCCGCGCCAGCGCGAGTTGCTCATTCTGCGCACGGCGGTGCTGCGGCAGTCCGAATACGAATGGGCTCAGCATGTGGTGATCGCCGGCGACGTCGGGATCTCCCGCAACGAGGTGACCGCCATCGCGTGGGGTCCGGACCACTCGGACTGGTCCGAAGCCGATGCCGCGCTGCTGCGCACCGCCGACGAACTGGTCGCCGACGGCGTGATCGGTGACGCGACGTGGGCGACACTGACCGCACAGCTGAGCACCGAGCAGATCCTCGACGTCATCTTCACCGTCGGCGCGTACGAGACGCTGGGCTGGATGCTGCGCTCGTTCGGCGTCCGGCTCGACGACGACGTGCGCGACTATCTGGCGAACCGGGACTAGCCTGCGGGTTCGGTCAGCACCCGGACCGCCTCCCGCAGGGGATCCGGCGATGTGGCGATGTCACCGAGGAACGGGTGCGCCAGTTCCAGTACCAGGAACAGGTTGGTGGCCACCAGAACACCGACGATGATCACCATGGGGTAGTGCATCGCCGGCCTCTCGACGCCATAGATGATCGCGGTGCCCAGCACCATGCCGCTGGTGATGAAGATGACCGCCCAGAGCGGCCAGGGCGGCCCGTCATCGTTGCGGGCCTGCAGAATGCGCACCGTGCGCGCCTGGCTGATCTTGCCGAGATTGCTGTATGACGTTGACAGAAAGGTCTTCTGCGCATCAGTGGTCGTCTGCACCGCCTGATACGCGGCGCGTAGTTCGGCCAGCGCCGAGTCGGCACGTGCAGATCGCTGGTTGTCCCCGCCGGTCCATTCGTCGATAGCCGCGTTCTCGTAGTTCAGCAGGGCCGCCCGGACACGGTCACGGTCGGCAGGTGCGAATATCGTGGCGTCCGTTGCCATCTGCACGGCGGTGGCGCCTTCGTCGCGCGCATTGCCGTCGGCGGTGTTGATCGAACCCCACATCGACGAGACCACGAATCCGATGAAGAACGCATACACGAACCCGATGACACCGTAGGTGAAGCGGGTGACGTCATTGTGTTCGTCGAGGGTCAGCGCCGGGAAGCGTTTGCGGATCACCGTCAACAGCAGGACGGCGCCGCCGGCGACCGCCACGATGAGGATGAGCAACAGAAATCCCGCCGGGATGTGTTCGACCAGCCAAGCCGCCACGGGTTCTCCCTTCCGTCGATTCGAACCCTAGGCGACGCCTGGCGCCGGCGCGGGAAATCCAAACACGGGCAGCCCTACGATTAACTACGACCCTTCAACTGCCCCCGCAGATCGGCACTCCCGTAACTGATGGATGTGCGGTTCGGTTGATCACCGAAAAAGAATGCGCGGCAGGCGAATTCCAAACTCGCATCCTGGCCGCTGCGACCCGGGAAGTGACGACACCGGCGACTGCCCGCACAGCAGTTACCTTGCCGACATCGAATCCGAGGCGTACGTGGTCGTCCTCGGAGAGTGAGTCCTCCCGTACCCGGATCTTGTCGAAATGCGCAGCCGAGGGAGCCGCCAAATCCCGGCGCACGGCATCTAGGCAGGCGGTGCTGGCCGCATCCTGCTGAGGAACACCACCAAGTCCGAACCAGCGGGTCATACTGCCGATCACCACCGTCACACCGAGGAGGACAACGATACCCACCCCGATGACGACGACGCGACGCGGTGCCCGCCCGCCGGCGCCGATCATCTGCTCCCCCTTGCCCCGATCCCCGCATCGTATCGGGCCCGGTGGGGTTGCCGACGCAGCCCGCGCGGGATCATCGCATCGAGTCGGCCGGCGCCGCGGGTTCCGCGTCGAGCACCTCGCGGTTGAAGATCAGCATCTTGGCGAAGTAAAGTCCGCCGACCACGATGAGTCCCAGCACCACCAGGCTGGGCACGGAGGCGTCGGCGGGGGTGATCAGGACGAACAACGCGAACAGCACCCAGACCAGCGCGGCAATGGCGACCGGCAGCTCGAACGCGCCGAGGTTGAATCCATTTTCTTTGCGCTCCAACCCTTTTCGCACGGCGAGGTAGAGCACCACGGTCGCGCCGTAGATCAAGGCGGGCAAGATCGTGCCTCCCACGATCAGCTGCAGAAGTGCCTGCCCCGGCAGCGCGACCATGAGGGCGACCCCGACCGCCAGGATCAGGATCGTCGCGGGAATCGGGGTCTGGGTGCGCGGATTGATCCGGCACATCAGCCGGTGCGCTGGGAACCGCTTGTCGCGCGCCATCGCGAAGACCTGCCGCGAACACGCCGCCATCACCACCATGCCACCGCCGAACATCGCCAGGCCGATCCCCGTCAGCAGAAAACGTTCGGCAACGGGGCCGAGTTGGTCACGGATGATCGCCGCGACGGGCGACCCACTGGTGCTCACGGCATCGACATCCTTGATCGCCACGGTGAGCGCGACCAGGAACACCAAACCCGCCACGCTCGCTGCGATCACCGACGCCACGATGGCGCGCGGCACCGCCCGGAACGGATCCTTGGCCTCCTCGGCCAGGTTCGCGGCGGAGTCGAAACCGACCAGAGTGGTGAGTCCCATGATCATCCCGGCCATCAAGCCACCGCCGACCGCGAAGTAGTCGGTCGCGCCTGCGGTGATGCCCCGGGATGTGAGGTTGTCGACGTCACCGCTGCCGGTGGCGATCACGGCCACCGCCAAGGCGAGCACCAGAATTACGACGATGGCCAGTTCCAATCCGACCGCCGTCGAGGTGATCACGCCGAGCAGTCGCGTCGACGCGATCACCAGCACAGCCTGAATAACCATGACTCCCAACGTGATCAGCCGTGCAGTGTCCTCGCTCGGCGACATCCCAGCCAACGGCATGAGCACCTGGCTTGCCAATGCGTTGTCCATTGCCACCACACCGGTCGCCAGATACCAGAACGACAACCAGCCGAACAGCCAACCCACTCTGGGACTGGCCAGCCGCGAAGCCCACTGATAGGAGGATCCGCTCAGCGCCACGCGGGCGGCGAACTGCGCGACGACGAGGGCCACCAGCGTCTGGCCCGCGGCCGCGATGACCCACAGCCAGATACCCACCGGGCCCGCGGTGCGCAGCACGTCGTCGTAGGTGGCGAACACACCCACCGCGACCGAGATGAACGCGAACGAGATGGCGAAGACCTGGAAGCCACCGAGCGCCCGCTTGAGTTCGGGCCCACCTTCAGCAGTCATCGCTGCCCTTTCCCTCGATGCAGCAGACCCTAGGCAGCCTCATGGTGAAATATTGTCGTTTCCGTCGATTGCAGCCCAGTTGACTTGCGCGCTGGATATTTTCGCGGCTGTTCGTGGCCGCGCAGGGGCAATACGATGAGGCGATGAAGGCGATGGCCCAACGGACTTGGGCGAGCGGCGCGCCGTTGGAACTGGTCGAATTGCCCACGCCGGTTCCGCGCAAACAGGAAGTCCGGGTACGCGTGCAGGCCATCGGGGTGAACCCGGTGGACTGGAAGATGCGCAGCCACGGCCCGTTGCGGTGGGCGGCGCGCCTGTTGGGGCCGCGGCCGCCCGTGATCGTCGGCGTCGATTTCGCCGGAGTGGTCGATGCCGTCGGTCCCGCGGTGACGCGTGTCGCCGTCGGCGATCGGGTGGTCGGTGGCACCAACTTCGCCCGCCGACAGCACGGCTCGTACGCAGACACGGTGCTGGTTCGCCAGGATCAGGTCTGCCGGCTGCCCGATTCCGTCGACATCGCCGTGGCTGGCGCCCTGCCCATTCCCGGCGTCACCGCGTCGATGGCGGTGGTGGAGTTGGGCCGGATCCGGCGGGTGCCCTTGGCGCAACGCCGGGTACTGGTGCTGGGAGCCTCCGGCGGCGTCGGTCAGTTGGTGGTGCAGATCGCCGGCCGCGAGGACGCGTTCGTCGCCGGTGTCTGCTCGACGGGCAATATCGCACGGGTGCAGGATCTGGGCGCCGACGCGGTCATCGATTACACCCGTGGCGACGCGTTGACCCAGGCGCGGGCCCACGGGCCGTTCAGTGTCATCGTCGATTGCGCCGGGGGCTACTCCGGCCGCGGCTGCCGTGCCCTGTTGGCGCGGGGCGGGCGGCACATCATGGTGGCGGGCGACGACGCCGGCGCCGCGCTCCAGGGACTGGTGGCGCCACGAAAATCCAAGGGAATTCTCGGCCGACCTACCGGCGCCCGCCTCGAGCCTTTGGTCGCCGCAGTGGCCGATGGCACGCTGCGGGTCACCATCGCGCAGACCCTGCCGCTCACCGACGCCGAAGAGGCCCACCGGCTCAGCCGGACCGGGCGGATGACGGGCAAGTTGGTACTCGAACCCTGAGATCCGGCAGCACAGGTTTCAACCAGCTACCCGGCGGGGACTAGTACCGACAGGCGTGTGAGTTCCAGCCCGGGTGGTCTCCGCGCCAGGTTCCCCCGGTACAGACTGCTGCCGGGGGGACCGCTCTGTTACCGGGCCGCTTCAGGAGTAGTCCGCGGTCAACCATCTGTCGGGACGCACGATGAAGAGCACGCTCGGCGCGTCCTTCATGCTCTCGACGAACGCCCGTCCGCCGTCCTCGCCGAGGTACCGGATGGCGATGGCCTCCCGCACGTCCTGCGGCGCGGGCTCGACCGTCTCCACGACGCTGCCTTCGACCACGACGTACTGATACGGCGGCTCTTCGTGCTGCACCACGAGCGTCACCGCACCCGCGCGCTCGATCAACCGGGCCTTGCGGGACGCGGCCCCGGTGTTGATCCGGATGAGTCCATCCGGGGTGTAGTCGTACCAGATCGGGACGCTCGCGGGCGGACGGCCGTCACCTGCGGCCACCGACAGCACCCCGACGTGCTTGGCTGCCAGGAAATCTTCGCGCTCTGATTCTCCGAATGGTCTGCTCATACTGGCGGGCAACGCCGCAGCGCTCCGCGCCTATTCCCTCACCGCACGTTCAGGAAGCGTGCGTCGATGGCCTCGAGCATGTGGGTCGCCTCTTCGATGCGCTGCAGCACCACGGCGATGCGGCACGGCGGGTCGATATAGCCCTTCTCCTGGCAGCGGCGCCGCCAATCCGCCTCGGCCTTCGCGATTTTGACCGTCATGGTGGCGATCTCGTTGCGCAGCACGTCGGCGAACAGTTCCGCCTGGGCCCTTTCGGCGGGCTGCACGATCCGCAGCACCACGGCGTCAGCGACGTGGTCAGGACTGCTGTCTACGACCATGAGCCTGCGCCTATTTCGGGAATGTCAGCGGATCGTCGACCGGCCAGCCGGCAGCCAGCAGGCGGTGCTCGACGCGTTGCACGTCGTCATGCGAGGGCATTTCGTCGGTCAGTTTGGTGATCGCCACCCGGACATCGGTACCGTGCGCTGGTTTACTTCCCTCGGAAATCAATTCGCTTGCCAGCGTAAGTACTTCGTCGTCGGAAAGCCGTCTGCGCAAGACGGCCACCAAGGGGATGTAGTCGCCCGGCGGCACACCGTCGGGATAACCGGCTCGTAGGAAGCCCAAGATTCGGGCGAGAACATCCGATAACGCCACGGCTCCCCCTCGGCCCCCCGGCCATATCTGCGCGGTCATCCCTTGTTAGCCGCTGGGTGCTGCGTGAGGCAACTGGTTTCACCCTCCAGCCAGATCGCATTAACGGTGAATTCACCAAATGCGCATCCGACGCCGATCAGCATCTACTGTGTGTCAATGCGGACCGCCTTCCAAGAGCAGCTTGATGCGCTCACCCAGACGCTCAGTGAGATGTGCGGACTGGCCGGACTGGCCATGGAACGCGCCACCCAGGCGCTGTTGCAGGGCGACCTGGTAACCGCCGAACAGGTCATCACCGATCACGATCACCTTGCCGAGCTACGCGCCCGGGCGGAGGAAGCCGCGTTCGTGCTGCTGGCCCTGCAGTCCCCCGTCGCGGGCGATCTGCGACTGGTCGTCGGCACGCTGCAGAATCTGGCCGACTCCGAGCGGATGGGTGGGCTGGCGCTCCACGTCGCGAAGATCGCGCGGCGGCGTCACCCCAGTCATGCCGTGCCCGAGGAGGTCGACGGTTACTTCGCCGAAATGGGCCGCATCGCAGTCGAACTCAGCAACTGCGCCCAGGAAGTTGTGGTATCGGGTGATCCTCAGAAGGCGGCTCAGATAAGCCGTGACGACGACGCCATGGACCACCTGCACAAGCACCTGTTCACCGTCCTTATGGACAAGGAGTGGGACCACGGGGTCGCCAGTGCGGTGGACATCACCCTGCTGGGCAGGTTCTACGAGCGCTTCGCCGACCACGCCGTGGCGATCGGGCGCAGGGTGATCTTTCAGACGACGGGCGAGAATCCGGAGCTCTAGGGCGCGGTGCTCGCGTGCTACTTCGCGCGCGACCGCAGGGCCAGATAGGCATCGTGTCCGCGGCTGAACGTGGCGCTGTCCCCTCCGCCGTCGGGGTGGTGCTTGGCGGCGTAGGTCCGCCACGCTCGGCGTAGCTGAGAGGCCGAAAACGGTTCCTGCACATCGAGAATGACCAGCGGATCGGTTGACGGAGCGGGCAATGCCCGCCGGCGCGAGGAATCGTCGACTCGGGTGTGGAAGGAGTGTTTTTCCCCCGGAGCGGCCTTCTTGCCGGGAGCCTTTTTGGCTGGGGCCTTTTTG
>JAHFVC010000368.1 GCA_023264765.1 Mycobacterium sp. | reverse complement strand
CTGATCGCCATCGGCACGCAGCGGTCCATGAACAGCCCGATCCCGGACGAGATCCCCGCTCCGCCGAACGCGCCGGGCGCCGCCCCGGTGGCAGCACCGGCCGACGCAGCACCTGCGCCGGCACCGGCCCCGCTGCTCCCCTAGTCACCGATCGCCGAAACGGCATTCCAGCAGGAAAAAGTCCGAGAGGACACCTGCCGGAATGCCGTTTCGGCGTTTCCGGACTAGGCCGAATTGACCCACTCGTCGGTCCCGTCACCGAAGTACTGGTGCTTCCACACCGGCAGCCGGGCCTTCACGGTGTCCACGAGCAGCGCACACGTCTGGAACGCGGCGCCGCGATGGTCGGCGGCGACGGCGACGGTCAGCGCCGCGTCGCCGATGTGCAACACCCCGACACGATGGCTCACCGCCACCGCGCGCACACCTGCGGCATCGCGAGCCACCTCCTCGACCACCTCGGTCAGTGTCTGCAGCGCCGACGGGTGCGCGGAGTACTCCAGCCGGGTGACGTGGCGGCCGCCGTCGTGATCGCGCACCACGCCGGAGAACCCGACGACCGCACCGGCCGCCTCGTGGGCCACCAGCGCTTCGTGTTCGGGCAGTGAGATCGGGTCCTCGGTGAGCGCGACGCGGACGATCTCAGCTGACATGGTCGCCTCCGGCGAGTTGGTCCAGCGCGTGCTCCAGGACGCCGTCGAGCACGCCCAGGCCGTCCTTCACGCCACCGGTGGAGCCGGGCAGGTTGATGATCAGCACGCCGTCGCGCACCCCGCACACGCCGCGCGACAGCACCGAGGTCGGCACGTGCGGCAGACCGGAACGACGGATCGCGTCGGCGAGGCCGGGGATCTGATAGTCGACGATGTTCGCGGTCGCGTCCGCAGTCCGGTCGGTCGGTGAGATGCCGGTGCCGCCGGAGGTCAGCACGACGTCGACCCGGGCTCCGACGGCGGCGAACAGGGCGCGGCTGACTGCCACCCCGTCGGCGACGACGACGGGCGGGGGCACCTGAAAGCCGCGGGCGGTGAGCCAGTCCACGATCACGGGCCCGCTGCGGTCCTCGTAGACACCGGCGGACGCGCGGGTGGAGGCGACGATGACCTGGGCTGTCCTCATCGTGTCCACGTACCCGTCTTGCCGCCCTCCTTGTGCACCACCGCGATCCCGTCGATGCGGGCGGCGCGGTCGACGGCCTTGATCATGTCGTAGAGCGTCAGGGCGGCCACGCTCACCGCGGTCAGCGCTTCCATCTCGACGCCGGTGCGGTCGGTGGTGCGGACCGTGGCGGTGATGGTCACCTCGGTGTCGCCGATGGTGAACTCGACGTCGACGCCGGTGAGCGCCAGCTGGTGGCACAGCGGGATCAGGTCACTGGTGCGTTTGGCCGCCATGATGCCGGCGATCCTGGCCGTGGCCAGGGCGTCGCCCTTGGGCAGCCCACCGGCGGCGATGAGTTCGATGACGTCCGTGCGGGTCTGCAGCGTGCCGACAGCGACAGCGGTGCGCTTCGTCGAATCCTTGGCCGAGACGTCGACCATGTGGGCGGCGCCCGACTCGTCGAGGTGCGAGAGCCCGCTCACCGCATTACTTGTTGATGACGGTGACCGAGTGCGTGAACGGCAGGTCCTCGGCCGGCAGCGGGAAGGTGACGTCACCGAACGGCGAGAGGGCACCGACGCGGTCGCTGGCGAGTTCACTGACGGCGTGCTCACCGTCGGCCACCTGGGGCCAGCCATTGTCGACGTACTGGTTCTTCTTGTCAGCCACGACTGACATTGTGGCAGGTACCGCGCTCTGGGGCGAGACCGGTGGCCGTCTCGCCGCTGACCCGTGCAGGAAGCTGCTTTACGCTGGTCAGCGATGAGCCAGAACCCACGTCCCAGCGTGCCCCTGGGTGTCTGGCTGGCAGAGCTTCCCGACGACCGCCTGATTCGGTTGTTGGAATTGCGGCCCGACCTCACCCAGCCGCCGCCGGGCACCCTCGCAGCGCTTGCTGCGCGGGCCCAGGCGCGCCAGTCGGTGAAGGCCGCCACCGACGCGCTGGATTTCCTGCACCTCGCCGTGCTCGACGCGATGCTGGCGTTGCAGGCCGACGCCGGCCCGGTCCTGCCGGATTCGGTGGTGGAATTCCTCGGGCCCCGCGCCGACGCTCGCGCGGTGCGGGCGGCGCTGGCCGATCTGACCGACCGTGCGCTGGTGTGGGGTACGGACACACTGCGGGTGACCCCCGAGGTGGCCTCGGGGCTGCCGTGGTTTCCCGGACAGGCCGTACAGGCCGAGCCGGACCTCGACCCCGCCACCATCGCGGCGCTGCTGGCCGATATCGACGATCCGCAGCGCGACCTGCTGAACCGCCTGGCGGAGGGTTCACCGGTCGGGCGGACCCGCGACGCGACGCCGGGCACCCCGGCGGACCGGCCGGTGCAGCGCCTGCTCACCGCCGGCCTCCTGCACCGCGTCGACACCGACACGGTGATCCTGCCCCGACTGGTCGGCCAGGTGTTGCGCGACGAATTGCCCGGTCCGGCCGGGCTGAACCGTCCGGACCCGACCGTGACCACGACGAAGCAGGCCGACGCCGATTCGGTGGCCGCCGGGGCGGCGATCGATCTGCTCCGCGAGGTCCACCTGGTTCTCGAAACTCTTTCGGCCACACCGATTTCCGAGCTGCGGGCCGGCGGCCTCGGGGTGCGGGACGTCAAACGGCTGACCAAGCTGACCGGTATCGACGAGCAACGACTCGGGCTGATCCTCGACATCGCGGCCGGCGCGGGCCTGATCGCCTCGGGCGTGCCCGACCCGCTCCCGCAGGACGGCAGCTCACCGTATTGGGCGCCGACGGTAGCCGCCGACCGATTCATCGAGGCTCCGACCGCCAACCGCTGGCAACTGATCGCGTCGACCTGGCTGGACCTGCCGTCGCGACCGGGGTTGGTGGGCACCCGCGGCCCGGACGGCAAGCCCTACGGCGCGCTGTCGGATGCCCTGTACTCCACTGCGGCCCCGCTGGACCGGCGGCTGCTGCTGGACATGCTGGCCGAACTGAAGCCCGGCGCCGGGGTGGACGCCGCCTCCGCGGCAGGAGCGATGATCTGGCACCGGCCGCGCTGGGCGGCGCGACTGCAGCGCGAACCCGTCACCGATCTGCTGCGCGAGGCACATGCAGTGGGCATGGTGGGCCGCGGCGCGATCGCCGGCCCGGCGCGGGTACTGCTGGCCGGCGGCACCGAGGACGAAGTCGTCGCCGCGATGGGCAAGGCCCTGCCCGCGCCACTGGACCATTTCCTGCTGCAGGCCGACCTCACCGTCGTGGTGCCCGGCCCGTTGCAGCGCGACCTGGCCGAACAGCTGGGCGTGGTGGCCACCGTCGAGTCGGCGGGCGCCGCGATGGTCTACCGGATCAGCGAACCCTCCATCCGGCATGCCCTGGATTCCGGACGCACCGCGGGCGAGTTGCACGCGTTCTTCACCCGGCATTCGAAAACGCCTGTGCCTCAGGGGCTCACCTATCTGATCGACGACGTGGCACGCCGGCACGGGCAGCTGCGGGTCGGGATGGCCGCGTCGTTCGTGCGGTGCGAGGACCCGGCGCTGCTGGCACAGGCGATCGCCAGCCCGGCCGCCGAGCCACTGGAGCTGCGCATCCTGGCGCCGACGGTCGCGGTGTCCCAGGCCCAGATCGGCGACGTGCTCGCCGCCCTGCGGGCCGCCGGGTTCGTCCCGGCCGCCGAGGACTCGTCGGGCGCCGTCGTCGACATCAGCGCCCGCGGCGCCCGGGTACCGGTGCAGGGCCGGCGCAGGACGTACCGGCCGTTGACCGCACCCGCCGCGCAGACGCTCGCCGCGATCGTCGCCGTCCTGCGCAAGGTGTCCGCCGCACCGGCCGCGGGGCAGCGCCTGGACCCCGCCGGACTGATCACCCAGTTGCAGCAGGCCGCGCTCAACCAGCAGCCGGTGGTGATGGGCTACGTGGATCCGGCCGGGGTGGCCACCCAGCGGGTGGTGGAGCCGATCAACATCCGCGGCGGCCAGCTCACGGCCTTCGATCCGGCCGCCGGCCGGGTGCGCGAGTTCGCCATCCATCGCGTGACCTCGGTGGTGTCGGCAGACTCTGGATAATGGATGGGATGACTAACTCCACTGGCCGCCGCTCATGACTGAGGGCCCGCTGATCGTCCAGTCGGACAAGACCGTGCTGCTCGAGGTCGACCACGAGCTCGCGGGCGCTGCCCGCGCCGCCATCGCGCCGTTCGCCGAGCTGGAGCGCGCCCCCGAGCACATCCACACCTATCGGATCACCCCGCTGGCGCTGTGGAACGCGCGCGCGGCCGGCCATGACGCCGAGCAGGTGGTGGACGCGCTGGTGAGCTTCTCCCGGTACGCGGTGCCTCAACCGCTGCTGGTCGACATCGTCGACACCATGGCCCGCTACGGCCGCCTGCAACTGGTCAAGCATCCCGCGCACGGCCTGACACTGGTCAGTCTCGATCGCGCGGTGCTCGAAGAGGTGTTGCGGCACAAGAAGATCGCCCCGATGCTGGGCGCACGCCTGGACGACGACACCGTCGTCGTGCACGGCAGCGAACGCGGCCGGGTCAAGCAGATGCTGCTCAAGATCGGTTGGCCCGCCGAGGACCTCGCGGGGTACGTCGACGGCGAGGCCCACCCGATCGTGCTGGAGCAGGACGGCTGGGAACTGCGCGACTACCAGGAGATGGCCGCGGACTCGTTCTGGGCGGGCGGCTCCGGGGTGGTGGTGCTGCCGTGCGGTGCGGGCAAGACGATCGTCGGCGCCGCGGCGATGGCCAAGGCCGGGGCAACGACGCTGATCCTGGTCACCAACACCGTCGCGGGCCGGCAGTGGAAACGCGAATTGATCGCGCGGACCTCACTCACGGAAGCGGAGATCGGCGAGTACTCGGGCGAACGCAAGGAGATCCGGCCGGTCACCATCGCCACCTACCAGGTGATCACCCGGCGCACGAAAGGTGAGTACAAGCATCTGGAGCTGTTCGACAGCCGCGACTGGGGCCTGATCATCTACGACGAGGTGCACCTGTTGCCCGCGCCGGTGTTCCGGATGACCGCGGACCTGCAGTCGCGCCGCCGGCTGGGCCTGACCGCGACCCTGATCCGCGAGGACGGCCGGGAAGGTGACGTGTTCAGCCTGATCGGCCCGAAGCGGTACGACGCGCCGTGGAAGGACATCGAGGCGCAGGGCTGGATCGCTCCGGCGGAGTGCATCGAGGTGCGGGTCACCATGACCGACAACGAGCGGATGCTCTACGCCACCGCCGAACCCGAGGAACGCTACAAGCTCTGCTCGACGGCGCACACCAAGATCGCGGTGGTGAAGTCGATCCTGGAGCGGCACCCGAATGAACCCACCCTGGTGATCGGCGCCTACCTGGACCAGCTCGATGAGTTGGGCCAGGAACTCGACGCCCCGGTGATCCAGGGTTCGACAAAGAACGCCGAGCGTGAGCTGTTGTTCGACCAGTTCCGCCGCGGCGAGATCCGCACACTGGTGGTCAGCAAGGTGGCCAACTTCTCCATCGACCTGCCGGAAGCATCTGTGGCCGTTCAGGTTTCGGGTACCTTCGGGTCCCGGCAGGAGGAGGCCCAGCGACTGGGGCGGCTGCTGCGCCCGAAGGCCGACGGCGGTGGTGCAGTGTTCTATTCGGTGGTCTCGCGCGACAGCCTCGACGCCGAGTACGCCGCGCACCGGCAGCGCTTCCTGGCCGAGCAGGGCTACGGCTACATCATCAAGGACGCCGACGATCTGCTCGGGCCCGCGATCTAGATCGCTCCCGCCGCCACGGCGGCACCATTGATCCGGGTGAGCACTGCGTGCAGGTTCTCCAGCTCGGCAAGGTCGACACCGAGGCGGGCCACCACCGCGGGCGGGATATCCAGGGCCCGGCTCCGCAGCGCGCGCCCGTCCGCCGTCAGCTCGACATGCGTGGTCCGTTCGTCGGCGCTGGCGCGCGTGCGGGTGACCAGACCCAGCGCCTCGAGCCGCTTGAGCATCGGCGACGTGGTCGCGGGATCCAACTGCAGGAGCCTGGCGATCTCCTTGACCGACAACGGCTCTCCAGCGACTCCGTCGTTGTCCCACAGCGCCAGCATCACCAGGTATTGCGGGTGGGTGAGGCCGAGCGGCTCGAGCAGGGGCCGGTACACGGCAAGCACCGCACGGTTGGTCACCGCCAGCGCGAAACACACCTGACGTTCCAGGGCGAGGGGGTCGACGGCTTCGGTCGCGGTGGTCATGCTCACAAGTGTACAACTTGATTAGTGCCCTAACTATTAGCGTACTATCTAAATAGAGACCGGCATCAGCCACAGGAGCCACCATGACCGCTTCACGACCGACCGCGCTGCAGCACCTCGCGTACGCGTACGGACGCCGCCTGCCCGACTCGATGCGTGAGTGGGTCGCTCACGACCTGGCCGGCCCGGGTGCCATCCGCCGGCACATGATCCGGTACTCCATCCCTCCGCTGCTGATCCTGGCGCCGCTGTGGCTGCTGCCCGCGTCCATCTACGTCCACCTCGAAATGACGGTGCCCATCTACTTCTGGGCCGTGGTGATGGCCTTCGTGCTCAACAAGATCTGGCGCAGGCACCGGCTGGCGCAGCACGGCCTCGATCCCAACCTGGTCGACCTGGCCAACCGGGAGAAGAACGCCCGCCTGCACGAGGAGTA
>JAHFVC010000074.1 GCA_023264765.1 Mycobacterium sp. | reverse complement strand
AAGTGTTCCGAGGTGTCCCAGCGCCCCACGGTGAGGTCGATGCCGCCGCAGAAGGCGAGCACGTCGTCGACGACCACGATCTTCTGATGGTGCACCGCCCCGGTGGGGTGATTACCGTCCACCGCGAACCGGATTCGCCTGCCGCTGAGCCGATTCAGCACCGTCACCGGCGTCAGGCCGTACCAGAGATCGTCGAACACCGGCAGCAGTCGCAGATTCGACTTCAGCACGTGGATTTCCAGTCCGGGCTTCCTTCCACAACAGCCAGTAGAGGAACGCGCCCAGCTGATTGGGTCCGGGCAGCGTGTCCTCGCCCTGCTCCAAGGTGGTTCTGCCGTCGAAATCCCAGCCGACCAGGATGACCCGGCGCTGGGCGCGCAGCAGCGCGGCCTTGACCTGCCTGAAGTAGTCCGCGCCGTCGACGATGAAGGCGACGTTGTCGGCGTGTTCGACCGCCAAGCAGGTCCGGCCCGGCTCGAGCACGGAATCCCCAGACACAGCCGTTGTCTATCACTGCACCGTTTGCCGGAGAAAGCGACTGTGACGATCCTTACGACCCGCGGCAGCTAGAGCAGTTTTTCGAACGCGTGCACACCGACCTGCTCGGACGGCAGCGATCGGTCATAGAGCGCGGTGTATCCGGTGGACAGATACAGGGCCACGGCCTCGGGCTGACGGGGCCCGGTCGTCAGGTACACGCGGGAGTAGCCACGGTCGCGGGCGATGCGCTCCAGCTCGGCCACGACGAGCTTGCCGTAGCCCCGGCCACGGTGCGCAGACGAGGTCCAGATCCGTTTCAGCTCGGCCGTGGATGCGTCCAGGCGGCGGAACGCGCCACCGGCCACCGGCACCCCGCCGGACATTCCCACCACCAGCACGCCCCCGGGTGCGGCGAAGTGTTCGGCCGGATAGTTCCGCATGTCCGCGTACTCGGTGCCGCTGAGGTCCCCGTAGCGGGCGTGGTACTCGATGGCGAGCTCGTCCAGCAGCGGAGCCGCCAAGGGGTCGTCCTGACCGACGACGACGAACTCGACCGGCTCCGTAGTCATCCGGGTCACGCTACAACCGCCCCAACGACGAAGGGGCACCCCTTTCGGGTGCCCCTTCGCGTGCTGTGTTCAGCGGTCGGTTCAACGGCCGTTGCCGAAGGTCGAGGTGACCTGGCCGGTGCTGGCATGCTGTTCGATGTCGTTGATCCACTGGTGGTGGGTGATGTCGGCCTGAGCAGGCGCGGCCAGCCCGACCAGTGCGGCGGCGAATCCGGTGGCGATGATGCTGGCAAATCCGAACTTCTTCATTTCGAAGCCCTTTCGTATTGAGTCGCGTTACCGGTTCGGGGTTTTCCTATCCGGTCTGACCTGCACAACGCGCCGCTCGGCGGCATTCATTTCCGTTGGCAGCAATTGGCTCACGACTGGCAGAAAGTGGCAGCCAAGTGGCCCGCCGGCTACGCGCGGTGCAGGGTCACCGGTATGCCGGAGGTGCGCCGGGAATTATCCGAACCGTTATCGATGTTTACCTCAAATGTCACATGGGTAACTCTTGTAACAGCACCCGGTACCGGTGCGACCACAGTCCGCAGAGAAAGAGCCGAATGGGTAACCGATATGAACACCGTCCTCTACTTCAGCGCCAACGGCGCCGTTTATGAAACTCGCGCCTACACCCAGGCCGACATCACCAAACTGATTCACGACCAGGGGCTGCAGTGCCTGACCAGCGCCGACCGGCAGTTCGATTTCTGGTTCAGCCCCACGACCAGTCGCTGCCAGCGGCGTGTCAACCGCAGAGCCACCGAGTTACTCGCGGCAACAACGTCTTTCACTGCGAAGTCGGTGCCCCTGCTGCGCGGCAGCATCGTCATCGCCACCCATGACGCCGACGGCGACCTGGACGGCTTGAGCTGGGAACAGCTCGACCTGCTGGCCCGCAAGAACCGTGCCGTCACCCCGCGCGACGAGCGCATCCTCAATCGGCGGATCCTGCGCGACCAACGCCGCATGCGCCGCGCCACCGAGGCCGCGCCGGCCCGCCTCACCCCCGCTGCGCGTACGGCGATGCCCGTCAGGTGATGCACCGGGCGTTCATCGGCCGGACTCAGCCCGCTCACAGCGTCCTCCCACCCCACTGAGATCTGATGGCATGACGGCCCCCGTGTCGTCCACAGCCGGCACGGGTATGCCCCGATCTGTCATCAGAACTACATAGGAGGAGCGCAGCGATGTCCGTCAGCACGTCACCCCGGGCGGCCGAGCAGGCACTGCCCGCCGACGCGGCGGACCGTCGCCAACGCAATTTCGTCTTCCTCGCGGTGGTCCTGGGCATGCTGCTGGCGGCTCTGGACCAGACCATCGTCGCCACCGCGCTGCCCACCGTCGTCGCCGATCTCGGCGGAGCCGGCCATCAGGCCTGGGTGGTCACCAGCTATCTGCTGGCATCGACCATCGTCACCGCGGTGGTCGGCAAGCTCGGCGACATCTTCGGGCGCAAGACGATATTTCAGGTCGCGGTCTTGTTGTTCCTGGTCGGTTCGGTGTTGTGCGGTCTGGCTCACTCGATGGAGATGCTGGTGGCATCGCGGGCCCTGCAGGGCCTCGGCGGTGGCGCCATCACCGTGACGGCCGTCGCGGTCATCGGCGAGGTCATCCCGCTCCGCGAGAGAGGCCGCTACCAGGGCGCGCTCGGCGCCGTGTTCGGCGTCACCACCGTGATCGGGCCGCTGCTGGGCGGCCTGTTCACCGACCACCTCACCTGGCGCTGGGCCTTCTGGATCAATGTGCCGGTGGCGCTCGTCGTCATCGCGATCGCCGCCGTGGCGATGCCCGCGCTCACCCGCACCGCGCGGCCCGTGCTCGACTACGCCGGCATCGTGCTCGTCGGACTCGGCGCGGCCGGCCTGACGCTGGCCACCAGCTGGGGTGGCACCACCTACGGGTGGGGCTCGCCGATCATCATCGCGTTGTTCGTCGGCTCGACGGCCGCGCTGGTGGCCTTCGTGTTCGCCGAACGCCGCGCCGCAGAACCCATCCTGCCGATCCGGCTGTTCGCCAATCCCGTCTTCACGGTGTGCTGCGTCCTGTCCTTCGTCGTCGGCTTCGCCATGCTGGGCGCCCTCACCTTCCTGCCCACCTACATGCAGTTCGTCGACGGCGCTTCGGCAACCGCGTCGGGACTGCGCACGCTGCCGATGGTGGCGGGCCTGCTGGTGACGTCGCTGGGCAGCGGCGTGCTCGTCGGCCGCACCGGCCGGTACAAGATCTTCCCCATCGCGGGCACCGCGATCATGGCTATCGGCTTCGTCCTGCTGTCCACGATGGATGCCGGCACCTCGACCTTGGTGCAATCGCTGTTCCTGTTGGTGCTCGGTACCGGGATCGGCCTGAGCATGCAGGTGCTGGTCCTCGTCGTGCAGAACACCGTCGACTTCACCGACCTCGGCGTCGCCACCTCCGGCGTCACGTTCTTCCGCACCATCGGCAGCTCGTTCGGCGCCGCCATCTTCGGGTCGATGTTCTCCAACTTCCTGGACGGCCGACTGCCCGCGGCGATGGCAGCCAGCGGCGCCCCACCCGAGGCCGCCACCTCGCCACAGGTGCTGCACCAACTCTCCCAACAGGTCGCCTCGCCCATCATCGACGCCTACGCCGACTCCCTGAGCCAGGTGTTCCTGTTCGCCGCACCCGTCGCCGT
Source organism: Mycobacterium sp. (assembly GCA_023264765.1). Classification (GTDB taxonomy): domain Bacteria; phylum Actinomycetota; class Actinomycetes; order Mycobacteriales; family Mycobacteriaceae; genus Mycobacterium. The sequence continues at coordinate 16,275 of JAHFVC010000074.1, read as the reverse complement.
CGTCGGATTCATCCTGGCGCTGTTCCTCAAGCAGGTCCCCCTGCGTGACACGGCCGTGAGCGGAAGCACCGACATGGGTGAGGGCTTCGGGATGCCGACCATCGAATCCCCGGAGAAGCTGCTCGAGGTCGCCATCGGCCGGCTGCTGCAACGCAGCCACGGCGTGGATCTGGAGGCGCTGGCGCACTCCCCGCGCTGCCACGTGGACACCGCCGCCCTGTGGGGCCTCATGCAGATCTATCGGCACGCGGCGGTCACGGGCACCGCCGATCTGCGAGCCATCGCCGACGAGCGCCGTGTCCCACACCAGATTCTGGAGCCCACCTACGGCAGACTGGTCGGCACCGGCTACGCGACCCGCACCGGGTATGAATTCGCCTTGACCCCGGCCGGAGCCGCCGAGATCAACTCGGCACGCGACCTCATCTCCAGCTGGATCACCGAAACACTTTCCCAGTCAACGGAATACCAGGGCAAGAGGCCCGACCGGATGCAGGTGCAGGGCGCCCTGGACCGGGTGGCGCGCGGTGTGCTGCTGGAGCGGGACGCGACGTCCGACGAGACCCGACCGCTGAAGTTGGGCGCGCCCAGGCCCACCACGGCCGCTCCGGACCTACCCACCCGCCCGTTCCGGGCGAGGCGATGAGCTCGGCTACTGCCGCTGCGCCGCGCCGGCGCGCCGGGTCAGGTGGTCGATCTGCAGGTAGACCGCGTAGAGGACCATCGGCGGCAAGACGATGAAGGGGACATTCTCACCGATGAACTTGAACCAGAAGCCGAACGCACCCTGACCGATGTCCCGGAAGCCTGCGCCCACCTCGCTGAGGAAATAGACCGATGTACTGCTCATCAACACCGCGATCCCGGCGAAGATCACCCACAGGCAACGGATACGGGATTCGGACGGCAGATCGGACCGGACCAGGCGCGTCCACATGACGAACAGCGTCGTCCCGGTACCGACCCCCACGACCTCCAGCGCGAATACCCACGGGTTGCCGCTGACATAGCGGGTGTCGGCCAGACCGTACTGCCACCACAACCACTTCCAGCCGGGATCGGTCGTTGGCGCCCACAGCCCCAGCGGATGGCCGATCAGAAACATGAGCTCGTAGCCGATCTGGCTGCCCGCCGTGAACGGGATGTAGAACAGCGTGAGTTCGGCGGCCTTGTCGACCCGGGTACGCGTCTCGCCCGGTGCGCTCCACAGGATGACGAACGGAAGCAGCATCACCGGAATCCCGAAGATCAGGTTGGCGATCACGTCGACCGTGAATGTCGGCGGGATGAGATCGATGCTGACCCCGATGGTCAGCAGCACAAACATGACGGCCACGAACAGCCCGGTCCAGGTATAGATCCGAAGCCGGTGCGGTGCCCACGGCCTCGCGAAATCGGTCTCGTGGGCCCGCACCGTTGTCATCGCCGAAACCTTCCCGAGGCAGCCATCTCAACTAGTTGTGACTAGTGGATAGCCTATCGGCTAGTCGGGGGTGGCGTCAGGACTTCGCCGCAGCTCGCTCCTCTTGGCGCTTCTGCTTCTCGGCTGCCGCCAGTTCTTCCACGCGATCGGCCTGCGAACGCGCAGCCTCTGCCGCCGCACGCTTGGCCTGGGCATCCTGGAGGGTCGACGCGACATTCTTCGCGACCTTCTGCTGGGTGGACCGGACGCGGTCCAGCGCGTCGTTCTTGGCCGCCGCCGTGTCTGAAACCACTAAAGCGGCGGCTGGACCGAAGTCAGCGCCGCGACCCCGCTTTCCGGGCGAATCGTGCGCGCAGCGCCGCTTAGCCATCGCTGGACTGGGTATGACCGCGAGAACCTACCGATCCGCCCGGCCGACGGCGACGAACCTCCTCTGGTGCGGAACTACGGACTCACAGAGGAAGGCGGTCGCGTGCAGGAACTGGTGGTGCTCCTCGATGAGGACGGTCGCAGCATCGGCACGGCATCCAAGGCCCAGGTGCACCACACCAGTACGCCGCTGCACCTCGCGTTCTCCTGCTACCTGTTCGACGACGCGGGGTCGATCCTGCTGACCCGGCGCGCGCTGCACAAAGCAACGTTCCCCGGCATCTGGACCAACTCGTGCTGCGGGCATCCCGCGCCCGGCGAGGATCCCGAGCAGGCGGTCCGTCGCCGGGTACGCGAGGAGCTGCGCGTCGACATCAGCGAATTGCGCTGTGTACTACCCGATTTTCGCTATCAGGCGACCGATCCCGGCGGCGTCGTCGAGAACGAGGTGTGCCCGGTGTACTTCGGTCGCGTGACGGGCACCGTGGATCCCGATCCCGATGAGGTCATGGCGCACATGTGGGTGCAGTGGCATCAGCTGCGCGCCGGCGCCCGGTTGCCGTGGGCCATCAGCCCGTGGGCGGCCGCCCAGATCCCCCTGCTCGATTCACTTCATCTCATGACGTTTCGCTGACGGTAAGCGTGGTACCCCGCCGGGGTGGCGCCGACTCTTGAGGTTCGGCATACCCACCGCAGGAGGACACCGTGGCAGCGCGAGCGATGACGCGACTATGACGCTCGCCACAACCGCGCGCCACCGCCCATCCCGGCCGCGTCGGACGCCGAATCACTCCACGCACCGCGGATCCGAGGAGCGTCTTGGCTGAGCACACTCAACCCACGCTGGTGGACGACCGCCGCCACCGGGTCGGGGTCACCACCCCGCAGCACTGGCGTGCGCGCGTATGCGCGGCGGTGCGCGAGGAACTCGACGATTTCCTGGCCAACCACTGCGCGGATCAGCTGCGCGGCTCGCACGTCGACATCGCCACCGACGTACTGCGCGGTTTCACCGACGGCGGCAAGTTCGTCCGCAGCACCTTCATGTATCTGGCCTGGACCTGCGGGTCCGAGAATCCGGACCGCTCGCGGCCCGCGCTGCGCGCTTCGGCCAGCCTGGAGTTGCTGCACGCCTTCGCCCTCCTGCAGGACGACGTCATGGACTCGGCTCAGCTGCGTCGCGGCCGGCCGGCCGCCCATGTCGCCTTCAGCAGCTGGCACCGCGAGCGCCGCCTGGGCGGTGACCCGGACCGATTCGGCGAATCCGCAGCGGTGCTATTGGGCGATCTCTGCCTGGTGTGGGCCGAACAGATGGTGCGGACCAGCGGCCTGGATCACCGGGCGCTGAGCCGGGTCTGGCCGCGGTACGACATGATGCGCACCGAGTTGGCCATCGGCCAGTTCGCCGATCTGGTCAACGACTCGCGCGCGCTACCTTCCATCGACGAGGTGCTCGACGTCCTGCGGCGTAAGTCCGGCAACTACACCGTGCGGCGGCCCCTTGAGCTCGGCGCCGCGATGGCCGGCTGCACGCCGGACGTCATCGACGCGCTCAGCGGGTACGGCGGCGCCATCGGCGAGGCCTTCCAGCTCCGTGACGACGTGCTGGGCGTGGTCGGCAGCGTCACCGAGACGGGCAAGCCCACCCACACCGATCTCGCCGACCGCAAGGCCACCAGCGTCGTGGTGGCGGCCCATCGGCTCGCGGATCCGACGATGCGGCGTGAGCTCACCGAGTTGATGACCGCACCCCGTCTCGACGACGAGGACATCGACCGGTGGCGGGCGCTCATCCTGGCCAGCGGAGCGCTGGGCTGGATCGAAGACCTCATCAGCGAACGGCTCGAGTACGGGCTCAGTTGCCTGAACCGGCCGGACATCCCCCACGGCACCCGTACCGCACTCACCGAAATGGCCATGTTCTGCACGGAAAGGCTTGCCTGATGCGCTCTGTGGAGGGTCGCACCGACCACGTCGTCGTCGTAGGAGCCGGCTTGTCGGGCCTGTCGGCGGCACTACATCTGGCCGGTCGCGGCCGCAAAGTGACGGTGCTGGAACGGGAGTCGGTGCCGGGGGGGCGGATGGGCCGCGCCGACATCGCCGGCTACCGTCTCGACACCGGACCGACAGTCTTGACGATGCCCGAGATCATCGACGAAGCCCTTGCCGCCGTCGGTGATTCGCTGGCTGCCCGGATCGACCTCACCCCGGTCCATCCCGCCTACCACGCGAAGTTCGCCGACGGCAGCGCGCTGGCGGTGCACACCGAGGCGGACGCGATGGTCGCGGAGATCGAACGGTTCGGCGGACCCGCTGAAGCGGCCGCCTACCTACGGCTGCGGGCATGGCTCACCTCGTTGTACAAAGCCGAGTTCGACGGATTCATTTCCGCCAACTTCGACTCACCACTGTCACTGCTGACACCGCAATTGGGCCGCCTCGCCGCACTCGGCGGATTCCGGCGCTGGGAACGCATGATCCGCCGCCACCTGCGGGACGAACGGCTGCTTCGGGTGTTCACCTTCCAGGCGCTCTACGCCGGGGTGCCCCCGCACAGCGCCCTGGCCGCCTACGCCGTGATCGCCTACATGGACACCGTTGCCGGGGTGTACTTCTGCCGCGGTGGAATGCGCTCGGTGCCCGATGCGATGGCTGCCGCCGCGGCGGCAGCGGGCGTCGAGTTCGTCTACGACGCCGACGTCGACGCTCTGGAGCGAAGGGGGTCGCGCGTCACGGCGGTGGTGACCGGGGACGGCGCCCGGATACCCGCCGACGCCGTGGTGCTGACCACCGAACTGCCCACCACGTACCGCCTACTCGGGCGCACACCGCGCCGACTCACCCCGCTTCGGCCGGCTCCGTCGGCGGTCGTCGCCCATGTCGGCTGCCGCGCCGGCGGCCACGACGCGGGCCATCACACGATCGTCTTCGGTGACGCGTGGCAGCAGACCTTCGACGAGATCATCGACCAGGGCCGGGTGATGCGCGATCCCTCGCTGCTGGTCACGCGACCGACGGCCGGCGATCCCAGCCTGGCACCGCCCGGCCGTGACCTGCTCTACGTGCTGGCACCCGCGCCCAATACCCAAGTGGGACATATCGACTGGGATTCGACGAGCTCGGCGTACGTCGACCACATGCTGGATACGGTACGCAGCCGGGTACCCGGCCTCGCCGAGGACGCGGAGATCCTGCGGGTGACGAGCCCGGCCGACTGGGCACGCCAGGGCATGCTGGCAGGCACCCCGTTCGCCCTTGCCCACACCTTCGGTCAGACCGGTCCGTTCCGGCCCGCCAACACCGTGCGGGGCATCGACAATGCCGTGCTCGCGGGATCCTCGACGGTGCCCGGGGTGGGCATACCCACCGCGGTCATCTCCGGCCGGCTCGCGGCCGATCGCATCACCGGCGTGACCACCCGGCGCCAGGACCGGGCGGCGGTGACCCGATGATCAAGAACGAACTCGACGCTGCCGGAGTCAGCGGCGCCACGCTGCGCGAGGCCTATGCCCACTGCCGGGCGGTCAATGCCCGCGATGGTAAGACGTTCTTCCTGGCCACCCGACTGCTCGCGCCGGACAAGCGGCCGGCGGTGCACGCGCTGTATGGTTTCGCCCGCCACGCCGATGACATCCTCGACGGTTTCGACCCGCGCGACAGCGCCCAACGTGGCGAACAGCTGCAAGCGCTGTCGGACAAGCTGTCCGAATGCCTGACCGGCGGTGCGTCGTCGGTCGGTGAGCCCGTGCTGACAGCCGTGGTGCACACGGCGCATCGGTACGGCATCGGTTGGGAGCTGTTCGACGATTTCCTGGCGTCGATGCGAATGGATCTGACAGTCACCGGCTACCCCGACCGCGCCGCCCTGGAGCGCTACATGTACGGGTCCGCGGAGGTGATCGGGCTGCAGATGCTGCCCGTTCTCGGCACCGCGGTGTCCCGCGACGAGGCAGCCCCCTACGCCGCTGCACTCGGAAAAGCCTTTCAGCTCACCAACTTCCTGCGGGACATCGACGAGGATCTGGCCCGGGGCCGGGTGTATCTGCCCGCCGACGAGCTGGCCGTGCACGGTGTCGACCGCGACGTGCTGCTGTGGTGCCAGCGGCACGGCTGCACGGATCAGCGGGTGCGCAAGGCGTTGATCGACCAGCACGCCGCCGCCCGCCAGGTGTACACCGAGGCGCGCCCCGGCATCGCGATGCTCGAGCCGGTGTCCAGGCCGTGCGTGCAGGCAGCCCTGACGCTGTACTCCGACATCCTCTCGCGGATAGAGGCTCTGGACTTCGAGATCTTCGGCAGGCGGGCCAGCGTGGGCAAGGCCCGGCGCGCTGTGGTCGCCGGGCGCGGTCTCGCGGGCGCATGGTGGGCGCGCTCCGGGTGGCGGCGATGAGCCCGGAGTTGGACCAGTGGCAGTATCTGCTGGTGCTCGCCGCGTGCGTGCTGATCACCGCACCACTGGAACTGCTCGGCCGGGGCGTGTACCGGCAGCCGCGCCGGTTGCTCGGCGCCATCCTGCCGGTGGCGGCGGTGTTCCTGGTGTGGGATGCGATCGCGGTGGCCGCCGGGGTGTGGCACTACAACCCGCGGTATCTGTTGGGAGTTGTTCTGCCAGGGTCGCTTCCGTTGGAGGAAGTGCTCTTCTTCGTGGTGATCCCCTTGTGCGGGCTGCTGACCTACTCGGCCGTGGACACCCTGATGTCCTGGCCCGCCAGGCGTCGTGCGGGGTCGCGTCGGTGACCGGTCTCGGATACACGCTACCCGCCCTGATATCTGTCCTACTGGTCTGCCTGCTGGAGTGGAAGGTGCTGCGCACCGGCCTGTTCCGGCGAGCGTCCTACTGGGTGTCCATGGTGATCGTGCTCGGTTTCCAGATCCCCGTCGATGGTTGGCTGACCAAGCTCAGCGCTCCGATCGTCATCTACGAGGACCGGCACACCAGCGGTATCAGATTCCCGTTCGACATCCCGGTCGAGGATTTCCTCTTCGGTTTCGCGCTGGTGACCGGGGTACTGCTGCTCTGGGAGCGACGCAGGGAGACCCGATGACGGCACCCGATCCGCGCCGCGAATTGCTCTCCGGCAGCGCGGGACTGCGCGATGCGGGCGGGCTCGACGAGGTGCCGTCGGTCGCGGTCATCGGCGGCGGGATCGCGGGACTGGCCGCGGCCACCGGCCTGGCCGAGCGAGGCGTCCGCGTCGACGTCATCGAGGCGCAGGAACAGCTCGGTGGCCGGGTGAGCGGCTGGCGCGACGAGTTGCGCGACGGCAGCCCGGTGGCGATGAACCGAGGCTTCCACGCCTTCTTCCGGCAGTACTACAACCTGCGCGCGTTGCTGCGCCGCGCCGACCCGCACCTGAGCCGGCTGTCCCCTGTCACGGACTACCCCTTGATCGACGGTGCCGGCCGCCACGACACCTTCCGCGGCCTGCCCCGCACCCCTCCGCTCAATGCGCTGGCCTTCGCCTTGCGCAGTCCCACCTTCCGGCTGCGCGATCTGGTCAAGCTGAACGCGAGGGCTGCCGCCCCGCTGGTGTCGGTCGCGGTGCCGGAGACCTACGACCGGCTCGACGATCTGGATGCGGCAACGTTCCTGCGCGACATCAACTTTCCCGATGCAGCTCGGCATCTCGCGTTCGAGGTGTTCGCGCGCAGCTTCTTCGCTCGACCCGACCATCTGTCGGCCGCCGAGTTGGTCACCATGTTCCACATCTACTTCCTCGGCTCCTCGGAGGGGCTGACCTTCGATGTCGCGAATGCGAATTTCGACGCCGCCCTGTGGAGTCCGCTGCGCGATTACCTGAGCCACCTCGGCGTCCGGTTTCACACCGGCGTCACCGCGACGTCGGTGACGAGTGAGATGACCGGCGTCCTGGTGCACACCGCACGAGGCGACACCGTCGCCGCCGACGCAGCCGTGCTGGCCACTGATGTCCCTGCGCTGCAACGCATTGTCGACGCCTCACCGGAACTCGGGAACGCCGCCTGGCGCGAACGCATCGCCGGTCTCGGCACCGCACCGGCCTTCGTCGTCCTGCGGCTGTGGTTGGACCGTGCGGTGGCGCCGGACCGCGCGGCGTTCGTGGGGACCGGTGGCCGCGCACCGCTGGACAACATCAGTGTGCTGGAACGTTATGAGCGCGAGGCTGCCCAGTGGGCCGCCCGTACCGGAGGATCGGTGGTCGAACTGCACGCCTACTCGGTGACCGAATCCGACACCGCGGTCCGCGCCGCGCTGCTCGCGCGGATGCACGAGTTGTATCCGGAGACGGCGTCCGCCGCGATCGTGGACGAACGGCTGCTGCGCAAACAGGACTGCCCACGATTCGCCCCGGGCGATTTCGCAGACCGGCCGACCGTTCCCACTCCCGACCCGCGAATCATGCTGGCAGGGGACGGGATTCGGGTCGACCTGCCGGTGGCGTTGATGGAACGCGCGGCCACCACCGGGTGGATTGCCGCCAACCGGCTGTTGGCGAACTTCGGCCTGGCCGGGCACGACCTGTACACCGTGCCGACCCGGGGTCGGTCGCCCATCTTGCGCCGCCTCGCCACCAGCGCCCAGGGGCCGCAGCGATGAGCGGGGTGATGCCCTTCACGTGGCGGCCCGCGGCGCGCTGGACCGCGCAACGGCCGACGTACGGCGACGCCAATCCCACGGTCATCCAGGCGGCACTGCGGCGCACGCTGCGCAGGCCCAGCGGGAACTGGTTCGCGTTCGCCGACAGCGCTCGCATCGGCCGCAAGGCGTTCGGGACGCGCGTCGCAGGAGTGCCGATCGTTGCGTGGCGCGGCGCGGACGGCAAGCTGCTGGCCGGGCCGCGCGCGTGCCCCCACCTCGGTGCCGATCTGGCGACATCCCCGGTGGACTGCGGCGCGTTGGTCTGCCCGTGGCACGGGCTGCGGCTCGACGGTCGACGGCACGGGACGTGGCGGCCGCTGCCCGCCTTCGACGACGGTGTGTTGAGTTGGGTGCGGCTCGACTCGGTCGGTGGCGAGACGCCCACCGACGCCCCGATCCTGCCGCACCGGCCACCGGCACCACAGCTGGCGGCGGTCGCCACCGTGGAGGGGGTCTGCGAGCCCGCCGACATCATCGCCAACCGCCTCGACCCCTGGCACGGCGCGTGGTTCCACCCGTATTCGTTCACCGCGCTCGACGTGCACGATGCCCCGCCAGCGCTCGAGGACCTGAGCCCGGAGGCCGACCGTTTCGTCGTCACCGTGACGTTCAAGGTGGGCCGCCTCGGGGTGCCGGTGGTGGCCGAGTTCACCACTCCGGAGCCCCGCACCGTGGTCATGCACATCGTCGAGGGCGAGGGTGTGGGCAGTGTGGTGGAGACGCACGCGACACCGCTGGGTCCCGGACCCGACGGGCAGCCGCGCACGGCGGTACTCGAAGCCGTGATCGCGCATTCCGACCGCAAGCACTTCGCGAAGTCCAGCGCGGTGGCGCCCCTGATCCGACCGCTGATGAGGGCCGCCGCGGCCCGGCTGTGGCGGGATGACCTGGCCTATGCCGAACGTCTCTACCAGCTCCGGGCCGGGGTTTGACCTCGGAGGTTTTCCGCGCCTCGGGACGGGGTAAAAGGATCGCCATGAGCACACTGGTCACCTCGGAGAAGCGCTCCGACGCGCCCGCCACCATCGGGCTTCTCCTCAACTTCGCGGCGCTGATCGCGATCACGGGATCCCTCGCGCTGGCCCTCGGCGGGAACACCGTCGCCGCGGTGATCCTGGCCGTGGCCGCCGCCGCCGGATTCATCGCGAGCCTGGTCTTGTTCGCCATCGACAGCAACCGCGCCGAGCAGCTCGCCGACTGACTCCTATATTCCGTAGCGAAGTTTCACGCTGTGGTAGCGGTCGCTCAACTGCCGCGCCCGTTCACCTGCCGTCACCATCGCGGTGTCCGGCGGTAGCGCCTCCGATAATTGAGCACGCTTGACCAACCGGGTGCGCAACGTGCCCGGGTCTTGGCTCAGCAGATTTCGGTAGGTCAGGTTCCCGTTGGACATGCCCTGCGTATCGAGCCAGTTGTGCACGCCGGGGTCATCATGGGACAGCACCAGCCGCACCACACCGTCGGTGTCGACGGCGGTACGGGCCGGGGTGTAGCTCACCGGGCGGTAGAGGAAATCCATGCTGCCGGCGAACACCCCGCCCATACCGAAGATCCAGAACCCGTCGTGCCGGTCCATCTCGACGATCAGTGCCTCGTCCGGTTCCAGGGCCCACACCATGTGCGCGGCCATCCGTCCCCGTTTGGCATCGGAGGCGTCCGCGGCGATCCTGTCGGGTGGGAACTGGTTGAGATACCCCGGATCACACACTCCCCCTGAGTAGTTCCACGAGTGCTCCGGCCAGTCGCGCATCGCACCGGTCAGGAAGTCGCCCGCCCAGCCCATCGCGTCGATCATGTCGCCGGGCGTGGGCACCGGGCGCGCCGCAGCCATCCCCACCCTCTCGATCGTCAGCGTGGTCGGCGTCTCGAACCAGGCGTCGAACGCCTCACGGATGAACAGCTTGCGGCTGCCGGGGGTGGTGGGCAGCCAGTTCTCCGGTCGTTCCTCGCCACCGATGTACAGCTCGAAATGACCGCCATCGGTGTGTAATTGGTGACCGAAGATGTTGGTCTCGGGAATGTCGCCGAACGGTTCGTGCAGCGAGGGCCAGTCGGTGCCGGGGATGGTGGCCGGCCGGGGTCCTTGCACCGTGATGTTCAGCCAGCGCGCCGTGCCGCGTGTGCCGGTGATCCGGTAGGTGTGGTCGCCGTCGATCCATGCCTGCCGGTAGGTGAAATCGGCGACGTCGCCGCCCAGCTTGCGGGTCGGGGTGCACAGCGGATGTATCTGCGGGAACGCCGGGTCTTTGGTCTCCAAGCCCAGATCGAAGGCCTGGCCCAGATTCTGGGTCAGGAAGCGGAATGCGTCGGCCCGCATGAGCGGTGCGCCCGGGTTCGCTTCTTTGAAAACGTCGTCACCGGCCGCGCTCAGCCGATCGCAGAACTGCCGCCACGCGGTGCGCAGCGCATCGTCCGCGGGCCCGTCTCCATACGCCATCGTCAGGCCCCCAAGGTGGTGAGTAGTTCGGAGAGTCGTTGTGCGCCACGGGCGGTTGCGGCAGCGGCCCCTTCGGCGTCGATCCGCGGGCCGACGAGTTCCAGATCGAACACGCCGCGATAGCCGGCGCCCAGGATCTCCCCGAGCAGCCCTTGCAGGGGGATGGCACCGTCACCGGGCACGGCGCGGCACGGCGCGCTGCGGTCGCCCAGCACGTAGTCGCTGACCTGCACCAGCCCGAGGATCGGGACCGAGCGCGTGATGAGCTGTGACAGGCCGGCTTCCATCCAGCAGGCGTGTAGTTCCAGGCAGACGCCGACACCCGCCATCTCGGCCAGCCGCAGGGTATCTGCCAGCGTGTGCGCGATGTGGATGTCCGCGTTGAACGCCGATGCGTTCTCGACGAGCAGTCGCACCCCGGCAGCCGCGGCCGCGGGTTTGCACGGTGCGATCAGTTCGGCGAAGCGCTGGGCCGCCTGCTCCCACGTGAGCGATCCCCTGCCACCGGTCAGCAGGTAGATATTGTCCGCACCCAGTTGAGCGCCGATGTCGATGGTCGCCAACAGCTTTGCCGCGGCTTCGCCGCGGTCGGCGTCCAGGTCGGGATACACCGCGAAAGGATGATTCACGTTCGCCACCCTGGGCCCACCGGCGGTGATCGACCGGCGGATGTCATCGACGCTGCCACCTCGCAGCAACGGGGTGGCCAGCGTCAGGTGCCCGACGCCGAGCGCGTGGCAGTGCTCGGCAAAAGCGGCTGGGCTCTCGTGCTGGAACGCGACCTGGTGCACGCTGACGCGGGGGTGCACGGCTAGCTCCGGTTCTCGACCTCGACGCCGAACCGCTCCCGGAACGGCCGGAACTCCTCATGCAGGGCGTCGAGATCCTCTCCGATGTCGGTCAGCAGCGTCGTCGAGTACCGGAACTTCCCGTGCCGGTCGCCCTTGTTGTTCGCCAGATAGGCCCGCATCGCGTCCCCGGCCTGCGGTGTCAACTCCCGGCCGCTGAACGCGTAATACTTTCCCACGGTGCCGATCTGGTCGGCGACGAAGTCCGCGTAGCGCACATGCATGATCCGCGGGTCGTCGGTGAACGGATTGGCCATCGTGTTGGCGATACCGGCCCGGGTCAGCTCCAGGTGCAGTTTCGCCGCGGCCAGCAGGTCGACCGGTCCGGCAATGCCCTCGGCGATGTCGGCCATCATCATGGTTCGCGACGCCGCCACCTGCACCGGATCCCGGTGCAGCCAGACGAGGGTGGCGTCCGGGTAGGCATCGAAGAACTCCCGCAGCCGGAAACCGTGAAAGCCCTTGAGCACCCAGTACTTCGGTGACCGACCGTACTGGAACTGCTGCAGCATCATCCGGTGGATACGGTACTGGGCCGCGGGATCGACGGGCAGACCCTGCACCACCGGGGGCAACGGCACCCGCCACCACGCCGTCGGGGTCATCACCCGGAAGTCGAAGGCCCAGGTGCGCTCGTCCTCGGGCAGGCCGTCGCCGAGCATGTCGTTGTACGGATGGGAGTGCAGCCATTTCGGCAGCTTGGCGTTGATCTCGCGCCAATCCTGATCGGCCCGCGCCCGGCGCGGATCTGCATCGTCGGCCAACCCCGGCGGCCCGGACGGATACATCACTTCCCAGAACCGCAATGCCCGGGCGTCGGGGTCAACCGACATCAGGGCATGCATCAAGGTCGTACCGGTGCGGGGTTCACCGGTGACGAACATCGGCGCCTGGATCACCTCGTCGGCCACCGGATAGCGGTGGCGGTCTTCGAAGAACTCCAGGCGCGAGGTCAACAACTCACCGCACACCCGCGCGGCCTGCCGACGGCCCGCGCCGTCCATGCCTGCGGCGCTGAGCAGTTCGACCACCGCACCGAAGCGCTCCGGCAACGTGGGGTCACCCCAGTCGGACAGCCCGGTGCGGGCCTGTGCGCCGGCGAGCAGCCCGGCGGCATCGAGTTCGGTATCAGGCATGAGCCACCGCACCGACCAACGTGAGCACTTCGTCCTCCGTCTGACGTACCTTGTCTGCCGACCGGGCCGCGAACTCCAGCCCGGCCATTCCGCCGTAGTCCATGATCTTGAACACCCGCATCCCGGCGTCGCAGAACTCCTTCACCTTGCGCGCCACCTGCTTTGGGGTGCCGCACGGAAAGATGTCCCGGATGGCGCGGGTGTCCACCCGGTCGCAGAAGGCGACGATCTGTTCCCGGGACAACCGCACCGGATCGAAGTCCATGATGCCGCGCCACTGCGGCCCCATGGGGTGCTCGTGGCCGAACTTTCGCAAGTCCTCGGCCGTGACCAGCAGGAGGATCGCCTTCACCAATGGCGCCCGCAGCATCTGCGCCAGTTCGTCCTCGTCGCCGATGAGGCAGATCTGGGTGACCGCGGGCACGATCGCCATCGGGTCCCGGTCGGCACGCGCGGCGGCCTCGCGCACCACCGTCAGCTTCGCCGCGTAGTCCTCCGGCGTGTACGCGCCGTTGGGCCACCACCCGTCGGCGTGTCTGCCGGCGATGCCGAGCATCCGCGGCCCGGCCGCCCCGATCCAGATCGGCGGGCAGGTTCCGCCGTAGGGTTCGGCATCGAGGCGGGCATGTTCGAGGTGATGGCACCTTCCGTCGAAGTCGACGGGATCCTCACTGTCCCAGAGCAATCGGATGACGGTCAGGGCCTCCTCGAATCGGGCGACCGGCTTGTCGAAGTCGAACCCGTAGGGGACGGTGTTCTCCAATTCACCCGACCCCAGTCCGAGGACGAACCGCCCGCGGGACAGATGGCTCAGGGTGATCGCCGTCTGGGCCAGCATCGCCGGATGTCTTCGCACGGTGTCCACCACCGTGGTGACGATCGGCGTCCGTTCGGTCAGCACCGCGGCCGCGGCGGCCACGGCCATTCCGTCGAGGTGGCGGTGCGGTGACGGGGAAATCGTTGCCAGGTCGGTGAATTCGGGTGTCCAAATCGAATCGGGCCAGAAGCTGACCATGTGGTCGGGCAACCAGATCGAGTGATAGCGGCCGGAGTCGTACTGCTCGAGCAGGTCGATGCCCAGCGGCAGGGTGGTACGCAGGAACGCGGCCGGCTGTACCTTCACCGCGCCCCACCTTCCATCGCGTTCTCCAATCCGGCGATGATGATGGCCAGATTGAAGTCGAGCTGGCCGCCCTCGGCGCTTGCGCTGGATGCCACCACCTGTCGCAGGATCGGGAAGTCCGATTCGTCGGCGCGCTGCAGGGCGCCCACCACCTCGGGGACGTTCGGGTGCACCCGGTTCTGTGCAGCGAGCACCGCCGAGCGGCCCGCGGCGTATGCGGTCTCGGTGATCAGCGTCAACGCGCGCCCCGCCTGATCGGTGCCGAAGCCGGCATCCACCAAGGCCTGCAGCACGCATTCGACGGGTGCCAGCGCCCCCAGCCCGCTGGCGGCCGGAAGGTGGAACGAGGTGGCCAGCACGCCGAGTTCGATGAACGCGTCCCGCAACGCGCACGCGTAGGAGCGGACCACCACCCGCCAGTCGCCATCGGCGGGCAACGTGACGCGGCGCAGTTCCGATTCGAAGACGTCGAGCGCCACCAGTTCCCGAAGGCCCTCACGGTCACCGACGTGATAGTTCAGCGCCTTGGGGTCCACTCCCAGCGCGTCGGCCACCGCCTGCATGGTGAGCGACTCCGGCGGCAGTTCCCTGGCCGCCGACACGATGCGCTCGCGGCTGATCTGCCGTGGCCGACCGCGTTGGCGGCCGGGGGGCATTGCGTTCATCGGCCCACTATAGGGTTTTTTCCCGTTCGGGAGTAGGTTATGCCGCAATGTTCTAACGTGCAGTGGACGCCGGCGAACAGACTCAGGAGAGATGGTGCAGACGATGGCGGATGCCGCTTGGATCCTCGATGCGGTGCGGACGCCGCGGGGCCGGGGCCGCCCGAACGGCGGACTGCATGGCATTCACCCCCAGGCCCTGTTCGCCCAGTGCCTGCAGGCACTGGCCGCACGCAGCGGCTTCGACCCGGCCGAGGTGGACGACGTGATCGCAGGCAACGGCCTACTGGCGGGCGACCACGGCGACGACATCGCCCGGCTCTCGGTATTGCTGGCCGGCTGGCCCGAGACCGTACCCGGTATGACGCTCAACAGGTTCTGCGGTTCCGGCCAGCAGGCGGTCACCGTGGCGGCGATGGGCGTCAGCAGCGGGGCCCAGAATCTGGTGATCGGCGGCGGCGTGGAATCCATGTCCCGATGGAATCTGACCGCCGGCTCGGTCACCATCGATGGCAGCAATCCCGCACTGCGCACCCGTTACCCCACGGTGCCGCAAGGTGTTTCAGCTGACCTGATCGCCACCCTGGAGGGCTTCACCCGAGCCGCGGTGGACGACTACGCAGCGTCGAGTCAGCGGCGAGCGGCCGCCGCGATCGCCGACGGGCGGTTCACCGGGTCGCTGATTGCGGTGACCGATGCCGACGGCACCGTCGTGTGCACCCAGGACGAACACCCGCGCCCCGGCACCACGGCCGACGCGCTGGCCGCACTCCGGCCCGCCTTCGTGGCACTCGGGGCTGATCACGCGGAGGGCGAGTCACCGAGTTACGACGAGATCTGCCTGGACCGCTATCCCGGGATCGACGCGATCGACCACGTGCACCACGCCGGCAACTCGTCCGGCGTCGTCGACGGCGCGGCTGCCGTCCTGATCGCGTCGGATCCGTGGGTGCAGGCCCACGGAATCACGCCGCGTGCCCGGATCCGGGCCACCGCCGCCGTCGGTTCCGAACCGATCATCATGCTGACCGCACCCGCCCCGGCGGCCGAACGCGCCCTGGCCAAGGCGGGGATGAGCCCAGGTGACATCGACCTGTGGGAGATCAACGAGGCCTTCGCTGCAGTACCGATGAAGACCATCCGCGACCTGGGTCTCGACCCGGACGTGGTGAACGCCAACGGTGGAGCCATCGCACTCGGGCATCCGATCGGTGCGACCGGCGCCATGCTGATCGGCACGGTGCTCGACGAACTGGAGCGCCGCGACCTGAGCACCGGACTGGTCACCATGTGTACCGGCGGCGGCATGGGTACCGCCACGATCATCGAGCGGATATGACCATGCAGGAGACGATTTCGCTCGACACACCCGCGCCCGGGGTCGTAGTTCTGCGCCTGGCTCGACCCGAGCGGCTCAATGCCATCAACCAGACGATGCGCGACGAACTGATCCACACGCTGACGAGCCTGGCGACGGCGACCGACGTGCGTGCCGTCGTGCTGACCGGCACCGGCCGCGGATTCTGTTCCGGCCTGGACACCCGCAACTTCGGCGACGGAATACCGACGGCCACCGATCCCGCCGCCGACCGGCTGCGCTTCCAGGAGTCGATGGCCGCGCTGCCCGAGGCGATACGAGCACTGCCGCAACCCGTCAT
>JAHFVC010000367.1 GCA_023264765.1 Mycobacterium sp. | reverse complement strand
GGGGACGCCATCACGATCCGGATCGTCGTCGAGGCAGGAGCCGTGCTGCGGGTGCGCTCGGCGGCGGCCACCATGGTGCTGCCGGGCGCGGCCACTGTCGAGTCACACAGCGCCTGGGATCTGCAGGTCGAGGGCGAACTCGACCTCGACGTGGAACCCACCGTCGTCGCCGGCGGGTCGCGGCACGTGGCCGGCACCCGGCTGCGCCTGGGCAGCGGTGCCCGGGCCAGGGTGCGCGAAAGCGTCCAGATCGGCCGGACGGGTGAGACGCACGGCTACTGGTCCGGGGCGATGCACGCCGACCTCGACGGGACGCCGCTGCTGCGGCACCGTGTCGAATTGGGCGGCGGCACGGTGGCCGACGACGAGCTCGGCAGCCCGCGGGCCTCCATCAGCGAATTGCGGTATCCGCAGACGAGTTTCGAGAGTCCGGGGATGGTTCTCGAACTCGCCGCGGGCGGCTGCCTGGCGACCTGGCAGGGCGAGCGGCTCTGATGATCCCCCGGTCGCTGCGCTCCAGCCCGCCGATGATGATCCCCCGGTCGCTGCGCTCCAGCCCGCCGATGATGATCCCCCGGTCGCTGCGCTCCAGCCCGCCGCTAGGTCAGCTCGCGCGTTCCTGCTCGACCGCGGCAGCGATCTCCTGCAGTTCCTCGATCCTGGTTCTGGCGTAGGCCTGCTGTTCGGTGATGGTCAGCTGGCCGCGCTGGCGGCTCAGGAACGTCACCGTCCACGACAGAATGGTCGCGATCTTGGTCTTGAACCCGACCAGGTAGATCAGGTGCAGGCCCAGCCAGGCCAGCCAGGCGAAGAAGCCGCTGAACTCGAATTTGGATTTGTCTCCCAGGGGGATCTGGGCCACGGCGTTCCACTTGGACACGGTGGCCATCGAGCCCTTGTCGAAGTACTTGAACGGCACGCGCGGCTTCGGGGTGGTGCCGTGCTGGCGGGCCTTGGCCTCGTTCTTCAGGATCGCCGCGACGTACTTGGCACCTTGGATGGCACCCTGCGCCATGCCGGGAACACCGTCGACGAAGGCCATGTCGCCGATGACGAACACATTGGGGTGCCCGGGAATCGACAGATCCGGGTTGACCTTGACGCGGCCGGCCCGATCGATCTCGGTCTCGGACTGGGCGGCCAGATCTTTGCCCAGCGGGCTGGCTTGCACACCGGCCGACCACACCTTGCTCGCCGACTCGATACGGCGGATGGTGCCGTCCTTGTCCTTCACCGTGAGCCCGTTGCGGTCCACATCGGTGACCATGGCGTTGAGCTGGATTTCGACGCCCATCTTCTCGAGGCGCTCCTTGGCGCGCAGCCCGAGCTTCTCACCCATGGGCGGCAGCACGGCGGGGGCGGCGTCGAGCAGGATGACATGCGCCTCGGTCGGATCGATGTGCCGGAAACTGCCCTTGAGCGTCTGGTCTGCGAGCTCCTGGATCTGACCGGCCATCTCCACACCGGTGGGGCCCGCGCCGATGACGACGAAGGTGAGCAGCTTCTTGCGGCGTTCGGGATCGCTGGAGCGCTCGGCCTGTTCGAAGGCGCCCAGGATGCGGCCGCGCAGCTCGAGTGCGTCGTCGATGGTCTTCATCCCGGGCGCCCACTCCGCGAAGTGGTCGTTGCCGAAGTACGACTGACCCGCGCCGGCCGCCAGGATCAGGGTGTCGTAGGGGGTGCTGTAGGTGTGGCCGAGCAGCACCGAATCCACGGTCTTGCGCTCGAGGTCCACCCGCGTCACGTCCCCCAGCAGCACCTGCGCGTTGTCCTGCTTACGCAGGATCAGCCGGGTGGGCGGGGCGATCTCGCCCTCGGAGATGATGCCGGTCGCGACTTGGTACAGCAGCGGCTGAAACAGGTGATGCGTGGTGCGCGCGATCAACTTGATGTCGACGTCGGCGCCCTTGAGGGACTGGGCGGCGTTCAACCCGCCGAACCCCGAACCGACGATGACGACCTTATGCCGATCCGATGCCGTAGCTCCGGGATGGCTCATTGCTGCTCCTAGCGGACGTACTTTGTCAATACAACCTCTAGGGTAGTCGGTGGCCATCCCGCCGGTGCGGTGAGATGGCGCACCGTCGGTCATTGTTTACCCAGCGATCAGCGGCAGGAGAGCTTCGCCCACGGCGGCGACGCCTCCGGGGGTGTAGCCGCCGATGGTGAACGCACTGAGGATGACGCCGTCGACACCCGCGTCGTACACCTTTTCCTTGAGCTGTTCGGCCACCTGAGCGGGCGAGCCGTAGACCGCTTGCTGCTTGAACTCGTCAGGGATGAGGTCGGCGGTGTATTGCTCGCCGATGAGCGCGATCGCGAGCACGCTGGTTTCCAGAGTGGCCGGGTCGCGGTCGATCTTCTCGCAGTTCTCCTTGACCACGGCCACCTTTCGCGGCAGCTCGTCGAAGCCGGCGATGATGTTCAAATGGTCGAAGTGCCGTGCGGCCAGGGGGATGGTCTTCTTCTCGCCACTGCCGCCGATCATCAGCGGAATATGGTCCCGGAAACGGGGATTGGCGAACGCTTCCTGGGTCTTGTAGTACGTGCCGTCGACGGTGACGCGGTCACCCTTGAGCATCGGCAGGATGATCTCGAGGGCCTCGTCGAGCTTCTTGAACCGCTCTGTGAAGGTGCCGAACTCGTAGCCCAGGCTGTCGTGTTCGAGTTCGAACCAGCCGGTACCGATACCGAGAACGGCGCGACCCTGGCTGATCACGTCGAGGGTGGTGATGGCCTTCGCCAGCAGCGTCGGGTTGCGATAGGTGTTGCCGGTGACCAGCGTGCCCAACTGAACCTTCTCGGTGGAGGCGGCCAGCGCACCGAGGGTGGTGTAGGCCTCCAGCATCGGCTCCTCGGGGGCGCCGAGGCCGGGGAGTTGGTACAGGTGGTCCATCACGAAGACGGAATCGAATCCGGCCTGCTCGGCCTCGCGCGCCTGCGCAACGACGGTCGGGAAGATTTCGGAAACGCCTGTGCCGTAGGAGAAATTGGGAATCTGAAGTCCGAGTCGAATCGCCATGCGGTTTACGTAACCACACCGAAGCGGAGGGGGCACCCCGTTTAGCTGCGGGCGAACGGGGGAATATCTCAGCCGAAGTTGGCGAGCGCGCCCTGGCTCACATGAAGCGTCTGGCCGGTGATGTGCCGCGCCGATTGCGTGGTGAGGAACAGGGCCAACCGGGTCAGCTCGGTACCGACCGATGAGGCGGCATCGCCCGCGCCGTCGTAGCCGGGCTCGGCGCCCTTGCCCGTGGCCACCGCGTTCACGGTGATGCCCCGGATGCCGAAATGGGCCGCCTGGCCGGCGGTCCAGTTGGAGACGGCAGCCTTGATCGCGGCGTCGGCGCCACCTTCGACCGGCGTGCTCGGGATGACGTTGATGATCGACCCGCCCGAGCTGAGCTGATCGCCGAGGATCTGGACGGTCAGCACCGCCGACAGCAGCGTCGCGTCGAGCGCCTGGCGCCAGGCTGTGGCGTGGTCGGCCAGCGTGAAGGTGCGGGGGTCTTTTGCTTCCCAGCGCGGCGCGGGCACGTTGACGATGCAGTCGAGGTGCAGGGGCAACGATTCGCGCGCTGCGGCCAGACTGGCCGGGTCGGTGTTGTCGGCAACCACGAAGTTCGCGTCCAGCTCTTTGGCCAGCACTTCGAGGTCGTCGCGCCGTGCGCCGAGCAGTACCACGTTGTGGCCGTCATCCCGGAATCCGGTGGCGACCACACGGCCGAGCTCGGTATCGCCGCCGGTGAGCAGCACCTCCATGTGGTTACCTCCTCGTTCGGCGCTGAACACAGCGAGAGGTCTCGATGTTACTGGACAGTAGCTAGGCCGCGAAATCCGACCCGCCGCATGACGCCCGCCCGGTGTGGGCCGGTCACTTATGGTGTGGCGCATGGGGCTGCCGCGCTGGATCTACCTCCCGGCTGCGGTGGGGACCCTGTTGGTGCTCTTGCCGCTGCTCGCGATGGCGGTCAAGGTCGATTGGCTGAGTTTCTGGTCCCTGATCACCAGCCCCGCCTCATTGAGCGCGCTGGAGCTGAGCCTGCGCACGTCGGCCGCGAGCACGATCATGTGCGTGGTGCTGGGCGTGCCCATGGCGCTCGTGCTGGCCCGCAGCCGCTCGCGATTGATCGGGGCGCTGCGGCCGGTGATCCTGCTGCCGTTGGTCTTGCCTCCGGTGGTCGGCGGGATCGCGCTGCTCTATGCCTTCGGCAGGCTGGGGTTGCTGGGGCGCTATCTGGAGGCGGCAGGCATCCAGATCGCGTTCACCACGGTCGCCGTGGTGCTGGCGCAGACGTTCGTCTCGCTGCCGTTCCTGGTGATCGCGCTGGAAGGGGCGGTGCGCACCGCGGGCGCCGACTATGAGGTGGTGGCGGCGACCCTGGGTGCGCGGCCGACGACGGTGTGGCGGCGCGTCACGTTGCCGCTGCTGGTGCCGGGCCTGGTCTCGGGTGCGGTGCTGGCCTTCGCCCGATCCCTCGGGGAATTCGGGGCGACGCTGACGTTCGCCGGATCACGCGAGGGCGTCACGAGGACGCTGCCGCTGGAGATCTATCTGCAGCGCGAGACCGACGCCGACGCGGCCGTCGCGCTGTCGGTGCTGCTGATCCTGGTGGCCGCGGTGGTGGTGCTCGGGCTCGGTGCGCGGCGGCTGCGCACGACGGCATGGCAGACGGCATGAGTCGGATCGAGGTCAGCCTGGAGGTGACGCGGCGCGACGTCCGCCTGGACCTCGACGTCGCCGGGGGACAGGTGCTCGCTGTTCTCGGTCCCAACGGTGCCGGCAAGTCGACGCTGCTGGAGGTGCTCGCCGGTGTGGTGCGCCCCGACCGCGGGCACGTGCGCGTCGGCGGCCGGACGCTGACCGACTGCGCCGCAGGCATCCAGGTCGCCACCCACGACCGGCATATCGGCCTGCTGATGCAGGACGGTCTGCTGTTCCCGCATCTGAACGTCCTCGACAACGTGGCGTTCAGCCCGCGCAGCGGAAAGCGGTTGAGCCGCAAGGATTCCCGAAGTATCGCCGAATCTTGGCTGGCGGAGGTGGGTGCCGGCGACCTGGCTGACAGGATGCCGAGGCAGCTGTCCGGGGGACAGGCCCAGCGGGTGGCGCTGGCGCGGGCGCTGGCCGCGGAACCCGACGTGCTGCTGCTCGACGAGCCGATGGCGGGTCTGGACGTCTCGGTGGCGGCCGCGATGCGCGCCACGCTTCGTCGGGTGCTGACCAGGGACGGGCGGGCGGCGATCCTGGTCACGCACGACCTGCTGGACGTTGTGACCCTTGCCGATCAGGTTGCGGTGCTGGAATCGGGCCGGGTGGCCGAGCACGGGCGGGCCACCCAAATTCTCGCCACCCCGCGCAGCACCTTCGGTGCCCGGTTCGCCGGCGTGAATCTGGTCAGCGGGCGCTGGCAGGACGGCGCGCTGCGCACCGAGTGGGGCACGCAGTGGCATGGGAAACCGCAGTCGGAGATCGCAGCCGGAGAACCGGTGGTGGCGGTGTTCGCTCCCGCGGCGGTGGCTGTCTACCGCGACGTGCGGCAGGGCAGTCCGCGCAATGCGGTGCAGGTGACCGTCGCCGAGTTGGACGGTGGGGGGCCGGCCATCCGGGTACGGGCCGAACCGCAACCCGACGGCGCGCCCGGATTGGCGGCGGACATCACGGCCGAAGCGGCCGCCGAACTCCGGTTGGCGCCCGGCGAGCGGGTTTTCTTCACCGTCAAGGCGCAGGAACTGACGATTCAGCCGGCCTCGTAACACCCCGGCGGGCGACGGCGAAATACCCGGCAGCACCACGCCGTCGCGGCGGGGTGAGCGGAGCCGTGGGCGCAGGGCGTCAGCTATGTGTGTTACCACGCCCAGTCACGAGATTCGTTGTGGCCAGCAACTTCCCAGAAAGGCACTCTAAGAGCAACTCACACTTGCGTCACGGCCGTAACACGGTATTTTCTTCCCCATGGATCAGCCGGACGTGCGCCCGCCGCACCGCAAGCGTCTCTCTACCGCACTGGCGATCGCGGCAGCGGCCGCACTGACACTGCCGATCGCGGTCTCGCATGCCGACCCGGTCCCCGCGCCCCCGGCTCCGGCTCCCGCCCCGGCTCCCGTGGATCCCAACGCACCCCCGGCACCCGCCCCGGCCCCGGTGGACCCGAACGCGCCGTTGCCTGCGCCGGTCGACCCCAACGCGCCCCCGGTTGATCCGAATGCGCCGGCGCCCCTTCCCCCGCCGGAGCCCGGTCGGGTCGACAACGCGGCAGGCGGGTTCAGCTACGTCGTGCCGCCGGGCTGGAAGGTGGCCGACGCCACCCAGCTCTCGTACGGGCAGGCGTTGTTGACCAAGATCCAGCCCGGCGCCGAGCCGGCGCCCACCCCGGGCACGCCCGCCCAACAGCCGCCCAACGACACCAGCGTGCTGCTCGGCCGGCTCGACCTGAAGTTGTTCGCCGGTGCCGAGGCCGACAACGCGAAGGCCGCCGCTCGGCTGGCTTCCGACATGGGTGAGTTCTTCATGCCGTTCCCCGGCACCCGGGTCGGCCAGGAGAGCACGACGCTGGCGGCCGGGGACATGACGGGCGCCGCGTCCTACTACGAGGTCAAGTTCACCGACACCACCAAGCCCACCGGCCAGATCTGGGCGGGTGTGGTCGGCGCGCCGACCCCCGCAGGTGTTCCGCGCGGCCAGCGCGCACCGTCGCGCTGGTTCGTGGTGTGGCTGGGCACGGCCACCCATCCCGTGGACAAGGCGGCCGC
>JAHFVC010000366.1 GCA_023264765.1 Mycobacterium sp. | reverse complement strand
TACAGTCTGTCTTCACTCGGGTTTCTCGCTCTGGGATGTAACTCGAGTTCGACCGAACTCGCTACTACCGCCAGTAGACGTCCGTGTGGGCGTCGAAACTTTCGAGGAGTGTTGACCGTGGCCAAGGGCAAGCGGACGTTCCAGCCGAACAACCGACGCCGCGCGCGCGTTCACGGCTTCCGTCTTCGTATGCGTACGCGTGCAGGTCGTGCAATTGTTTCTGCGCGTCGCGGCAAAGGCCGCAAGGAACTCACCGCCTAAATCATTGTTCGTCTGAGTTTACGGAGCTCGGGGTGTTACCTGAGCCGCACAGATTGCATCGCAGCGCGGATTTCTCGCGTGCCGTGCGTCGAGGCCGTCGAATGGGTAGACAAGACCTGGTAGTTCACGCTTACACGCGTGACGACGCAGGTGTTGTCTGCAGCGTGGGCGAACCTAGATTCGGACTGATCGTGAGCAAGGCTGTCGGGCCGGCGGTAACTCGTCATCGAGTTGCGCGCCGGCTTCGGCATATCTGTGCCCAGTTACTTCCGGATGTGCCGTCGACCGCAGACGTTGTCATCCGTGCTTTGCCCGGCTCGGCGGGGTTGTCCTCCGCCGACCTGCATCGTCAGGTTCGGTCGGGACTGAAGAAGCTGGGATACCTGGAAACCTCGAGCACAACGGCGTCGAGAGATGCGCATTCATGACCGTTCTACGTTTCATCCGTTCGCTCCCGGTGCGAACATTGGTTTTCTGCATCGAGCTGTACCGAACGTACGTGTCTCCGCTCCGGCTGCCGGCCTGCAGGTTTTATCCCACTTGCAGTGAGTACGCAGTCGATGCGTTGAAGACCCACGGCGCAATCAAAGGATCTCTTTTGGCTGTCGCGCGGTTGCTCAAGTGTGCTCCCTGGCACTCTGGTGGGTGGGACCCGGTGCCAGAGCGTGGTTCGTGGCGTCACCGAACCCGCAGCGATGCCGATCAGACTTCGACCGAAGACATCCACTCGCACGTGAAAGTGGACGAACAGAGGAGTACATAGAGCCGTGCTCGATTTCATTTACATTCCGGTCTCCTGGATTCTCTGGGTGTGGCACAAAGTGTTCGGCGCTTTGCTAGGTGCCGACAACGGTTTCGCGTGGGCATTGTCCGTCGTGTTCCTCGTCTTCACTCTGCGACTCATTCTGTACAAGCCCTTCGTCAAGCAGGTTCGAACGACGCGTCAGATGCAGGAGTTGCAGCCGCAGATCAAGGCGCTGCAGAAGAAGTACGGCAAAGACAAGCAGCGCATGGCCGTCGAGATGCAGAAGCTGCAGAAGGAACACGGCTTCAACCCCATCATGGGTTGTCTTCCAGTGCTCGCACAGGCGCCGGTGTTCATCGGTCTGTTCCACGTGCTCCGCTCGTTCAACCGAACCGGCACGGGCATCGGACAGTTGGGTCTTGATCCCGAGGTCAACAGAACACTCCCGAACTATGCGTTCGACGTTGCCGACGTGAACTCGTTCCTCGATGCTCGTCTGTTCGGTGCGCCGATCTCGGCATGGATCACGATGCCGAAATCGCAGCTCGATGCGTTCGCCAACCCTGAGTTGGGGCTAGGGATTCCATCGGTATGGACGATCGTCGCAGTGTCGGTGCCGCTGATGATCATCGCTGCCATCGCGACGCATATGAACTCGCGAGCGTCGGTGGCTCGCCAGAGTGAGGCAGCTGCTGCCAATCCGCAGTCCGCGATCATGAACAAGCTGGCGCTGTATGTCTTCCCGTTGGGTGTCCTTGCCTTCGGCGCTTTCCTCCCTATCGCGATCCTTCTCTACTGGGTCAGCAACAACGCCTGGACCTACGGTCAGCAGCACCTCGTCTTCGGAAAGATCGACAAGGAAGAAGCGGCCAAGAAGCAGGTTGCGCTCGACAAGCGGACCGAGAATGCGCCGAAGCCAGGCGCAAAGCCCATGTCCAAGCCGAAGCCGGGCGCGCGTCCGAAGCTGTCGAAGATGACGCCAATCGAATCGGCCGCCAACGATGCGAACAGCGCGGGTGGTTCTTCGGATTCGGGGACGACTGCGGGTGGGACGAACGGTTCGAGTTCGACGGCTCCGAAGCCGCGACCGCAGGCAAACCGAAGCAAGTCGAAGCGCAAGCGTCGCTGACGCTCAGATACCGAGGACCGAACATGTCTGCAGAAACAGAAGAAGTAGCCAACACGGACAACGCAGTAAACGCTGGGGATGGAGCGAGTGAAGACGTGGCAGTCGAAGCGGAGAAGTCTGACGAAACGGAGAAGTCTGACGAAGATCTGAAAGACGTCGTGCCCGAGGTTGCTGACGCGGATGAACTCGAGGACGACGATGAGGACTCAGAGGACTACCTCGTCGAAGAGGGCGAAATTGCAGGCGACTATCTCGAGCAGCTACTCGACGTCCTGGACTTCGACGGTGACATCGACCTCGATGTCGAGGGTGATCGCGCCGTAGTCAGTATCGACGGCGGATCCGACTTGACGAAGCTTGTGGGCCGCAAGGGCGAGGTACTCGACGCACTTCAGGAGCTGACCAGACTGGCAGTCCAGCAGTCGACCGGCGAGCGAAGCAAGCTGATGCTGGACGTAGCGGGCTGGCGTGCGAATCGCCGAAGCGAACTGAGCACCCTCGGTATCGATGCTGCACAGCGCGTTCTCGAAAGCGGAGAGCGTGAAGAGTTGACGCCGATGACTCCGTTCGAGCGCAAGATCGTGCACGACGCAGTCGCACAGATCGACGGTGTCGACAGCGAGAGCACGGGCGTCGAACCCTCACGTCGTGTGGTCGTCGTCAAGTCCTGAGCAGAGTGTAGGAAAGAGTCCCCGGCTTCGGTCGGGGACTTTTTTTGTCTGCAGTCCCTAGTTCGGGATATGTGTTGCTGACGCGACACCTGAATGACAGGCATGTAGTTCGGATTTCGGCCGTTTCACGTGAAACATAGGAGTAGGGGACGAAACGTCACTGTGACGGCTGAAGCGGATGGGCTATTGCGCGATGTTTCACGTGAAACGACCGATCCGCCGTGATGTAGAACCGAACCAGACGCTGGACGTCCGGGTACGACTTGGATTTCTGTGTAGTGGTGCTCCCCCACATCCGGCGTAGTTCGTGCGCAGGAGGCCGTGACTCGTTGACGTTTCAGCGGTTGATGCTTCACATGCATCCCTTCTTTGAGTACCACTGGCATCTGTGCCGGGTGTGGATGTCAGCTGCGGTAGTTAGGTTGGATGGGCTAGTCGGCTAGCCCTCAGTTGGTGTTTCACGTGAAACATCGGTTGGCGCGCGGCGGCCGATCTAGCGACGTGTGTTGTCGCGGGCTCGTCAAGGACATCAGGTGTAGCGATCGACAGATGGATCGATTTGGGTGTCTCTCGATTGCGTGGTCCGGAACCCCGACCGCGGCGACGGAAAGAAGTTTGGATGATCTGTGAGTCGCGAACAGGCGCATGTGTTGGATTTAGGCGCAGTCGAATTCCACATCGCGACGGTGGCCATAGCTAATTCCGGAGATGACGGTGCGCGACACAATGTCGATCCGCGAACAGGTGTCGCCGATGCGAGCAACTGTGTAGCGAGAGGCCCACGCGGAATCGTGACGGGTAGCAAGTCTTCAACGCACCGAATGCGCATGGTTCTTTCGCGCGCTGAACACATGCCAGATGTGGGGTCGACTCGTGGTGATGAGTGTCCCCTGCGTCTGTGGCCACCATGACCCGCCCACGGTTCTGACAAGGAGGTGCCCGTTGTCGGACTAGATCCGTGTTTCACGTGAAACGACTCACGCCGCGAATGTAGGTGATCGGTGTGCGGTCGGCGGTGCGTGGAGCCCCGGCGCCACCTGCGTCACGCCACCGTGTATCAGTGGTGAGATCGGTACGCTGCAAGTCGTGTCGTTGGCGGAGGGTGCTGTGGACACCGCGGCCGCCGTCGATCTCCGAGGGGTGTTTGGTTGAGAGTTCGGTCAGCTTGGTATTTCACGACAATCGCTCTGTTTCACGTGAAACGGTCCGCCGACTGACCGACGGGTCGGGTTCCTACTGCGGGTGCTCTGCCTGCGTTCGCGTGGCTGCTTGATACATCGACATCCCCTACCGTGGCTTGGTGGTGCCGGTTGTTGTCAGGGCACCCAGACACATTTGCCCTCGTGCGCGGACGGGCAGCCTCTCCGGCTCGGTAGCTTCGGGACCGGCGGAGCCGCGACGACGCTCGCCGCCCGGGAGCGTCTTTGCTGTTACTTACGTGGGGACGGCCGCGGGTACAAGCGTTCTGAAGGATCGTTGTTTCACGTGAAACTGATCCGACGATGTTGGCGTAGCGATAGTGACCCTCGCGGCGCCCAGGGCGACGCGGCAACACGGGCCGGCCCCTCGTCGAACTTGCATACATCGCGGAGCTGTTCGTCGTCGATCCCCGCCAACGCCTACGAGCATCCTCGCGATCAATCCCCAGGGGCGGAGAAGACAAGACGACGCAGAGCCGACACCGGGTATTCGGGAGGGACGAGCCATCGCATTGGCCAACCGGTTTCACGTGAAACATGCGTTTCAAGCGAAGATTCGAGTGACTTCGACGTCAACGGGGCCGACAGTTTGGCGAAGTGAGCCGCCACGCGGGAGGATAGGAGTTGTGGAACCTGATGCCTTGGATGACGATCGTTTGATGGAAATCGCAGAGCGTGTGTTCGGTCCGCGCCTGGATCTGGCCAAGCAATATCATGACTCCCTCGCAACGGATGGCGTCGAGCGTGGCCTGATCGGCCCCCGCGAAGTGCCGCGGCTTTGGGAACGTCATCTACTCAACTGTGCAGTGATCGGCGAGCTGATCGACGAAGGTGAACGGGTTGTCGACATTGGCAGCGGTGCGGGACTACCGGGTATCCCACTCGCGATTGCTCGGCCTGATCTCCGCGTGACACTTGTCGAACCTCTTCTGCGTCGAACCGTGTATCTAGCCGAATTCATCGAAGCTCACGGTCTCGATGTCCTCGTCGTTCGGGGCCGTGCCGAACAGCCCGGCGTGAAGAAGGAAGCGGGTGGAGCGGATGTCGTCACATCACGCGCCGTAGCGCCGCTCGAGAAGCTGGCGAAATGGTCGCTCCCGCTCATCCACGAACGCGGCCGGATGCTCGCAATGAAGGGAAGTAGCGCCGAGGAAGAAATCGAGCGGGATCGGACTTCCCTTAATCGCATGGGTGCTGGCAAGCTAGAGGTTGTGAGGTGTGGCGTCGACGTACTGCCGACGCCGACAATCGTTGTTCGCGCTGAGAGGGTGCCACGCCGCTTTCCGCGTTCGTAACTCGTCCCGTACCTCAGATCAAGTTCTTCTACTTCAATCCAGTTCCGCATTAAGGAGCACGTATGTCGGGTGGATCCGATCCAACTGTTTCACGTGAAACAGAGTCCGCAGCCAGCGGTGCGCCGAAGGCACCCAAGGCATCCCCTACGGACGCGACGGGCGGATCTGGCTTCGGCGCGTACAACAGCATCTCCCCGAACGACACCCCGATCGGTGCCGCCGCTCACCGTGCAAGTCAGATCTTGCACCCGGGCAGCGTGGCGCTTCCCAAGCCGGCGCATCGTCGAACGCTCACCATCGCGAACCAGAAGGGCGGCGTGGGCAAGACTACGACCGCTGTGAATATGGCCGCTGCTCTAGCGCTTCAGGGTCTGACGGTTCTCGTGGTGGATCTGGACCCTCAGGGCAACGCCAGCACTGCGCTCGGCGTTGAGCATCACTCTGGGGTGCCCTCGAGCTACGAGGTCCTCATCGGTGAAGTCAGCGCCAGAGAGGCCATTCAGCAGAGTCCGCACAGCGAACGACTCTTCTGCATCCCCGCGACAATCGATCTGGCGGGTGCGGAAATCGAACTGGTGTCCATGGTGGCTCGCGAGGGTCGGTTGAAGACCGCGCTCACCGACTTGGACGACGTCGATGCGGACTTCGTTCTCATCGATTGTCCGCCATCGCTGGGCCTGTTGACTGTCAATGCGTTGGTGGCAGCTACCGAGGTTCTGATTCCGATTCAATGCGAGTATTACGCCCTCGAGGGTGTGGGACAGCTCCTGCGAAACATCGAGTTGGTCCAAGCGCATCTGAATCCTGCCCTCCACGTTTCCACCGTCATTTTGACGATGTACGACGGCCGGACGAAGCTCGCAGATCAGGTCGCCGAGGAAGTCCGCAAGCACTTCGGCGATGCGGTGTTGAGAGCAGTCATCCCCCGAAGCGTCAAGGTCTCCGAGGCTCCTGGCTATGGGATGACCGTTCTCGACTACGACCCCGGTTCGCGGGGGGCGATGAGCTATCTGGATGCAGGTAGAGAACTAGCAGCGCGGTCCGCGGTCGCGACATCAGACGGAACGCAGGAGCAGTAGGAAGATGAGTCAGACACGTAAGGGTGGCTTGGGACGTGGGTTGGCCGCGCTGATCCCGACCGGTCCCGAAGCAGGACCGCGATTGGGCAGTGCAGCTGCGGACGTCGTGATCGGCAAGGACAATTCGGCTACGCGAGACAAGCCGCGGGTAAGCGCTACGGCCGAGAAAGTCGCCACTGCGCCGACCCCTGCCCCGCCGATTCGGAGCTCGGAGGAGGACCTCTCCCCCGCAGGCGCCGTGTATCGCGAGATCGCACCGTCCCTCATCCAGCCGAATCCGAAACAGCCTAGAAGCGTTTTCGACGAGGAATCCCTCGCTGAATTGGTGCATTCGATCCGCGAATTCGGGCTGATGCAACCGATCGTCGTCCGCGCTGTGGACGA
>JAHFVC010000365.1 GCA_023264765.1 Mycobacterium sp. | reverse complement strand
TTCAAGGCCGACGGCTCGGTGAGCGTGCACGCGGATGACCGTGCCTACAAGCCGCTGAACTGGATGAGCCCGCCCTGCTGGGTCACCGACGCGACGGCCGAGGGGGCCGAGACGGTGTGGGTGGTGGAGAACAAGGCGGGGGAGCAGCTGCGCATCACCGTGCAGGACATCGAGCACGACTCCAGCCACGAACTGGGGGTGGATCCGGGACTGGTCAAGGACGGGGTCGAGGCTCACCTGCAGGTGCTGCTGGCCGAGCACGTCGAACTGCTGGGCGCCGGTTTCACCCTGGTGCGCCGCGAGTACATGACGGCGATCGGCCCGGTGGATCTGATGTGCCGGGACGAGACCGGCCGATCGGTGGCCGTGGAGATCAAGCGACGCGGTGAGATCGACGGCGTCGAGCAGCTGACCCGCTACCTCGAGCTGCTCAACCGCGATACCGTGCTGGCGCCGGTCAGCGGCATCTTCGCCGCCCAGCAGATCAAGCCGCAGGCCCGTACGCTGGCCGAGGATCGCGGAATCCGTTGTGTGGTATTGGATTACGACAAGATGCGCGGCATGGACAACGACGAGTTCCGGTTGTTCTGATGCCGCGGCGGCACGTGCACCGACGCGGCGAACCGATGCGCCCGCTACCGTCGTCGCTGCGGGTCGAGGCCGGCCCCGACGGCTTCGATTATTGCGTTCGGCCGGTGCCCGCGGCCCGGGCGGAGAAGATCTATCGCTGCCCGGGCTGCGATCACGAGATCAAACCGGGCACCGCGCACGTACTGGTGTGGCCGGCACACGGGCCGGACATGGAGGACCGCAGACACTGGCATACGCCGTGCTGGACGCACCGGGCGAATCGTGGCCCGACGCGCCGGTGGAGCTAGTGCGTCAGTGCTCCGCGTCGGCAGCCGGCTCGACGAGCTCGATCAGCACGCCGCCGGCGTCCTTGGGATGGATGAAGTTGATCCGCGAATCCGCGGTGCCGCGCCGAGGCGCGTCGTAGAGCAACCGCACACCATCGGCGCGCAGGCGCTCGGACAGGGCGTCGATGTCACTGGTGCGGTAGGCCAACTGCTGCAGGCCGGGACCGCGGGTGCCGATGAACTTGGCGATCGTGGACTTCTCGTCCAGCGGCGACAGCAGCTGGATCTGCGCGCTGCCCTTGGCGGCGCCTCGCACCGACAGCATGGCCTCGCGCACGCCCTGGTCCTCGTTGACCTCTTCGTGCAGCACGATCATGCCGAGGTGGTCGTGGTACCACTTGATCGCGGCGTCCAGGTCCGGCACGGCGATTCCGACGTGGTCGATCGCGGTCACCAGTGCGCTGGCGAGGGCCGGTCGGGCGTCGACGTGCTCGGTGGTCATAGACTAAAAGTAACCTGACATAGCAGTTTTTATGCCTGTGTGATAGGCCACACTAGGCTTTACAGAAACCTTGGAGGATGGAAATGACGACCTCGGTGATCGTTGCGGGCGCCCGCACCCCGGTGGGCAAGCTGATGGGGTCGCTCAAGGACTTCTCGGGCAGCGATCTGGGCGCCATCGCCATCAAGGGTGCCCTGGAGAAGGCGGGCGTGGCCGCGTCTGAGGTCGACTACGTGATCATGGGTCAGGTGCTGACCGCCGGTGCCGGCCAGATGCCCGCGCGCCAGGCTGCCGTCGCCGCCGGGATCGGCTGGGATGTGCCGTCGCTGACCATCAACAAGATGTGCCTGTCCGGCATCGACGCCATCGCGCTGGCCGACCAGCTGATCCGCGCCGGTGAGTTCGAGGTCGTGGTGGCCGGTGGCCAGGAATCGATGAGCCAGGCCCCGCACCTGCTGCCCAAGAGCCGGGAGGGCTTCAAGTACGGCGACACCACGCTGGTGGATCACCTGGCCTATGACGGTCTGCACGATGTGTTCACCGATCAGCCGATGGGTGCGCTCACCGAGCAGCGCAACGATGTCGACCAGTTCACCCGCGCCGAGCAGGATGAACTGGCCGCCCAATCGCACCAGAAGGCCGCGGCGGCCTGGAAGGACGGCGTGTTCGCCGACGAGGTCGTGGCGGTCCAGATCCCGCAGCGCAAGGGTGACCCCATCGAGTTCACCGAGGATGAGGGCATCCGGGCGAACACCACCGCCGAGTCCCTGGGCGGGCTGAAGCCGGCATTCCGCAAGGATGGCACCATCACCGCCGGGTCCGCGTCGCAGATCTCCGACGGCGCTGCCGCGGTCGTGGTGATGAGCAAGGCCAAGGCCGAAGAGCTCGGCCTGAGCTGGCTGGCCGAGATCGGTGCGCACGGCGTGGTCGCGGGCCCGGATTCGACGCTGCAGAGCCAGCCGGCCAACGCCATCAAGAAGGCCATCGCGCGCGAGGGCATCACCGTCGATCAGCTCGATGTCATCGAGATCAACGAGGCTTTCGCGGCGGTGTCGCTGGCATCGACGAAGGAACTCGGCGTCGACCCGGAGAAGGTCAACGTCAACGGCGGCGCCATCGCCATCGGTCACCCGATCGGGACCTCAGGCGCCCGGATCACCTTGCACGCCGCCCTCGAACTGGCCCGCAAGGGCTCCGGTTACGCCGTCGCGGCGCTGTGCGGTGCGGGCGGCCAGGGCGGCGCGCTGATCCTGCGCCGTCCCTGAGCGCCGTCTCAGCCATCAACGACAGGGCGTAGTAGCGCATCCATTCCTCAGGCACAATGGCCGGTATGGCAAGTGTTGTTCGAGGATTCGGTGCTGAGCGTGGCCCGGGCTGGTTTCGCGTGGTGGCGGCGGCGGAAGCCGTCAGCTGGGTAGGTCTGCTGGTCGGGATGTATTTCAAGTACCTGGGCACACCCCGTACCGAGATCGGCGTGAAGGTGTTCGGACCTATCCACGGCGGCATCTTCATCGCCTTCGTGCTGCTCGCCGTGCTGGTAGGACTGGCGTACAAGTGGTCGTTGTCGACGTGGGCACTGGCCGCCCTCGCCAGCATCGTGCCGTTGGCGAGTGTGATCTTCGTCATCTGGGTGGACCGCACCGGGCGCCTCGGCAGGGTGAAGCAACCAGCCGCGTCCGGCGTACCGACGACGTGACAGACTTGTGGGCGTGACACGACCCCGGTCTTCTCTGGGCCCCGCGCTGGCTGGCGCGATCGATCTGTCGGCCCTCAAGCAACCCCCGCCGTCGCAGGCCGCCGCCGCGGGCCCGCCGGGCGCCATCGCGGTGACCGAAGCCAACCTCGAAGCCGAGGTGCTGGTCCGGTCCGGCGAGAAGCCCGTGGTCGTGCTGTTGTGGACCCCGCGCAGCGAGGCCAGCGTCGCGCTCGGCGACGTGTTCGCCGAGCTGGCCGCGGCCGACGGCGACAGGTGGGCGCTGGCGTTGGTCAATGTCGACACCACCCCGCGGGTGGCACAGATGTTCGGCGTGCAGGCGGTACCCACCGTGGTGGCGGTCGTCGGCGGGCAGCCGGTGGCCAGCTTCCAGGGCCCGCAGCCACCGGAGCAGCTGCGCCGCTGGATCGACTCCCTGCTGCAAGCAGCGGGTACCGGCGGCGGCGAGGGCGACGAGCCCGAGCAGGTCGATCCCGAGTTGGCCGCGGCGCGTGAGCATCTGGACAACGGCGACTTCGACGCCGCGCTGGCCGCCTACCAGGCGATCCTGGGTGCCAAGCCCAATGACGCCGAGGCGGCCGGAGCCATCCGGCAGATCTCGTTCCTGCAGCGCGCCACCACACGCAACCCCGAAGCCGTCGCGGCGGCCGATGCTGCCCCCGGCGATATCGAAGCAGCGTTCGCCGCAGCCGATGTCGAGATCCTGCAGCAGAGCGTCGCGCCGGCGTTCAACCGGCTGATCGCGCTGATCAAGCGGACCGCCGGCGATGAGCGTACGGCCGTGCGGACGCGGCTGATCGAACTCTTCGAGCTGTTCGACGCGGCCGACCCGGATGTCATCGCCGGCCGGCGCAACCTGGCCAACGCGCTGTACTGACGGCCCGGGTCAGGCGGGTTCGAACCACAGGGCGGCCAGCGGCGGCAGCGACATCAGTGCCGAGGCGGGGCGGCCGTGCCACGGCTGTGCGGTGGCTTCCACCGCACCGAAATTGCCCAGGCCCGAACCGTTGTAGATGGTCGCGTCGGTGTTGAGCACCTCGCGCCACGTCCCGGTGTGCGGCAGGCCGAGCCGGTACTGCGCATGCTCGGCGCCGGAGAAGTTGAACACGCAGGCCAGCACCGATCCGTCGTCGCCGAAGCGCAGGAAGCTGAGCACGTTGTTGGACGAGTCGTTGGCGTCGATCCAGGAGTAGCCGTCGGGAACGGTATCCCGCGACCACAGTGCGCGACGGCTGCGGTACAGCCCGTTGATGTCGGTGACGAGCCGCTGGATTCCGGTCGAGAAGCTCTGTTCCCCCAGCTGGTACCAATCCAGCCCGCGCTCCTCGGACCACTCCGCGCGCTGCCCGAACTCCTGACCCATGAACAGCAACTGCTTGCCAGGGTGGGCCCACTGGTAGGCCAGCAGGCCGCGCACGCTGGCGGCCTTGGTGTGATCGTTGCCCGGCATCCGGCCCCACAGCGTGCCCTTGCCGTGCACCACTTCGTCATGACTGATCGGCAGCACGTAGTTCTCGCTGAACGCGTACAGCATGGAGAAGGTCATCTCGTGATGGTGATAGTTGCGGTGGATCGGGTCGCGGGCGATGTAGGCCAGCGTGTCGTTCATCCAGCCCATGTTCCACTTCATCGAAAAGCCAAGACCACCAAGGTTTGTCGGGCGGGTGACGCCCGGCCATGAGGTGGACTCCTCGGCGATGGTGACGATGCCGGGGTGGATCTTGTGCACCGTGGCGTTCATCTCCTGCAGGAACTGCACCGCCTCCAGGTTCTCCCGGCCGCCATACTTGTTCGGTGTCCAGCCGTCGGCCGGTCGCGAGTAGTCCAGGTAGAGCATGGAAGCCACGGCATCGACCCGCAGCCCGTCGATGTGGAATTCTTGCAGCCAGTACAGCGCGTTGGCCACCAGGAAGTTGCGCACCTCCGAGCGCCCGAAGTCGAATACGTAAGTACCCCAGTCGAGTTGCTCGCCCCGGCGGGGGTCGGCGTGCTCGTAGAGGGCGGTGCCGTCGAACCGGCCCAGCGCCCAGGCGTCCTTCGGGAAATGGGCGGGCACCCAGTCCACCAGAACCCCGATGCCCGCCTGGTGCAGCGTGTCGACCAGGTGCCGGAAGTCGTCGGGTGAGCCCAGTCGTGAGGTCGGCGCATAGTAGGACGTGACTTGATAGCCCCACGATCCGCCGAACGGGTGCTCGGCCACCGGCAGCAATTCCACATGCGTGAAGCCTTGCGCCACCACGTATTCGGTGAGCTCGACGGCGAGTTGTCGATAGGACAGCCCCGGTCGCCACGACATCAGGTGCACCTCGTAGGTGCTCATCGGTTCGAACACCGGGTTGCGCAGCGCGCGCCCGGTCATCCAGTCGTCGTCGTTCCAGGTGTAGGTGCTCTCGTTCACCCGCGACGCCCGTGCCGGCGGCACCTCGGTGGCGAACGCCATCGGGTCTGCCCGTTCGGTGGTGACGCCGTCGGCGCCGTGCACGCGGAACTTGTACAGCCCGTCGGTCGGGAAGCCCGGCCAGAAGACCTCCCACACGCCGGTGGACCCGAGCGTGCGCAGCGGGGCGTCGTTGCCGGCCCAGTGATTGAAATCGCCGATCAAGCTGACGCCCTTGGCGTTCGGGGCCCACACGGCGAAAGAGACACCTTCGACCGGGCCGTCAGGGGTGGTATAGGTGCGCGGGTGCGCACCCAACACGTCCCACAGTCGTTCGTGGCGCCCTTCGGAGAAGAGATGCAGGTCCATCTCGCCGAGGGTGGGTAGGAAGCGGTAGGGGTCGGCCGTGGTGACGGAATGACCGTCGGGATAGCTGATTTCCAGCCGATAGTCGATCAGGCCGGTGATCGGCAGCGCCACCGCGAACAAGGCGTCTTCTACGTGGCTGAACGGGTACCGTTCACCGCCGACGAGTGCCGTGACCTCGGATGCGTTGGGCCGCAGCACTCGGATGAGGGTCTGGTCGCCGTATTCGTGCGCACCCAGGATCGAGTGCGGGTCATGGTGTTCACCGGACAGCAGGCGGTGCAGGTCGGCATCCGCGGGTCGCAGGTGCGTGCTGGTGGCAGGGTTGATCCGGGTCATCAGGTCACTCCCTTCGCAGTAGGGTCATTCGGTCGTCGTGCGGGATCAGCGGCATGTTGATGACATGGGCGACGGACCTGACGGGATCCAGGCGCACGTAATTGGACTGACCCCATTGGTATTCCTCGCCCGTGATCTCGTCGCGGACCCAGAACCGCTCGTAGGCCTCCATGCCCAGGGCGGCCATGTCCAGCCAGAGTGTGCCCTCCTCGGGCCCGAACGCATTGAGCGTCACCACCACCAGGACACAGTCGCCGCTGATCGGGTCGAACTTGCTGTAGGCGAGCAGGGCGTCGTTGTCGATGTGGTGGAACTTGATGGTGCGCATCTGCGCCAATGCGGGGTGCAGGCGCCGAATTTCGTTGAGCCGGGCGACGAATGGCTCCAGCGAGCGCCCCGCGGCCAGTGCCCCGTCGAAATCACGTGGGCGTAGCTCGTACTTTTCGGAGTTCAGATACTCCTCGCTCCCTTCACGCACCGGTTCGTGCTCGAAGAGTTCGTAGCCGCAGTACACGCCCCAGGCCGGGCTCAGGGTGGACGCCAGCGCAGCCCGGATGGCGAACATGCCGGGACCGCCGTGTTGCAGCGATTCGTGCAGGATGTCCGGGGTGTTGACGAACAGGTT
>JAHFVC010000364.1 GCA_023264765.1 Mycobacterium sp. | reverse complement strand
GAGAGCAACCGCTCGACGTATTTGGCGATGACGTCGACTTCCAGGTTCACCGGCGTTCCCACGGCGGCACGGCCGAGCGTGGTCAACGCCAGGGTGGTCGGGATGAGCGACACCTCGAACCAGTCGCCTGAGTCGTCACTGCCGAGCCCCGACACCGTCAGGGAGATTCCGTCCACAGTGATGGACCCCTTCTCGACGACGTACCGGGACAGGTCCGCGGGCAGCGCGACGCGCACGACCTCCCAGTGCTCCGACGGGGACCGCGAGATGACCCGGCCCGTCCCGTCGACGTGGCCCTGCACGATGTGCCCACCGAGGCGGCTGTTGACGGCGGCCGCGCGCTCCAGGTTGACCTGACTGCCGACGCTGATGGCGCTCAGACTCGAGCGGTTGAGGGTCTCGGCCATCACGTCGGCGGTGAACGCTCCGTCGGAGCGGACCTCCACCACCGTCAGGCACACACCGTTGACGGCGATGGAATCGCCGTGGCCGGCATCGGAGGTGACCACCGGACCCTTGATGACCAGACGGGCCGAATCATCGAGATTGTCGATGCCGACGATCTCGCCCAGTTCCTCAACGATTCCGGTGAACATGGGTGTCAGGCTAGTGCGCCCGCCGACGGGCAGGCCTCCCGACCGGTGTAGAACCGGGCGCTCCAGCCTCACCCACTACGATGCTGGGTATGCAGACGCAGCAACGCCGTGCGATTCGTGTCCGTTTCCTGATCCCCTTCTTGGCGGTGTTCCTGGCTGCGCTGGGACTCGTCGGGTGCTCGTCGTCTCCGAAGAAGAACGACTCACCGCTTCCCGACGCCGCCACACTGCTCAAGCAGTCCGCCGACACGACCCGCGCCCAGACGAGCGCGCACGTGGTGCTGACGACGACCGGCGACATCAAGTCCCTGCCGATCACGATCCTCACCGGTGACATGACCCTGACGCCCGCGGTCGCCGCGCAGGGCAAGGCCGACATCATGTTCCTGGGGCAGAAGCTCTCGGACGTGAAGTTCGTGGTGTCCGACGGCAACCTCTACGGAGCCATCACCGCCGGTGGCGCCATGGAGAACTTCGGCCCGGCCGCGGACATCTACGACATCTCGACGATTCTCAGCCCGGAGAACGGACTGGCCAACATCCTGACCACCTTCGAGGACCCGAAGGCGGAGGGCCGCGAGTCGATCAACGGTGCCGATGCCGTCAAGATCACCGGCACCGTGCCTGCGGACGCCATGAACAAGATCGCGCCCGCCCTCAAGGTCACCGGACCCATCCCTGGCACCGCCTGGATCCGCGAGGACGGCGATCACCAGCTGCAGCAGGTCAAGTTCGACATCGCCGAAGGCAAAACCATCCAGATGACGTTGTCGGACTGGGGTAAGACCGTCACCGTCGACAAACCCGCCGCCTGATGCCGGCCCGCACCAACCGCGGCCTCGCGATCGGCGCGGGTGGCCTGGCGGTACTGCTCGGCGCGCTGGACACCTACGTGGTGATCGCGGTGATCCGCGACATCATGGCGGCACCGCCCAAGGGCATCGGCATTCCGCTGAACCAGATCCAGCAGGTCACCCCGATCATCACCGGGTATCTCCTCGGCTACATCGCGGCCATGCCGCTGCTGGGCCGCGCGTCGGACCGGTTCGGCCGCAAGTTGGTGCTGCAGGCCAGCCTGCTCGGATTCGCCATCGGTTCGGTCGTCACCGCACTGTCCACCGACCTGACCATGCTGGTCATCGGCCGCGTGATCCAGGGCACCGCCAGCGGTGCCCTGCTACCGGTGACCCTGGCACTGGCAGCGGACCTGTGGTCGGCCCGCAACCGGGCGACCGTGCTCGGTGGCATCGGTGCCGCCCAGGAGTTGGGCAGCGTGCTCGGCCCGCTGTACGGCGTGTTCATCGTCTGGGCGCTGAGCAAATGGCAGGACGTGTTCTGGATCAACGTCCCGCTGGTGCTCATCGCGATGGTGCTGATCCACTTCAGCCTGCCGTCCCGGGATCGCAGCAAGGAGCCACAGAAGGTCGACGTGATCGGCGGCGTCCTGCTCGCCGTCGCGCTGGGTCTGGCCGTCGTCGGCATGTACAACCAGTCCCCCGACGGCAAACAGCTGCTGCCCAGTTATGGACCGCCCCTGCTGATCGCGGCGCTCGTCGTGGCCATCGGCTTCTTCGTCTGGGAGAAGTTCGCCGCGACAAGGCTGATCGAGCCCGCAGGCGTGCACTTCCGGCCGTTCCTGGCCGCGCTGGGCGCCTCGCTGTGCGCAGGCGCCGCCTTGATGGTGACGCTGGTCAACGTGGAACTGTTCGGCCAGGGCGTGCTCGGCAAGAGCCAGGACGAAACGGTGTTTCTGCTGCTGTGGTTCCTGGGGGCACTGCCCGTCGGCGCCCTGATCGGCGGGTTCGTCGCCACCCGGATCGGCGACCGCATCGTCGCTGTCGTGGGCCTGCTGATCGCCGGCTTCGCCTACTGGCTGATTTCACACTGGGACACCAACGTGCTGACCGCACACCATGATCTGGGTGTGGTGGCACTGCCGACCTTCGGCACCGACCTGGCACTGGCCGGCCTCGGGCTGGGGCTGGTGATCGGCCCGCTGACGTCGGCGACCCTGCGGGTCGTACCGGCCGCCGAGCACGGCATCGCCTCGGCGTTGGTGGTCGTCTCCCGGATGATCGGCATGCTGATCGGGATGGCGGCACTGAGCGCCTGGGGCCTCTACAAGTTCAACCAGTACCTGCAGGAGCGACTGGCCGCGCTGCCGGCGCCCAAGGCCGACTCACCCGGCGGCATCCTCATCGCTCAGGGCGCGCGACTGGGACAGGCGACCAAAGAGGCCTACACCATGCAGTACGCCAGCATCTTCCTGATCACCGCGATCGTGTGCGTGGTGGGAGCCGCGTCCGCATTGTTCGTCAGCGGCCGCAAGGAACATGCCGGAGAGGTCGAGAGCCCTTCGGCGACAACCGAACCCGTGGCCGACGTGCCGCGGCACGCGAAGTAGCTAGCAGCGCTCGACGCCGCGCCGCATGGCCTTGGGCTTGCGGCGCGGCGGTGCTGCAGGTGCGCCCACGCGCAGTGCGCCCAACATGAGCGATCTCACGGCACGCTGCGTCAACGGGGAGATACCGAGCCAGTCCGCCACGGCAGTCATGGTCTTCGTCCTTTGTTCGAGCTCTGCGCGCTCAACGATGACAACGCTTTGCCAAAATAGTACCGGCGTGCAGGAATCTTCGGGTCCCGCCGTGCCGGACCAGGTCAGGAGCCGTCGGGCACCAGGCTCAGCCGCACGTCGGGCCCGATCGTGTCGATCCCGTCGAACCGCCAGCGCTGCGCGCCCGCGATACTGAGCACCCCGACGTCGTCGACGGCGGCGATCGGCCCGCCCAGCAGGATCGGCGCCACATAGGCCAGGATCCGGTGGATCACCCCGGCCCTCAGGAACGCTCCGGCCAGCGTCGGTCCGCCCTCCACCAGTACCGCGGTCCGGTCCGACAGCGCACGCATCACCTCATGCGGATCGCGGGTCCGGATCACCATGGTGCGCGAATCGTCGTTGAGCACATTGGCTTCCGGCGAGATCTCGCGGACCCCGACCACCACCCGCAACGGCTGACTGTCGGCCAACGAACCGTCGGGCAGGCGCGCGGTGAGCGTCGGGTCGTCGATGTAGACCGTGCCGGTGCCCACCACGATGGCGTCCACCGCGGCGCGATTGCGGTGCACGTCCAGGCGCGCCGCCTCGCTGGTGATCCACTGGCTGCTACCGTCGGCGGCCGCGCTGCGGCCGTCCACGCTCGTAGCGAATTTCCATGTCACATAGGGCAATCCGGTGCGCTGCTTGTGCAACCATTCGCGCAGCGGGCCGGCCGCCACCTCGGCCTCGCTCACCCCGGCGGTCACCTCGACGCCGGCCTCGGCCAGCCGCTGTGCACCACCGGCGGCCTCCGGGTTGGGGTCGCCGACGGCGTAGACCACTCTGGTCACGCCGGCGGCCAACAGCCCGTCCACACACGGTGGGGTGCGGCCGTGGTGATTGCACGGCTCCAGCGTGACCACCGCGGTCCCACCCCGGGCCCGCTGGCCCGCCTGCCGCAACGCCACGACCTCGGCGTGTGCGCCGCCCGGCGGCTGGGTCGCGCCCGCCCCAACGACATGGCCGTCGGTGTCCAGGATCACCGCCCCGACAGGCGGATTCGGGTACGTGGTGCCCTTGACCCGCTCGGACTCCACGATGGCCTCCCGCATGGCGGCCGCGAACGTCATAGGGTCAGATGCCGCGATGCCGATGCCGCCTGGGTACGCAAGCGCCGCACCGCATCTGCGGGGTCCGCCGCGCCGTACACCGCGGATCCGGCGACGAAGCAGTCCACGCCGGCCTCGGCGGCTTCCTCGATGGTGTCGGCGTTGATCCCGCCGTCGATCTCCACCACGACGCGCAACTCACCGGAATCGACCAGGCGACGCACGATGCCGACCTTGGCCAGCACCTCGGGGATGAAACTCTGCCCGCCGAAGCCCGGTTCGACCGACATCACCAGCAGGGTGTCGAAATCGCGAAGGATCTCCAGGTAGGGATCGATCGGGGTGCCGGGCTTCACGCTGAGCCCGGCCTTGGCACCCGCCGCGCGGATGTCGCGGGCCACGGCGACCGGATTGTCGGTCGCCTCGGCGTGGAAGGTGACGTTGTACGCGCCGGCCTCCGCGTACGGGGGCGCCCAGCGCTGCGGGTCCTCGATCATGAGATGGCAGTCCACCGGGATGTCGGTCACCTTGAGCAGGCTTTCCACCACCGGCAGACCCAGCGTCAGGTTCGGGACGAAATGGTTGTCCATCACGTCGACGTGCACCCAGTCCGCGCCGTCGATCGCGGCGAGCTCGTCGGAGAGCCGGGCGAAGTCGGCAGAGAGGATGGACGGAGCGATGAGTGGACCAGCCATGGGTGGTCAGCGTACTTGCAACGCGGCGGCGAACATCGCATCGGTCCCGTGCCGATGCGGCCACAACTGCACGTACGGCCCGGCGCCCAGGCGGTCGACGCCCTCGAACAGCTCGCGGGTATCCAGCGCGACCACCGGTTGGCGGCGCAGCGCGTCAGCCACCACGCCGACCGTCTCGGCCAGGTGCGGCGAGCAGGTGGCATACAGCACCACCCCACCCGGGCGGGTCAGCTTGATCGCCGCGGCGAGCAGTTCTTTCTGCAGCTTGCCCAGCGCGGGCACATCACCGGGCTGGCGACGCCATCGCGCCTCGGGCCGACGCCGCAGAGCGCCCAGTCCGGTGCACGGCGCGTCGACGAGCACTCGGTCGAAGCTGCCCGCCTCCAGCCCGGACTCGCGGCCGTCGACCCGTAGTACCCGCACGCCGAGGCCTGCGGTGTTCTGCTCCACCAGTTCGGCGCGGTGCGGCGTGGGTTCGACGGCGGTGACCTGGGCGCCCTCGCCGGCGAGTGCGGCGATCAGCGCGGTCTTCCCGCCCGGCCCCGAACACAGGTCCAGCCACCGTCCGCCGTCCGGGCCGTTCAGCGGGGCCAGGGTCAGCGCCCGGGCCACCAGCTGCGAGCCCTCGTCCTGGACCTGGGCGGCGCCGTCACGCAGGCTCTGCAGCTCGCCCGGGTCCCCACCGGTCAGATACACCGCGTACGGCGAGTACCGCCCGACGGTGCCGTCGGCCTGCGCGGCCAGCTCCTCGGCGGTCAGCACCCCGGGCCGGGCCGCCAGGTGCACGACGGGCCGCGCGTCGTCGCTGGCCAACAGCTCGTTCAGTTCCCCGGCATCGGCACCTAGCGCATCGACGAAGGCCTGTGCCACCCAGCGCGGATGCGCGTGGGTCAG
Source organism: Mycobacterium sp. (assembly GCA_023264765.1). Lineage (GTDB taxonomy): Bacteria > Actinomycetota > Actinomycetes > Mycobacteriales > Mycobacteriaceae > Mycobacterium. The sequence goes on along the minus strand of JAHFVC010000364.1, from coordinate 957 downwards.
CGCGGCATGGCCGACCGGGTCCGTGGCGGCGGGCGGCGCGATCTCGCCCAACCAGGACTGCTCATCCCGTTCGGATATGGTGCGCAGCACTCCGTTGACGAAACCCGCTCGCGCCGTGTCGAATTCGATACCAGCCTGATCCACCGTGGTGTCCAGGGCGGCGTGCGCGTCGACACGGGTGCGGAGCAGTTGATAGGCGCCCAGCCGCAGCAGATCCAACAGCACCGGGTCGATCTGATCGATCGGGCGGCCCGCCGCCGTGCTGATCACGGCATCGAGCAGGCCGCGGGTCCGGCAGGTCCCGTAGGTGAGTTCGGTGGCGAACGCCGCATCACGGCCGGTGATCCCGCGTTCGCGCAACAGGGCCGGCAGGGCGAGGTTGGCGTACGCGTCGCGTTCGCTGACCGCACGCAGCACGTCGAAAGCCGCCCGGCGGGCCGCATCCAAGGGCTTGCGGGGCGGCCCCTTGCGCTGCTTGGGTCTGTTCTGGTCGTGGTACCGGCTCATCGTGCCCGCGTCTCCTCGTCGAGCCGGGCGCCGCGCGCCCAGTCAGCTGCCTTCATCGGTTTCTTCCCTGGCGGCTGAATCCAGCTGAGCTGCACAGCATCTGATCCACTGCCCACCCAGACGTCGCGACGGCCCACCTCGAACTGGCCGGGCTCCAACTGCTTGTCCGGCGTCACGGTCACCGGGCCCACCCGCAGGCGGGTCTCGCCGATGGTGGTCCACGCGCCGGGGTTCGGTGTCACCGCGCGGATCCGGCGGTCCACGGCGTGGGCGGGCAGATCCCAGCGCACCCGTGCCTCCTCGACGGTGATCTTGGGCGCCACGGTGATTCCGTCGGCAGGCTGGGGTACCGGCACCAGCGCACCGTCGGCAATACCGTCCATGGTGGCCTCGAGCAGTCCTGCCCCGAGACGGACAGCCGGTCGAGTAGATCCCCCGCCGTGTCGGCGG
>JAHFVC010000363.1 GCA_023264765.1 Mycobacterium sp. | reverse complement strand
ACCGCTGCGCCGAGTACCCACGATGGCTACACACCTACAATCACCACCGCGGCCACACAGCACTCAAGGGTCAACCACCCGCCAGCCGCGTACCTAACCTCTCAGGTCAGTACAGCTAGCCAGCAGCTCGTCGACCGCACGAGCACCGAGCACCTCGTCCAACGCCATCGCGGCACTCCCGACCGGCGCCGCCTCGCCGCCATGCGCCGAGGCCACCACCTCCAGCTCGCGGGTCGCCATCGCGGTGGCGTGGCCGTACAAGGCTTCTCGTAGCCCCGCGACGAAGATGTCGTACGCGCCGGCCATGTCGCCGGTGACGACGAGCACCTTGGGGTTGAGCAAGTTCACCGCGGGGGCAATGCCTTCGCCGACGTAGCGGCCGCTGTCGCGGATCATCCTGCGGGTCTCGGGATCGCCGCCGAGGGCCATTTCGACGACGTCCCGCAGATGGCGCACGGTGTAGCCCTGCTGCTGCAGGTCGTGCACGATCGCCCAGCCGCCGGCGACGGTCTCCAGGCAGCCGGTGTCCCCGCATCGGCACGGCCGGCCCGCGGCGACGGCGATCTTGTTGTGGCCGAACTCGCCCGCCGCACCGGACACCCCGCGTTGCAGCGCACCCCCGGCGATGATGCCCGCACCCAGGCCCGTCGAGGCCTTCAGCACCAGCAGGTCGCTGTGGCCTTCGAGTTCTCCACCGCGCTCGGCGAGGGCGATCGCGTTGGCGTCGTTGTCCAGGATCACCGGGATACCGGCGAAGCGTTCGGCGAAATACGGCCGAAGCGCCACGCCGTCCCAGCCGCGCAGGATGGGCGAGTCCCGGCTGCAGCCGCGTTCACGGTCCACCGGGCCGGGCAGGCTCAGCCCGACACCGAACACCGTCGCGCCCGGATGGTCGTCGAGCAGTACATCGAGACCCTTGACCACGTCGGGCATCAGATCGTCGGGGCCCAGGGCCACTTCCTGGTCGATATCCGACAACCGCAGGATGGTTCCGGCCAGGTCGCAGACGGCCAATCGGGTGCGGCTGATGCCGACGGAGACCGAGAGCACGACACCGGCGGCTGAGTTGAAGCTCACCGGGGTCGCCGGTCGGCCGCCGGTCGAGGGGGCCTGCTCGCATTCCAGCACCAGACCGGCGTCGGTGAGCGCCGCGATGCGCCCAGACACGGCGGTCCGCGACAGGCCGGTCACGGCGGCGATGTCGGTTCGGGTGGTCTCACCACGTTCCCTGATCAGGCTGAACACATCGCCGGCGGTGGACATGACCCGATTGAACACCGAAAACGTAAGTTCCGCCACTTTGAACCAATTTATACAAAAGTCAGTTGGCCAACGGGCGTAAGTGGTTCTAGGCTCATCGGGTGACCCGCTCCATCACCCGACCCCACCGGCCGCACTCCGTCGTCTCACCCGACCCGACGGTGCGTTCACTTGCCGTGTTCGCGCTGGCACTGGGCGGTTTCGGGATCGGCACCACCGAGTTCGTCGCCATGGGCCTGCTCCCCGACATCGCCGCCAGCCTGCACATCTCCGAGCCGACAGCCGGCCACGTCATCTCGGCGTACGCCCTGGGTGTGGTGATCGGCGCCCCCCTGATCGCCGCCCTGACCGCGCGGATGAACCGTAAGACGCTCGTGCTCGGCCTGATGACGATGTTCGTCCTGGGCAACCTGGCCAGCGTGTTCGCGCCCACTTACGGCACGTTGATGGCGGCCCGGTTCGTCGCGGGCATTCCGCACGGCGCCTTCTTCGGCATCGCCGCGCTGATCGCCGCGCACCTGATGGGACCGCGCAACCGCGCCAAGGCCGTCGCCTACGTGCTGACCGGGCTGACCGTGGCCACCGTCCTGGGTGTGCCCGCCGCATCGGCCCTGGGGCAGCACTTCGGCTGGCGCAGTGCCTTCGGACTCGTCGTGGCCATCGGCCTCGTCACGCTCGTCGCGCTGTGGTTCTGGGTGCCCCCGCTGCGCAACATGCACGTCACCAGCCAGCTCACCGAACTCGGGGCGCTGCGCCGGGTGCAGGTGTGGCTGGCCCTGTTGGTCGGCATGGTCGGCTTCGGCGGCATGTTCGCCGTGTACACCTACGTGTCCACCACCATGACCGACGTCGCCGGCCTGCCGCGCGCACTGGTGCCGCTGGCGCTCATGGCCTTCGGGCTCGGCATGGTGATCGGCAACCTGGCCGGCGGCAAGATGGCCGACATCTCCGTGGTGCGCGGCCTGTACGTGTCGATGATCGCGCTCGGCCTGGTGCTCGCACTCTTCGTCTTCGCCGCGCACAATCCGTGGACCGCGCTGCTCGGCTTGTTCCTCATCGCCACGGCCGGCTCGGCGATCGGGCCCGCGCTACAGACCCGGCTGATGGACGTCGCCCACGATGCCCAGACCCTGGCCGCGGCACTGAACCACTCCGCGCTCAACATCGCCAACGCCACCGGCGCCTGGATCGGCGGAGTGGTGATCGCCGCCGGCTACGGCTACACCGCCCCCGCCGCGGCCGGCGCGCTGCTGACCGTGGCCGGCCTGGTGGTGCTGACGTTCTCCGTGCTGCTGCAGCGCCGAAACGCCGGCTGAATCAGTCGTCGATGACGTGCACGGCGGCTTCCTCCGCCGATGCCGCACCGCCGTCGATGCCCACGTCGCTGCCGATCAGTTCCGATTCCTCGTCTTCGCCCGACCCCCCGTTGGAGGCGACGAGCCGGCCGGATCGCCGTTCCCCCACCTCGTCGTCGCCGGCCTGCTCGTCCGGCACGAAGGTCTCGTCGAGCTGCGTCGCGGGATCGGGCTCTTCGGCGGCGAGGAACTCATCGAGAGTGTCGTGTTCGCGCGGCTCCCGCCATTTCTCGGGCGGCGAGTAACCCTCATCCAGAAGATCGTCGACACCCCGGTCGAGCAAGGTGTCCTCCTGCGTCAGCTGATCGTCGTCATCGACGCTGTACTGGCCGGCGGTCTCTTCCGGAGTCTCTGGACTACTCATGGGAACCACGATGGCACTGACCGCGCCGCGGTGCCACCCTTCGATCCCCTACGTGTCGGTTGCCAGTGCGATGACCAGATGTTCGACGACCTCGGGATCGGTCAGCGAGTCGCCGAAGAGCTCACGCAGCTGCCCGACGCGGTACCGGACCGTCTGCGGGTGGACGAACAGGGCGGCGGCGACCTCGTCGCGACGACCTTGATGCAGCAACCAGGCCCGCAGCGTTTCGGTCAGCTTCTCCCGCACCGCGGGCCGCTGCGAGTCCAACGGCTTGAGCACGGAGGCCCGCAAATCGGCAAGGGCGTCCGCATCGGACTGCAGCACAAGAACTTTGAGATGCTGATCGGTGTCGAACGGTGCGGCGTCTGCCGCGCAGAGATCGACAGCGCGCAGCACCCGGGCCACGGATTGGGCGGCCCGCGCCCACGGGCGGTCCGGTCCGATGACCAGTCCGGGCACATCGGACTGCCGGCGCAGCACCGAGCCGTCGGCGAGCAACAGCACCGTGACCGGCCGGGAGAGCGTGGGCAACGCGTCCTCGGGGACTTCGAGCCCGGAGGCGCTCAGTACGCCGGTCACCCGGCGCTCGGAGCCGCGCGGGACGGCGACGGCCGTCAACATCTGGGGAGGCCGCCACTCGGCGCGCTCGGCTGACGCCAGCAGATCCTCCAGTGGTGCGCCTCGAAGAAGTTGGCGGGCAAGGGTTTCCCGGTACCGCTGGCGAGCGAGTCCGGACTTGGCAAGTTCGCTTGCATGGCCGGCGACACTCGCGGCCGAAAGGCGGTCGATGTAGGCGAACACCCGCTCGGCGAAGACGGCGAGTTGATCACCCGGCACGGCATGCGCGACGGCGACGGCACTCCATTCGCGCCACGCGGTGCGAGCACCGATTCGGAATGCGGCGAGCAGCACATCGGTGGAGCGGTTCTGCCTCGCCTCCCCCTGCCCGAGGGCGAAGGCGCCGTCGAGCGCGGGCTGCACCGACGGCGAGGTGTCCGGGTCATCACCCTTGGACACCAATTCCAGAAAAGCGGCCAGGGACTGCTGGACGGCGCGTTCGATGTTCTGCCCGGTGCGGCCGCTGAAGGCGTCCGCGTAGCTCGGCACGTCGCTGACCACGGCCGCGACGGTTCGTTCTGCAACGGCGGGCAGCACCGAGCGCATGGCCGCCGACACGGCGTCGGGCAGCGGCGCCCACACGGCTCGGTCGTCTGTACCCATCGCCTCACGATCTCAATTGTCTTTCTGGAACAAAAACAGCATCCATTTTCACACAATTCTGTCGAGAACTGGCACCTGAAGATAATCATGATGGTAAGCATGACTTCAGCCATCGCCAACGTCCGACGGGGACCGCTGCGCGCCGTCGCCCACATGGTGGCCACTCCCCTGGTGCCGCGGGACTTCCTGGACCTCATCGACCCGCTCGGCAGCCCACGCGACCTGCGCGGCCGCATCGATGCCGTCACCTCCGAGACCGCCGACGCCGTGACCGTGCGCCTCAGGGTCGGACGCGGGTGGCGAGGACACCGCGCGGGCCAGTACGTCCGGCTCGGCATCGACATCGACGGCGTCCGGCAGTGGCGCACCTACTCACTCACCTCACCGGTGACCGATACCCGCCACCTCACCATCACGGTCAAGACGATCGACGGCGGCATCGTCTCCAATCACCTTGCCGCCCAAGCCGGACCGGGCACCGTCGTGCACCTGGACCAGGCCGCAGGCGATTTCACCCTGCCGCCGCAACCGCATCGGGGCAAGACGCTGTTCGTCACCGCGGGCAGCGGCATCACCCCGGTGATGGGCATGCTGCGCAGCCACCAGGGCGATCTCGCCGACGTCGTCGTCGTGCACAGCGCACGCACACCGGGCGACGTGATCTTTGGTGCCGAACTGCGCGCTCTCGCCCAATCCGGCGCGATCCGCCTGGTCGAACACCACACCGCGACGGCGACGCGGCTGAGCGCTGCCGATCTCGACGTGCAGGTGCCGGATTGGGCCGAGCGGCAAACCTGGGCCTGCGGGCCGGCGGCTCTGCTCGATGACCTCGAAGCTCATTGGGCGCGCTACGATCTCGCCGATCGGCTGCGCACCGAACGGTTCACCCTGCCGGCCGTCGGCGGCGGTGAGGGCGGCCCGGTCACCTTTACCAAGACCGGCGCCACCACCGACACCGCGCCCACGACAACACTTTTGGAAGCCGGCGAGAATGCCGGCGTGCTGATGCCGTCGGGCTGCCGGATGGGCGTGTGCTTCGGCTGCGTCGTCCCGCTGCGCAACGGCGCGGTCCGCGATGTGCGCAACGGCGACATCACCATCGGCTCCCCCGACGCCGGCGTGCTGGTGCAGACCTGCATCTCCACCGCTGCCGGCTCCTGCGAACTCGACATCTGACCACCCTCGTCCATCGGAGGAAAACATGACCGCCATCCAGAACCAATCCACCAGCCCCGTCGCCCATTTGAGCGCCGAGGACATCGAGAACCTGGGCCGCGAACTCGACGCGATCCGCCAGGGCGTCCTGGACACCCGCGGCGCCGACGACGCCCGCTACATCTGCACCGTGATCAAAACCCAGCGCGGCCTGGAAGCGGGAAGCCGTGCGGTGCTGCTCTTCTCGCTGTTCCCACCCGCCTGGTGGCTGGGGACCGCCGGGTTGTCGGCCGCCAAGATCCTGGAGAACATGGAGATCGGGCACAACGTCATGCACGGCCAGTGGGACTGGATGCGCGATCCCAAGATCCACTCCACCACGTGGGAATGGGACAACGCCTCACCCGCCGAACAGTGGAAGCACGCCCACAACGAGGAGCACCACACCTACACCAACGTTCTCGGCAAGGACGGTGACCTCGGCTACGGGATCATGCGGGTCGACGAGGATCAGCGCTGGAGCCCATTCCACCTCGGACAGCCGCTGTGGAATGCGGTCAACGCGTTGATGTTCCAGTACGGCATCGCCGCGTATGACCTCAAGCTCGGCAAGAACCTGAAGACCGCCGAACGCCGCAGCAACCCCGCGTTCCGGGCCAGGGTGAAGGCCACCCTGCGCAAGATCGGCACCCAGGGACTACGCGACTACGTCGTGCATCCGCTGCTGTCGGGGCCCAGCGCGGCCACCACGTTCACCGCCAATCTGACCGCCAACGTCGTGCGTAACGTGTGGACGCATTCGGTCATCATGTGCGGCCATTTCCCCGAGGGCGTACAGACTTTCACCTACGACAGCATCGACGGCGAGACCCGCGGCCAGTGGTACCTGCGCCAGATGCTCGGCTCGGCCAACATCAGCGGCAGCCCGCTCATACACCTCATGAGCGGCAACCTGTCCTTCCAGATCGAGCACCACCTGTTCCCCGATCTGCCGAGCAACCGGTACGCCGAGGTCGCACCGAAGGTGCGCGACGTCTTCGAGCGGTACGGGCTGACCTACACCAGCGGACCGCTGGTCAAGCAGGTCGCCTCCGCGTGGGGCAAGGTCATCCGGCTGTCGCTGCCCAACGACTTGCTGGGTGCCCGGTCGACCAAGACTGCGCAGCCGGTTGCCGCCGCAGCCTAGTGGTGCCCAGCTTCGGAGTGGGTGCCCACGTTCGGGCCCTCGATGGCGGTGATCTCGTCCAGACCGTTCTGATCCGGCGCCGTCATGTTGGGGCTGTTGAAGTCCGGCCCGGTGGAACCCGGTACATCGGCGCCGCCGTTCTCGGCGGGCAGCACCACTTCTTGTGACGACCCGGGGTCTGCCGGGGACACCATGTCCGGCACCCCGTCCACCCGGACCCAGCCGAGCAGATCATGGTCTCCGTTGTTGTAGACGACACTGT
>JAHFVC010000362.1:4627-6819 GCA_023264765.1 Mycobacterium sp. | reverse complement strand
GCGGAATCTCACAAAACACCTCACCAGTCACCGGCGTCGGATTCTCGAAATACCGCCCACCCACCGGAGCCACCCACTGACCACCAATGAAATTGGCATAACGAGGCTTGAAAGACATCAAAGAACCCTCAGCGCCCGGGCGTGCATAAACAGTCACGATTGATCTCCTACGGTATGGATGACTGTGTCGGTCGTCACTCAACGTAGTTTGCAACCCGTTGCAACACCGTTGGGACTTTTCGCAACGTTGGTCCAACGTCAGGACAGCGCGTTGTCCAATGCCGTCAAATGGCCTCGGGTCTGAGCCCGTGTCAGCTCGTCGGAGCCATGGTGATCATGCAGTGTCTGCCAGCCGTGCCGGTCGTCGCGCGCCTCGGGCAGGTCCAGCCACCGGCGCAGGACGTGCAAGTCACCGGCCAGCACCGCACCCCGCAGGCTCGCACTGAGTTCCGTGCGCAGGCGTGCGACGGCCGGCGAGCCCGACCGTGGCAACAGCTGGCCGCTGTAGTTGTCCAGGGCGGCGCCGACGTCGCCCCGGCGTAGGGCGGCGAACACGTCGGCCATGTCGCTGTCCATGGGTCCGAGCAGTCGGTACGGGCGGGAGGCGATCATGTCCGCCCCGACGATGCGGCGCAGCCGCGACAATTCGGCCCGGATGGTGACGGCGTCGAGTTCCCGTTCGTCGAGCAGCACCGCGAGGTGGTCGCTGCTGAGGCCTTCGGAGTGTTGGAGCAGCAGCACGAGGATTTCGGCGTGCCTGCCGGAGAGCTGCTGGGCACGGGGCCGGCCGCGCTCGTCGACGGTGTGCCAGCACGGCCGGTCCGGACCGAGGACCGTGAGCCGGCCCGCCGACTCGATCGGTGCAGCGGGAATCTGGTTGTAGGCCAAGGCAAGTCGATGTTCGACGGCGACCGCGGTGGCGCGTACCAGGGCGAGGGTTTGCGCCGACCCGATCGAGGAGCCACCGGTGAGGTCGATGCTGCCGATCGGCAGGCCGGTCACCGGGTCGTGCACGGGTACCGCCGTGCAGGTCCACGGCCGAACGAGCCGCGAGAAGTGCTCGTGCCCGTCGATCTGCACCTCGCGGTCCAACGCCAGCGCGGTACCGGGCGCATTGGTGCCCGCACCTTGTTCACTCCAGTCCGCACCCGGCACGAAGTTCATCGCGGCCACCTTGCGGCATGCTTCGGTGTCGCCCTCGACCCACAGCATGGTGCCGTCGGCCGCCGTGACGGCCACGACGACACCGGAGTCGACGGCGTATTCCACCAGCAGCTTGCGGATCACCGGGAGCGCCGCAGCCAGCGGGTGACCTTTTCGTAGTTCCGACAGCCGCGCGGCCGCGGCTGCCTCCCGGGCACCGCTGTCGGGGTCCACTCCGGTCGCCAGGCTACGCTGCCAACTCTCCGCGACGAACCGTCGGAGCGGTGTCTGACCAGCGACGATCAGATCATGGGCAGGGCGCGCGGACGCGGCCGTCGCACCGGGCGACGGCTTCACCGACCTCGTCTTGTCTGCCACGATCCACACGCTCCTGACGCCAGTGCCAACTACTCGCTGACCATCGGGCCTTCCGGCCACAATACCTGCACGTCAGGGCCGCCGCGGCGAATCATGGGTGCAGTCGGCGGCCCCGCGCGACGACCGGCGGATACGAGTTTTGACGTGCGTTCGATTCGGGCGCTACCAACCGAGACGAACAGGACTTTGAAAAGTCAAGCGTGTCAACCTCTGACGGTTTCATCGGCCGGGCCTTCGCGGGATACTCCGACAATGAGCGGCACAGCAGAACGCGACCAAGACGCCAGGCAGGAAAAATACGGATGCATGCCGTCACCGGTGCGGATCGAGGATACGACCACCAGCCAGGAGACAAGACCGGTGCCCGTCACTGAAGCCAAGCGGGATCCCGAGTGCGAGTTCATACGGTTCAGCTGAGCTGCACAGGGCTGAATTACGCGAGTAGGACCTCGCTCAACTCCCCCCGCGTTACCCTTTGCCCATGATCGAGGGCGACACGGCGCCTGACTTCACGCTGCTCGATCACACAGGTCGCCCTCGAACACTGTCGACGCTGCTCACCCGGGGCCCGGTCGTCCTGTTCTTCTTCCCGTTGGTGTCCTCACCGATATGCACCGCCCAGGCGTGTCATTTTCGGGACCTGGGCGACGAATTCGCCAAAATCCGCACCC
>JAHFVC010000362.1:0-4617 GCA_023264765.1 Mycobacterium sp. | reverse complement strand
CTTCGCCCAGCAGCGATCGTTCGACTATCCGCTGCTGTCCGACCCGGACGGCGTGGTGTCGGAGCTGTTCGGAGTGCGCCGCGGCCGGCTGGCGAAGCTGCACAGATCCGTGGCGCCCAAGAACCGTCAGCACAGTCGTCGTCGCGGCCTGCTCGCCCGGCTGATGCCGGTCCGGCGCACCACCTTCGTCATCGACACCGACCGCACCGTATTGAAGGTCGTCTCCAGCGAGTTGCGCGCATCGATGCACGCGGACGCTGCCTTGACGTTCTTGCAGAATCGCACGGCGCCACACATCGTGCCGGAGGACATCGGCACAGAATCGCAAGCCGTCGCCACGGCGAGCATGGTGCGGCCATACGCCTTGACGGCAGGCCGCACCGACTCTGTCGTCGAACTGCCACTGGACGCACGCCTCGACGTCATCGACAGTGCAGAGATGGCGCCGCGCTGGCCGAAACATGATGTGCGGAGCCAGATCCTGACGTTGAGCGGATATGGTCCATCTGTCGCAGAGGTCGCCGCAGCGGTGTCGCTACCGCTCGGCGCGACGCGGTTCCTGGTCGGCGATCTGGTGACACAGGGGTATGTGCGGGTGCATACACCAGACGATTCGATGACGATCCATGACCGGCGTGAACTGCTCACGCGGACGCTGCGCGGCCTGCGAGAGATCTGAGCTGGACCACCTGCTGAGCGTCGAGTGTGGGCCCTGCGCACGCGATCCGCCTCGATCGCGTGCATATCCCCCACAGTCGTGAAATCGTCGAACGCTGTAGTGGCCCGATCCCAGTGAACAGGAATGGTGAGAATGTTCGAGCGATTCACCAACGAGGCCCGAAGAATTGTGATCCTGGCCAATCAACACGCACGCGAGTTGCGGCACAACCACATCGGCACCGCGCATCTGCTGCTGGCACTGACCGACGATGACACAGGTCCGGTCGCGAAAGCCCTTATGTCACTGAATGTGTCGCCGGCCGAGCTCCGCACGCAGCTGAATGTGTCAGATCCGTCCGACGGGGAAAGACCCACCGGCCACATCCCGTTCTCGGAGCGCTGCAAGATCGCATTGGAGAACGGCTGCGCCGAGTCCGTCAGACACCATCAATCCGCCATCGACGTCACCGACCTCGGCATGGGACTCGTCCAGGTGGACGGCGGCGTCGCCGCCCGCGCCCTGGCGGACTTCGGGCTGGTCCCCACCCAGCTGCAGGAACAGATCAACCGGCACCGGCCTCCGGCACCTCCCGCGCCGACAGGTCCGGCCGCGTACACGCCGGTGCGCCGCCGCGGCCACCGTCCGCAGGATGTAACGTCACTGCACACGGACCAAGTCGCGAACATCTCGGTCACCTTCATCGAAGACAGCGAAAACCAAGCCCTGGTACGCCTTCCCGATGGTTCTCAGATCCTTGTCGGCTACGGCTATCTGGCATCCGCGCCCCACGACGGGCCGATCAGATCCGACGTTTTCACTTACGAGATCCATGTCCGATTCGTCGGCGACCGAGACGGCCAAGCGCTGATACGCCTGCCCGACCGATCAGACACCGTTGTCGAATACGCCGCCTTGACCGTCACCGATGATCCCACTGTCAAGCGGAACCCCGACGGCTCGTCGACCGTCGGCTGTTCAAACTGCGACTGGTCCCACACCTACGAACAGAGTCGTGAGGGTTCTGAGAACGCCAAGGCTGCCTTCGACTCCCACCACGCAGAGCAGCATCCCGACCGATTCCTCTAGGGGTCCTTCTTCGACGAGATGGTCTAGACGTCGAAGCAGAACTAGGTGCTGGGTGTTTGCGTAGGTTGATCGGGCTGAGGTAGATCATTTCGGCTGGTAAGCCACGTTGGCCGAGCTGGCGTCGCCATAGCTGTCACTGAGTTGCTGCGGACGCATTGCGGACGGAGACGGACCAGCAGGCCTAAACGTTGAAGCGGAACTCCACCACATCCCCGTCGGCCATGACGTAGTCCTTGCCCTCGATCCGCACCTTGCCCGCAGCCTTCGCCGCGGCCATCGACCCGGCCTCGACGAGGTCGTCGAACGAGACGATCTCGGCCTTGATGAAGCCCTTCTCGAAGTCGGTGTGGATCACGCCGGCCGCCTTGGGTGCGGTGTCGCCGCGGTGAATTGTCCACGCGCGCGCCTCTTTCGGCCCGGCGGTCAGGTAGGTCTGCAGGTTCAGCGTGTGAAAACCGGCCCGCGCCAAAGCATCCAGGCCACGCTCGGTCTGACCGATGGACTCCAGCAGCTCGGCGGCCGACTCGTCGTCGAGCTCGATCAGCTCGGACTCGATCTTGGCGTCCAGGAACACCGCGTCCGCCGGGGCCACCAACTCACGGAGCTCAGCTTGACGCGCCTCATCGGTGAGCACCGACTCGTCGGCGTTGAACACGTAGAGGAACGGCTTGGTGGTCATCAGGTTCAGCTCGCGCAGCAGGGTCACGTCCGTTCCTGCGGAGAACAGGGTCTTGCCGGAGTCCAGCACCGCCTGCGCCGCCACGGCCGCTTCCAGCACGGCTTTGCGGTCCTTGTTGGTGCGCGCTTCCTTCTCCAGCCGCGGAATCGCCTTCTCCAGCGTCTGCATATCGGCCAGGATCAACTCGGTCTCGATGACCTCGATGTCCGAGCGGGGATCGACCCGGCCGTCGACGTGCACCACGTCGTCGTCGGCGAACGCCCGCACCACCTGACAGATGGCGTCGCATTCGCGGATGTTGGCCAGGAACTTGTTGCCCAGCCCGGCACCCTCCGAGGCGCCCTTGACGATGCCGGCGATGTCGACGAAGGTCACCGGCGCCGGCACGATCTTCTCCGAGCCGAACACCTTGGCCAGTGCGTCGAGTCGCGGGTCGGGCAGTGCCACGACCCCTTCGTTCGGTTCGATCGTCGCGAAGGGGTAGTTGGCGGCCAGCACGTCATTCCGGGTCAGCGCGTTGAACAGCGTCGACTTTCCCACGTTCGGCAGACCGACGATTCCCAAGTTCAAGCTCACGGACTCCAGAGTCTAGAAGACACGACATGAGTGGCTCGCCACAGCGTGCTGGACGCACGCCGCAAGCTTGAGCCGGTACGGTCAACATGTGTCAGGTCAGCCCGCAGAGCAGACGGATGCGGCGGTTGACCGCTCCGCGCTCCCCCGCGTTCCGGGGTTGCCGTGGTGGAGTGCCGTCGTCATCGCGGTGATCTTCACCGCGATCGGCATTGCCTTCGACGCCGGTACAGGCGACAAGGAGCTGGGCGCGGTGTTCGCGACGTGCTACGTGCTCGGTTGTGTGCTGGCGGTGCTGGCCGTGCGCCAGTCCTCGGTGTTCACCGCAGTCATCCAACCGCCGCTCATTCTGTTCGTCGCCGTGCCAAGTGCCTATTTCCTCTTCCACAGCGCGGAGATCGGCGGCATCAAGGACATCCTGATCAACTGCGGCTATCCGCTGATCGAGCGGTTCCCGCTGATGTTCTTCACCTCGGCGGCCGTGCTGATCCTCGGGATGGTGCGCTGGTACCTGCACGCATCGAACAGGAGCCTGTGGCCCGACAAGCCGGCCACGCACGTCGCCGCTGCGGCCGCAGACGCTCCCGCACGGCGGGTGGCCCGGCGTTTCGCGCAGCGATCGGCCACCGATGACACCGATCAGCCCGACGAAGCACCGCCTCGTCGCAGCTCAGCCCGCAGGCCCGCCCGCGATGGCGCGGCGGCGTCCAGTCGGCGCAGTGGACGCCCCGCTGAACCGTCGCGGTCCCGGCACAACCGGCCGCCGGAGAACGACATCGCCGCCTCGGCGGCCGCAGCGGACCGCCGTGAACGGATGGCCGCGCGCGAGCGTCCGGCACGCAGCCGTCGCGAAACCGAGCAGCCGGTCGATCCGGCCCGCCAGCCGCGTCGCCCTCGCCCGTCGAGCCGGGACCCGCGCCGCAACGCGCCGAACTCCTACGAACCGGCCGACTACTACGAGCGGCCCCGCCGCCCGCAGGGCCAGGACGCCTACGAGCGCTACGGCCGCGACCCTCGGGAACCCCGGTACGAGGAACGGCAGCGTCCACCGGCGGCAAGCAACCACCATCCGGTGTCGCGGGTCAGGTACCGCAGCAGCGATGAGGACCCTCGCCCACGCACGTCACATCGCCGCGACGACGACTGGGACGGCGACAGCTAGGACCGCGGCGGCCGGATCTCGTGCGGCAGCGTGAACACCAGCGTCTCGTTCGCGGTGGTGACAGGCTGCACGGTGCCGTAGCCGTACTCGGCCAACCGGTCGAGCACGCCGCGCACCAGGATCTCCGGCACCGAGGCGCCGGACGTGACACCGATGGTCGTGACACCGGAGAACCACGCCGGGTCGATGTCGTCGGCGTAGTCCACCAGGTAGGCGTTCTGCGAACCGGCGTTGAGCGCCACCTCGACCAGACGCACCGAGTTCGACGAGTTCTTCGACCCGACGACGATCACGAGTTCGCATTCGGGAGCCATCGCCTTGACCGCGACCTGGCGGTTCTGGGTGGCGTAGCAGATGTCGTCGCTGGGCGGGTCCTGCAGCGTCGGGAACTTCTCCCGCAGCCGGCGCACCGTCTCCATGGTCTCGTCGACGCTCAGCGTGGTCTGGGACAGCCAG
>JAHFVC010000361.1 GCA_023264765.1 Mycobacterium sp. | reverse complement strand
CCCCTGGTGAACCGGTGAAGAACAGATGGTCGAACGGCAGCGCGGAGAACTCCGCGGCGACCTCGGTGCCGCCGGTGAACACTGCCAGCTCGGTCTCGTCGAAGTAGTCCGGAGCCGTCACGGCCATGAGTTCCGCGGTGTGCGAGGTGATTTCGGACATCTTGATCATCACCCGGTTCCCGGCGGCGAACGCGGCCGACGCCGGGAGGACCACCAGGTTCAGTGGAAAGTTCCACGGGCCGATGATCCCGACGACACCCAGCGGCGCGGGTTCCACCTCTGCTCGCAAGCCGGCGACCCGGGCGGCGCGCATCAGCTTGGTGGCTCGCATCCATTGCGCCACATGGGCTCGGGTGTGCTCGATGACCGGGATGATGCCGACCACCTCGGTGAACAGCGAGGCGGCGCGGGACCGGGTACCGAAGTCCGCGGCCATCGCGTCGACGAAGGCATCGGTGTTGTCGAGCACCAGCGCCATCAACCGGTCGATGCGGTGCTGCCGGACGGCGACGTCCGGCGGACCGTCGGCGATGAAAGACCGCCGTTGGCGTTCCAGCAGTGCGCGCATGTCCAGTCCTTGCTCGACGCGCTCGTCGGTTGTGCTCATCGCCGTGAACTCCCTTCCGGTAAATGCCACGGTAGCAGCCCGAGCGGGCCGTCGAGCAGATACCGACGGCCCGGTATCCGTACTGGAAAATCGGGTGTTTCGACCAGACGGGACGGTCTACTGTAATCTTTACAGTAGTTACGCTCTGCAGGACCGGCACAAAGGTGGGGATCAGGCGTGGAAAGCCAGACTGAGGATGCGTCCGCCGAAGCGGATGTGTTGGGCGGATCCTTCAACCTGCTGCGGGACCCCTACCCGTTGTTCGCCCACCACCGCGCCCGTAACGGCGTGTTCGAGGGCAGCGTCATGGACTGGCGCAAGACACCTGAGTCACTGCGCGCCGAGCACCAATACGCCGCCGTGTCGTTCGACGCCGTCAGCACCGTGTTCCGCGACGGCAAGTCCTTCAACTCGAAGATCTACGACAACACCATCGGCCTGTTCATCGGCCCGTCCATCCTGGCCATGGAGGGCAAGCCGCACCGGGACCATCGCAACCTGGTGACCACGGCGTTCAAGACCAAGTCGTTGGCCCGCTGGGAGCCGGAGATCGTGCGGCCCATCTGCCAGGCGCTGATCGACGAGTTCATCGAGACCGGGCGCGCGGATCTGGTCCGCGACTTCACCTTCGAGTTCCCCACCCGGGTCATCTCGAAGCTCCTGGGACTACCCGAGGAGGACTTGGCCTGGTTCCGCGAACGTGCCGTCGAATTGATCAGTTACACAGTCAAATACAAGCGCGCGTTCGAGGCCTCCGCCGCACTCAAGGACTATTTCCTCAACCAGATCGAGTTGCGCCGGTCCGCGCCTACCGACGACATCATCGGCGACCTGGTGACCGCCGAGGTGGCCGGGGAGAAACTCACCGACGAGGCCATCTACTCGTTCCTGCGCTTGCTGCTACCCGCCGGCCTGGAGACCACCTACCGGTCGTCAGGCAATCTGTTGTACCTGCTGCTCACCCACCCCGAGCAGTTCGCGGCGGTGCAGGCCGACCGGGAACTGCTGGGGCAGGCCATCGAAGAAGCACTGCGCTTCGAAACCCCACTGACCACCGTGCAGCGTTCGGCCAATGTCGAGACCGAACTCGACGGCGTGGCACTGCCGGCCGGCGCGGTGATCGACGTGTGCATCGGCTCGGCCAACCGTGACGAAACCCGTTGGGAGCGGCCCGAAGAGTTCGACATCTTCCGCAAGCGCGTACCCCACATCACCTTCGCCGCGGGCGAGCACACGTGCCTGGGCCTGCACCTGGCCCGGATGGAGACCCGGGTCGCGATGGAGTGCCTGCTCGACCGCGTGACCGACATCGAACTCGACACCAGTACCGACCCGCACATCTTCGGCCAGCCGTTCCGCTCCCCCACGGCCATCCCCGTCACCTTCGATCCGGTGGGCTGACATGACCCGGCCCGCCGCCAGACGCAAGCGCCGCGAGCGCGGGTCGATCAATGTCGAAGAGATCCTCAACGGCGCGTTCGAAGTGGCCGAGCAGGTGTCGATCGATCACCTGAGCATGCCGCAGCTCGCCCGCCATCTCGATGTGGGTGTCACCAGCATCTACTGGTATTTCCGCCGCAAGGATGACCTGCTCGACGCGATGACCGACCGCGCGCTGGATGAGTACGACTTCACCGCCACCACCATCGACGCCGACAACTGGCGCGAATCCCTGGCCCACCATGCGCGCACCATGCGAAAGATGTTCCTGGCCAGCCCGATTCTGTGTGACTTGATATTGATCCGGGGTTCCTACAGCCGGCAGGCTGTGCAGGGCGCGATCCGCAAGCTGGAGCCGCCGGTCGCCGCGCTGGTGCGGGCCGGGCTGACGCCCACCCAGGCGTTCGACACGTACTCGGCCATCGCCACGCATGTGCGCGCCACGGTGATCATGGAGCGCCTGCAGGACAAGATGCCCGGGATCGAACCGCGAGGCGAGGGCCAGCGGGCGCTCATCGATGCCGCAACCACGCCCTACATCGCCGAGGCGACCGGCCAGGGGCACCGTTTGGGCGTCGCCGACGACATCAACTTCGAGTACGTCCTGGGTTGCATCCTGGACCGCGCCGAGGCCCTCGGCTCATAGCAGGCGTCAGGGGCGCGGACGCCGCCAGCCGATGGTCTTGGTCTCCGTGTACTGCGCGAATCCCTCGATGCCGCACTGCCGTCCGACACCACTGTTCTTGAAGCCACCGAACGGTGCGTCGGCGCCGTAGTACATGCCGCCGTTGACGCCGATCGCGCCGGTCCGGATCCGGCGGGCCACGCCCATCGCCCGGTCGGCGGACTTGGACATAATCGCGCCTGCAAGACCGAAGGCGCTGTCGTTGGCCAGGCGCACCGCCTCGTCGTCATCGTCGAACGGGATGAGAACCAGTACCGGCCCGAACACCTCGTCCTGCGCGATGGCCGACGACGGGTCGGCCCCGACGATGACGGTGGGCGCGACGAAATGCCCGCCCGCCAATTGTTCCGGTAGGCCGGCGGGCACACCGCCCCCGACCACGATGTCGGCACCGTCGCGGCGGGCACCGTCGATGGCGTCGAGCACGCGCCGCTTCTGTGCCGCACTGATCAGCGGACCCACCAGCGTCGTCGGCAGCGCGGGGTCGCCGACCGGCACACCACCGAACGCCATCGTCACGTTCGCCACGGCCTCGTCGAACAGGCTGCGGTGCACCAACATCCGGGTGTTCGCGGCGCAGGCCTGGCCGGCGTGCACGCAGGCGCCGATGGCGCTGGGGATGATGTGTGCCGGATTGGCGTCGTCCAGCACGATCATCGCCGATTTGCCGCCGAGTTCCAGGAACGTGCGCTTCATAGTGTCCGCGCCGACCCGCATCAGGTGCCTGCCCACCGCGGTGGAACCGGTGAAGGACACCATGTCGACGCGCGGGTCGGTCCCGAGAAGGCCCGCCACCTCGTTGGACGGGGTCGGCACCACGTTGATCACCCCGGGCGGCATGTCGGTGTGTTCGGCGATCAGCCTGCCCAATCGGGTGGCGTTCCACGGGGTGTTCGGATCCGGTTTGAGCACCACGGTGTTACCCGCCGCCAACGCCGGTCCGATCTTGTTGAGGATGACCTCGATGGGGAAATTGGACGGCGTGATGGCGGCGACGACGCCCACCGGTTCCTTGACGACGGTGCGGGCGTTGCGGTCACCGAACAGCCCGCCACCGTCGAGGGTGCGTTCCCATTCGAAGTCGTCGATGAGCCGTGCCGGGTACCGCAGTGCGTCCGACAGCGGCCAGTCGAGCTGTGCGTTCTGTGTCGTCATCGCCGGGCAGCCGACCTCGGCGATCAATTCCTCACGCAGATACTCTTTTTCGGCCTCGATGGCGTCCTGCAACTGCAGCAGCGCCCGTTGCCGGAGAGTCCGGTTGACCGACCAGTCGCCGTCGTCGAAGGCACGCCGGGCGGCCACGATCGCGGCGTTCATCTCCTCGGCACCCGCGGCCGCGGTGACGCCGAGCACCGCGCCGGTGGCCGGGCTGACATTGTCGAATTCGGCACCGGATGCGGCGGCGACCAGCTGCCCGTCGATCAGCATGCGCTTTTCGGCGCGGCCTGCGGCGCGGCGGCCGATCTCCGTGCTCGTGACCTGCTCTGCGACCAGCTCGCCCACCACAGTCTCCGTTCCGATCTAACTGTAAGACTTACAGTAATACACTCAACCGAGTTCGACCTGCACGGGTATCCCGGTCAGCCAGGACATCCCGGCCAGCGCCTCCACATCGGCGGGGTCGCTGGACATCAACTGGTTGACGTTAGCGCCGCCGGCCCGATTGGCCACCCGCCAGCCGCCGGTCCCCCGATGTCCCCAACCATGCGGGATCGCAATCGTTTTCGGCATGATGTCGGACGTCAGCGATACCGGTACCGCGATCCGTCCGTGCGCCGACCGGACCACTATCCGCTCCCCGTCCGTGATCTGACGTTCGGCGGCGTCGTCGATATGCATGAGCGCGCTCTGGGTCCGATCCCCTCGCATCAGCAAGGGCGAGTTGTGCATCCACGAGTTCTCCGAACGGGGTTCGCGCATCCCGATCATCCGCATCGGGAATTCCTCGGGCCGGTCGCGGCGTTGCAGGGCGCCGATCTCGTCCGCGATGTCGTCGTGTGCCAATGCCACCCGTCCGCTGCGGTAAGCCACCACGGAGCCGAGGACTCCGGTCCGGATATTCGGTGCCACCACCACGCCATGCGGATGCTCACCGCGCAGCCGCGCGAAGGTAAGGCCGTTACGGCGCAGACCGAACCGGTCACCGCCGTCCGCCAGCCGGATCATCATGTCGATCACCGGACGTGGGGTCATGGTGACCCCCAGCCTCTTTCGGGCCAGCCGCAGGGCCGCGAACACCGGCGTACGCACCTTCATCCGGCTGATCAGGTCGGTGATGATGTCCCACTCGGTGCGGGCCTGTCCACGCGGGGCCACCACGGCCTCGGTCACCTGCCGGAACGGCGTCGCTTGAAACTGCTGAAAGGTGACGGCGAAATCGTCGCGCTCGTACATCGAGGTCACCGGCAACACGTAGTCGCAGTGCGCGTTGGTCTCGTTGATGTAGAGGTCCATCCCCACCATCAGATCCAGGGACTCGGCGGCCTCTTCCAGCTCCGCCCCGTTGGGCACCGAAAGCACCGGATTTCCCGCACCGATGAACAACGCCCGGATCTGGCGCGGCCCCGTGGTGGTGATCTCCTTGGCCATCAGAGCGGCGGGTTCGGCGCCGATGACCTCGTGGAGACCGCCGACGCGCGTGCGCTTCCTGCGGTAGCTACGACGCAAGGATGCGCCCATCGCGACCGCGCCGAGCCGCTGCCCCGGGATGCCCAGCGTGCTGAACACACTGCCGCCGGGGCGATCGAGCGCGCCGATCGCCAGATTGACCGCATCGATCAAATACGCCACCAGAGTCCCGTTGCGCCCGACGCAGGTACCCAGCCGCCCGTACACAGCCGCGCGTTCGGTGGCAGCCAGATCTCGGGCCAGCGCACGGACCTCGCCCGGGGCGATACCGGTGTGTTGCTCGGTGAGTTCGGGGGTGAAGGCCGCCGAGTGCGCACGCAGCCAGGGAAGACCGTCCGCCTGTTCTGCGGCCGCCGGGTCGGTCAACCCGTCGGCGAACAGCACCTGCAACACCGACAGCAGCAGGTAGGCGTCGCTGTCCGGGACCAGGCCCAGCCATTCGAACTGTGCGGCGGTCTCGCTGCGCCGCGGGTCCACGACGATCACCCGGCCACCACGCTTGACGATGTCGTGCATGCGGTCCTTGATCCGGGGCGCAGTGAGGAAACTCCCATGCGACACCACGGGATTGGCGCCCATCATGACCAGCAGATCGGTGCGCAACAGGTCCGGGATGGGCACCGTCATCGGTGATCCATAGAGGAACTGACTCGCCAGCAGGCGACTGCTGGTGTCCTGGGATGACGACGAGAAGAAGTGGCCGTCGCGTCCGATGCCCTTGGCGAAGGCCATCGCCCCGAACAGATGCGAGTAACTGAAGGCGGCGGGGTTACCCATGTACCAGCCGAATGCTCCTGAGCCGAACCGGCGGTGGATCCGGGTCGCCCGATCGGCGATGTCGTCGAGCGCCTCGTCCCAACTGACCGGCTCGAAGCCATGCCGCACGCGCCGCATGGGTGTGGTGATCCGGTCCGGATCGTTGACCACCTCGGCGAACGCGATGCCCTTCTGGCAGGCGAAGCCAGCCGACAGCGGATGCTCCTTGTCCGGGCGCAGCGCCGTAAGGCGGCCGTCCTCGACAGTCGCGATCATGCCGCACAGCGGTTCGCAGATCCGGCAGAACGTCGGCTTGTGTTCGACGGTGGGCACCATGGAAACCACACCTCCGTGGGCTTACTGACAGGACCCGACGTACGATACTGTAAGAATTACAGTTGGCTTGTGCAGTTCACCGATTCCGCAGGAGGCGCCCATGCAGAAGGCACTGGCACCGGAGATCTCGACGTGGCCCGATGCTGACCCGGCGCTGATCGGCAGTCGTTGCGGCGCATGCTCGGCGACCACCTTCCCCATCCAGCGTCGCTGCCCCAGATGTAGCAGCGACGCGATGACCGACGCAGCGCTCCCCAGCCGCGGCACCTTGGTGGCTTGGATCACCCAGGGCTTCCCGCCCGGGCCGCCGTACAAGGGTCCCGTCGGCAAGGATTTCGTGCCCTTCGGCGTGGGGCTGGTCCAGTTGGGTGACACGA
>JAHFVC010000360.1 GCA_023264765.1 Mycobacterium sp. | reverse complement strand
GAGCCAGCCCAGCAGTTCCTCGGCGCCGACGTCTCCCGGGGTGGTGATGATCTGGGTGGCTTCACGAAGTTCACCGTCGACTTCGTGGTAGGCCAGCCACAGCCGGCCGTCGGTGAGGATGCCGACATAGCGCTGGCCCATCTCCGCTGAGCGGGTCGTTACGTATCCGGTCAGTTGTTGCCGGGCCGCGGTGATTGCTGCCGGCGTTGATAGTGAGCGCTTGACCTCGATGACTGTGCAGCCCACCTCCACGTCGATCCGCCGACCATGACCAGCAGGGGTTTCCAGGTCGACGTTGAGGTCACGTTCGGCCAGGCCCAGTTCGGGATCCAGGAGCAGCATCCGTACATCGGACTGGATGGTGGCCTCACTGCGGACGGCATCACTTTTGTTGATCAGCCGATCCATCAGCGCACCGCGCGCCCCGCCCACCGCCGTTGCTGCCATGCTCCGCAACGCTACAAGGAGGCTGGTCAGACGTGACGCAGCCTCGCGGAGGGCTAGCCACGTACCAGTGGGTCAACCGGCGGCGGTGTTCTGGCGCCACTGCCGTACCGCGACGATCACCTCCGAACGGGTGATACGTCGATCGCGGAAGCGGACGTAGAGCGTGTCCATCCGTGTATCGACGCGCCCGCTGTATCCCAGTCGCAGGCCCGCTTCACCCGGGGTGATGCCCGCGCTGGACAGCTCGGCGGCCAGGTGAGGCCGCTGCCCGCCGCTGAGCCGGATCCACTCGATGACGATGGGGTCCTCTCCAGCGAGGCCGTCGAGACGCGCGGCCGTCCACCGCAGATGCATCTTCTCGGCCTTCTTCAACTCCCACCCGAAGCACTCCCCGTTGGGGTGAAGGTGCTCAGGACGCTGAGCGATGACCTCATCGAGCAGCGCCTGCAGGACCGGCGGACGCCACCGGCCGGTGTTCGACGTCGACTTCTGGTGGAGTGGCGGTTCGGCCTTGACCCGTGCCAGGGCTTGGGCGAACGTCTCTCCGGGCGGCTCAGTGGGGAGGGCTAGATCGGCGGAGTCTCCGTAGAGGGCCGGTTCCAGAGAGTGCTCGGGATTGGCCGGGGGATCAGCGGCGGCGAAGTCGCGACGAATGGCCCGCACCACCGGGGCCTCGATGATGCTCATCGCCGACTTGACCCATTCGCCGCGTCGGCGTAGCTCGTCGACGAGTCGAGCAGGGGGCCAGCCCAGCTCCTTGGCGAGTTCATGGACGCGCATCGTGTGCTTGGGCGGAGGGTCTAACCTCATGGATGTTCCTGACTTCAGACGCGGGGACACTTTCGCTGGCCCGCACCGCTGCAACGGTGTGGGCCAGCACTATTTTCTCCTCGGACCCCGACGGGACGTTATGTTTGACAACACTTAAAAGTCTCTAGGCAACACTTAGAATCAGGCGGTGTCGCGGGGACCTGGAGCGCTGCAACGGCGGATTCTGGGTGCGCTGTGGTCTCGCGGTGAATCCGACTGCTACGACATCAGTGCGCTGTCGGACCTGTTCCCCGAGCATTTCTTGGAGGAGTGCACCACGCTGCATGCGCGGTGGCGTTGGTACACAGTCGATCTCCTCGATGTGGTTGCCTTCGGAGATCCACGTAGTCACCGCGTCAGCGCCCACCGGGCGGTGCGCTCCCTCGCGCGAGCCCGCCGGCTACAGATCGTTGATCGATGCCCGTATGACGACCCCTTCCTCGCGCAAGTCGACTACTACGGCAACCAGTTCGGCGGCCT
This sequence comes from Mycobacterium sp., assembly GCA_023264765.1. Taxonomy (GTDB): domain Bacteria; phylum Actinomycetota; class Actinomycetes; order Mycobacteriales; family Mycobacteriaceae; genus Mycobacterium. The sequence goes on along the minus strand of JAHFVC010000360.1, from coordinate 5,092 downwards.
CGACCTCGCGGAGATCAGCCAGTACGCCGACCCGCGGTGGCCCGACCGACGGGGCCGACACCTGTGGTTCCGTCTGCCTCCTCCGATCACTGACCGCGTTCCCGACGACGATCAGCTGATCCGACTGGAGCTGCTGCAGGAGGGGTTCATCCCCGAGGCGCTCGATGAGTTCATGGGCACCACCAACCGGAGCAAGGCTTGGCACTCAGACACCGGCCGGTACCTGCGTTGGTTGCTCTGCGGACCGAGTGCGGGCAGCTAGTCTTCTTCGAAGAACTGGGCGGCGGTGTCACGGATACGACTGAGGCGCTTCGATATTGGGCTGTGGTTGCGGTATCCCATGATGTCGGCGATCTCGGTGAGGTTGGTGGTTCCGCTGCGCAGTAGGACAACGACTTCGCGCTCGCGGGAATCGAGCAGGGCGAGGAAGTCGTTGAACACCAGCCGGTCGACGATCTCGGTTTCGGGGCCTTGTACGGGGATGGTGTCGGTCAGCTCGACGAAGCGGACCTTGATCTTGGAGCGTTTGCGGTAGAGCTTGCGTTCGAAGTCCTCGCGGGCGTAGGTCCAGTGGTGGGAGAAGTCGTCTTCGACGCGGTGGGATCGAACGGCGTCGAGGATGGCGCGCAGCCGCCCGTTGCGATCGGCGGCGTCGACGGTGCCGCGGACGAACTGCGCGGCGTCGTCCTCGCCGGTCCAGAGTTCCCCGCCCACCCGGGGGTTCCCCGCGGTGGTGCCGTGCAGCACCGAGCCGTCGTCGAGCGTCACCGGTTGGGGGTCGACGCCCTTGTCGGCTTCGGGCCAGGTGCGCATCTCGGTCTCCATCACCTCGGTGACCGGCGGGATCCAGAAGTCGAGGTCGTGGGCCAGCAGGCGGATCGGGTCGTCGTGGGTGAAGCCGAGGAGCGGAGAGCCGGGCATCAGGTGGCGCCACACCGTGGCCGCCCAGGCTCGGGAGAGTCGGGCCTCGAAGTCGGCGGGCAGGTAGCGGTCGGGATTCCACACGTCGGTCAGGAACGGCCACTGCCCACCCCGGTAGAGGGGCAACCCGAACAGTTCCAGGGCTGACAGCGAGGCCAGGCTGACCAAGCAGGTGGCCGTGTCCAAGTGGAACATGCTCTGGGAGGCCGCTCAGTACCGCCGACGGTTCTTTGCCGAGGACGAGTGCCCCCGGAGATGCTCAAGATCATCGACCAGGGCGACATTAACGTGGTGTTCGTCCCCCGCACCCGGACCCGCTACTTCGAGTACGCCCCGCTGTTCCACCTGCTGCCGCGCCGCACCCCTGCGTTCACGAGCACGCCTGCACCCGATGCCGGTTTCTGCGCGTTGACCCCGCCCAACTGGGCCGCATCGACGAGATGACCGAGAATGCCGAACTACGCCTCGTAGAGGCGAAGGACCGCGCTTGGCTCGGCGAGGTCGCCGCGCTGGAGGAAAGCATCAAGCACCTCCGCTTTCGACAATCCGAAGCGCTTCAACGGCTTTCGCATGGCAACAACCCGTTCGCCGATCAGCGACCGCAATGAGGCGATGCAGCCTTGCCGTGGTGTCTCCGGTCACCAGTGCTGGCTGAGGTGGTTCCAACGACCCCGCCCGACGCCTCCTTTGAGCCGAAGTGGGAGCGGGTTGCGATCGATCTGCTTCCTTGGTGAGGAGGTTCAGTTGGGCATTTGCGTACGCGGTGTCCCCAACGAGTCTGCCGGCTGAACTGTTCGTGTCTCGCTTTTATCACCTCGAAGATCGAACATTTCTTGTGTTAGATCTCATGGTTGACGCGACCGTCGTGAGCTTCCGCCGGCGATGTCGCTGGTCCGTTCAGACGACTTCGCGTTCGTCTGCGGGGGTGGCGGCTCGGCGGTGGGTTGCGAGGAAGTCGTCGATGAGGGTTGTGCAGTCCTCGCGCGTGATGGTGCGCAGGCCGGTCATGCGTGCGAATGCGAGGGGTCCGACGAGTTGGCAGATCGCGAGGTCGCGGTCGATGTTGCCGAGTTCGGTGTGGGCTTTCGAGCTGGTGAGGATCGTGTCGAACGGTTGGCGGTACTGGTCGACGACGCGGGCCCGCAGAGCCCCAGATGCGTGGCGATCGTCGGTCTCGTCTTTGGCGCCGGTGGGGCCGAGTGAGAGCCATGCCAGGGTGGTGACGTGCAGCGGGGCGTCGTTGAACAGGGCGGCTTGGCGGCTGAGCAGCTCGATCAGTTGTTCGCGTAGCGAACCGCTGGTCGGTGCTGGCGTGCTTACCTGCGGTAGTAGCCGCTCGAACGTGGCGGCCAGCAGATGCGACGAGCTCTGAAAATGCCGATACAGCGTGGTGCGGGCCACCTTGGACGCTTTGGTGACGGCATCGATGGTGACGGCCTCGACCCCTCCGGTGCTCAACAGTGTTGCCGCAGCATCCAATAGTCGATTCCGTGACCGGATCCGCCGCGGATCGATGTCGTCATCATCGGGCAGGGAGGGCTGATTGCTGTCGCTCACGGGTCACCTCGGCGGTCGATTTCGGCGATGTCGCACCGGGAAGTCTAGCAGTTGTGGTACTACCAGTAGCGCAGCGAAACTTGAAGTAGCGGGAGTGTTTTTGTGTTAGATCGTGCGGTGCCGTCGGAACGGCTGCCTTCTCATACCCCGACCTGTATGGGGTGTGGCCCGGACAATCCGCACGGCCTGCATGTGGAGGTCTACCGCAGTGCGGATTCGGTGTATGCCGATGTCACATTCGACGAGCGCCACATCGGAGCCCCCGGCCTGGCGCACGGTGGGGCCGTCGCCGCCGCCTGCGATGACGTGCTGGGCTTCACGCTGTGGATCGCCGGCACGCCTGCGGTGACGCGCAGTCTGACGGTGGAGTATCTGCAACCAGTGCCGCTGCACCGGCCCCATCGGATCACCGCGCATATCAGCGCCCGCGCGGGCCGGGCGCTGCATGTCGCGGCGACCGGGACCTGCGAAGGGGCCACCCGGTTCACCGCGAGCGCAGTATTCATCGTGGTTGATACTGCACATTTCGCCGCCCACGGCGATATCAGTGGGTTCGGGGAGATCCTCGAGCAGTTCTCGCGCCGCGGCGGCGATCAAACAGCATGACTGTCGCCAGCGCCCGGGCGGGCGGCACGGTCTCCGGGCTCGTCGAGAAGCATTCGGCTGCCGATCAGGCCGACACGGCCGGGGTGCCACGTTCGCGCGTCTCGGCCCGTCGTCGCGAGGCCATCATGGATGCCGCCCTGGCTATAGCTGCCACCGGCGGTTACGACGCGGTGCACATGCGGACGGTCGCCGAGCACGTCGGCATGGCCGTGGGCACGCTGTACCGCTATTTCCCGGCCAAAACACATCTGCTGGTCGCGGCGCTGAGTCGAGAATTTCAGCGCCTCGACGTCGCCGGCAACTGGACGACCGGTGCCGGCACACCGCGGCAGCGATTGGAGCGGCTGACCACCTACCTCCACGACCGGTGGCAGCGCGAGCCGCTGCTGACCGACGCCATGACCCGGGCTTTCGCCGCGGCCGACACCCGCGCCGCCGCGGAACTCGATTCTGCCGCCGCGACGATCCACACGCTGCTGGCCCGCACCCTCAGCGCGGGCCCACCAACACCGACACATCTGGTTGTCGCCGGCATCATCTCCGACATCTGGCTGGCCAACCTGCTCGCCTTCATCAGCGGGCGGGTGCCCGCCGAGGAGACCCGTGACCGCATCGACCGGGCCGTTCATCGGCTACTCGACACCGCCGCGCACTCCGAGGAACCGTAACGATACTTCTAGTATCGCAGCGATACCTGCCGTACTCTTAGGGGTGCGACTCGATGATGCGTCGAAGGAGAAGGCCATGTACACCCAGTGGATTGAAGATTGTGTCGTGCAACGGGTTTCGGTGCGCGACGGCTTGGTGCTCGACCTGGACGACTACAACGAAGTCGTCATCTCGCGTCCCCTGCTGCTCACTCTGCCCGCAGCGGATCGCTTTCCCGCGGAGACGGTCCTGATCAATCCCTTGCAGATCTCGGTGTACGAGCGCCCGCTGCTGAACCTGGCCGGCGCAGTGTGCACCCAGGCCTGGTCCGGTGACGACGGAGGGTTGCACCTGGGCTTCTCCCGTGGTCACCGCATCGACGTTCATCCCGACGAGCAGTTCACCGCGTGGGAGCTGTACGGCAAGCGGCACGGCTACATGGCCTGCCTACCGCACGGGCGTGTCCGCGTGGTCCGACACGACATCCCCGAAAGCGACGACGCCAACATCGTGAACCGATAAGCCTCCGCCAGGCCGCAGACCCCATCGACTATCGGATGTACGCTACATAATGTAGCGTACCGATACTGACAGTATCGTAGGCTTAGGGGGTTCGGTGACCGACCGCGCGACAGGCTCCTCGGCAACACCGGCCCGCGCTGCCCGGCGCGAGACTCCCGCCGATCCCGCGTCCAGCCGCGAATACAGCGCCCGGCTCGCAGCATTGGGACGATTCACTGTGCGGCACAAAGCCTTAACCATCGGGGTGTGGATCGGCGCCGCGATCGTCCTGGCGCTGCTGTTCCCGCAGCTGGAAACGGTGGTGCGGCAGCAGTCGGTGGATTTGATTCCTCGCGACGCCCCGTCGCTGCAAACGGTGGAGCGGATGAGCACCGCCTTTAACGAGCAGGGGTCGAAAACCATGCTGTTCGTGGCCATGGAAGACCCCGCCGGTCTGACCCCGGCAAGCCAACAGCGCTACGACCGCCTTCTGGAACGACTGCGCGCTGACAGCGAGCACGTCCTGTTGGTGCAGGATCTGCTGGCCGATCCGGTCACCAGAACCCAAGCCGTCAGCGCCGACGGCACATCGTGGTATCTGCCGGTGGGAGTGACCGGCACGCTAGGTGACCCCACCGCCGCCGAATCCGTCCAGGCGGTGCGGGACATCACCGCCGAAGTGTTCTCCGGTTCGTCCACGACCGCGCAGGTGACCGGGCCGCCGGCGACGTTCAGCGACATGATCGCCGCCGCCGAGCACGATCTGCTGTTGATCTCGATCGCCACCGCCGCCATGATCGCGCTGATCCTGTTGATCGTCTACCGGTCGGTGTTCACCGCGCTGCTGCCGCTGCTGGTC
>JAHFVC010000359.1 GCA_023264765.1 Mycobacterium sp. | reverse complement strand
CCGCTGCTGGCCATCGCCGACCTGATCGGGGTGCCCGAGGAGGACCGGGCGAAGATCTTCCACTGGTCCAACTGCATCATGAACACCGACGACCCGGACTTCGACGCCGACCCGACGGTGGCCAACGCCGAGCTGATGGGCTACGCCTACAACATGGCCGAGGCCCGGCGGAAGTGTCCGGCCGACGACATCGTCACCCGTCTGGTGCAGGCCGACGAAGCCGGTGAGGGCATCACCGAGGTCGAGTTCGCCTTCTTCGTCATCCTGCTCGCCGTCGCGGGGAACGAGACCACCCGCAACGCCATGACCCACGGCATGAACGCGTTCTTCGAGAACCCGGACCAGTGGGAACTTTTCAAGCGCGAACGCCCCGACACCGCCATCGACGAGATCATCCGGTGGGCCACCCCGGTGCACTGCTTCCAGCGTTCCGCGCTGGAGGACACCGAGATCGGCGGCGTCACCATCCGCAAGGGCCAGCGCGTGGGGCTGTTCTACAGCTCGGCGAACTACGACGAAGACGTGTTCGAGAATCCCTTCCAGTTCGACATCCTGCGTAACCCGAACCCGCACCTGGCATTCGGCGGGAACGGGGCCCACTTCTGCATCGGCGCCAACCTGGCCCGCATGGAGATCAAGCTGATGTTCAACGAGATCGCCGATCAGATTCCGGACATCTCGAAATTGGCCGAGCCCCTTCGACTGCGCTCCGGCTGGATCAACGGCGTGAAGGACCTGCAGGTTTCGTACAAGTAAGCTGCTCGGGTGCGAACCCACGGCTGGTCCGGTGCCGCCCCGGCAAGCGATGAAGAGGCCGTCGCCCGAATCCTGGCCGCCGCAGGCAAGGCGATCGATGAGCGGGGTGCTGATTTCTCCATCGCAGACATCGCCCGCACCCTCGGGGTGACCCGCCAGACGGTGTATCGCTACTTCCCCAGCACCGACGCCCTGTTGATGCAGGCCGGTGTCGTCGCGGCCACCGCTTTCCTGGAGCGGCTGGCCACGCATCTGCAGGGCATCACCGACCCGGCGGACGCCGCCACCGAGGCCATCGCCACCGCACTGGAATGGCTGCCCCAGGACAAGCACATCGGCCTGCTGCTGGCCCCGGGCCGCAGTCCCGCGCTCACCGAATCGGTGACCTCGGACATCGCGCTGCAATTCGCCCAGTCGGTAGTGCGACAGTTCGACGTGGATTGGGCGGCAGCCGGTTTCGGCGACGACGATCTCGACGAGCTCGCCGAGCACCTGCTGCGTATCATCCAGTCGTTCGTCATCGACCCCGGCCGGCCGCCACGGACCGGCGCGGCGTTGCGCAGTTATCTGCGCCGCTGGGTCGCCCCGGCACTGCGTCGCTGAGAATTCAGACGACGGTCAGCGGCAGGGACTTTCGCTCCTCGAACACCCAGGACGCGCCGCCGCTGAACTCGCACACCTCGACCTCTGGCAGCTTCTTGGCCGGGGTGTCGGTGGCGACCACACGCACCGTCCAGTCCGACTCGGTACCCGACACCTCGGCCCGCAGGTGCGGGTCGACGGCGGTCACGATGGCCTGCAACGGAGCGTCGACCACCGGCGACACCAAGGAGATCCACGAACCATCCTCGTACGCAGGCGACTTACGCACATGGACGAAGTCCGGGTCGACATCGGCGGACACGTAGGCGGCCGGATTGAGCAACGGATGCAGTTCCAGCACCCGCAGTGCGCCCGCCGCGTCCGCAGGCAGCTTGAGAGCCATATGGATCCGCTCGGCCGCCACCCCGGCGATGCCGATCAGCTGCTTGGTCCGGATCGAGCGGGCCAGCGCCGCATCATCCTTGGCCCGCTTCTCGACGGCGATGGTGAACGACTTGACCAGCAGGTGCATCTGGATACACACCTCATCGGCGATCCGGACCAGGGCCGAGTGGGAGAACGCGCCGAAGTCCACGTCGGCGAGCAGCTCACCCGAATAGTCGGACATGCCTTCATCGTTCGGATCGATCGGATCGAGCTCACACGCGTGGGCGTGGGTGGCGCTGACGAGGTCCATCTCCGGGATGAACGGCACCTCCGGGTAGGACTCGTCGATGATGACGGTCCATCGGCAGTGCGGGTGCTGATCGGACGGCGTGCGGGGCGGCCGGTGGATGGGCCGAACCTGCGCCTTGCGGTTGGTGGCCAGCGCGGTGGCATCGAAGGTGGGGTCCTCGATGTCGTGGCACATGCCCTTGACGTAGTCCTCGCCCATCGGCTCCACGTCGAGCAGCGCGCCGCAATGGTCCAGATAGAACTCACCGTGCCAACGGTCGTGCACCACGTAGCGGAAGTCCATGAACTGCGGTGGCGCACCGATATCGAGCTGCAGCCCCTTGAACAGGGTGAAGATGTCGACGCCCTCGTACTTGAGCGCCTTCTGCATGCGCCGGGTGTAGAGCGGGCTGGACGCCGCCCACTCCTCGATGGCGATCTGCAGCATCTCTTCACGGCCGAAACTACTGATGCACCAGGCCATTCCGGACCGATCGATCAACTGACCGATGAGCAGCAGCTCGGGGACCAAGGTCGCCAGCTCGTCGCGCGAGAGCGCGGCATATCTACTCATCATCGAGCGACTTCCCGGAGTGCATCTTCACCGCGGCGTTGACGTTGCCCTTCTTGTCTTCTCCGGCGCCCTTCTCGGCGGCCTTCTTACGATTGCGCACCACCTTGCTGACCGCGCCGTCGAGCTTGGAACCGAGCGGGAATCCGAGGTAGTGGGTGAGGAAGACCGAGACCTCTTTGAGTTCCTCGGCGGTGATCTCCCCGTTGTGCAGCGCGGCATTGACCTGGATCTCGGCGAGATCCGAGTTACCCACGGCGGTCACCGCGGCCAGGGTCAGCAGTCGCTTGTCCCGCATCGACAATCCCGGGCGGGTCCAGATGGTGCCGAAGAGGTGTTCGACGGTCAGATCGAAGTACGGGTCGCCCTGGATGTCGGGCATCTCCCAGCCGTAGACCTCGTTCATCTTCTCCAGGCCCTGCTTACGGCGATCATCCATACTCACTACTCCTTCGTGTGCGGTACGCCCAGGCCGTCGGCCAGGTTCTGCAATGCCACCTCGGCCAACGGAAGATCGACTCCCACAGCCTCACCCAGCCCGAGGGCCAACGTCAGGTCTTTCTCGGCCAGCCCGCGGGTGTGGACGAACATGTCGTAGATCCAGTGATCGGGAGTCAGTTCCTTGGTGTCGTCGCGCACCATGATGGCGCCCGGTCCGCCGCTCTGCGCATCGCTGTGGCGCACCACCCTGCCGAGCTTCTGCAGGTCGATTCCGGAGGCCTCGGCCAGTTTCTGTGCCTCACACGCGGCCGCGAACCCGATGAAGGTCAGCATGTTGCGGGCGAGCTTCATCCGGGTGCCCGCACCGGGCTCGCCGGCGCGCACCACCATGGACGCCCACTTCTTGAACACGGGCTTGACCAGCTCGTAGGCCTCGTCGCCGGCACCGACCATGACGGCCAGCTCACCCTTGTCGGCGGCACCCGCACCGCCGCTGACCGGCGCGTCGACCACGTGAATACCCTTGGGCGCCAGCGTGTCGGCAAGTTCGGCCGCCGTGTCCGGCTCGATGGTCGAGTGGATCGCGATCACGGTCCCGGGTGCGGCGTGCTCACCCAACTGGCCGACGACGTCGCGCACCTGTGCGTCGGTGAGCACGGTGACGCTGATGACGTCGGCTTTGGCGACATCCGCCACGGAGTCGGCCAGTGACGCACCGAGCTCCGCCAGCGGTGTCATCGACTCGGTGCGGACGTCGAAGACGATCAATCCGCCGGGCCAGTCGACGAGGCGTTTGGCCATCGGCGCACCCTGGTTGCCCAGCCCGATGTAGCCGAGCTTGAGATCAGAACTCATGAGCGGATGATCTGTCCGCCGTCGACGTTGAAGATCTGACCGGTGATCCACTTGGCCTGATCCGACAGCAGGAACAGACACATGCCAACCAGGTCCTCGGGCTGCCCCATCCGCGACAGCGGGATGCCCTTGACGATGTCGGCGACCATTTCCTGCGGGGTGGTGGAGCGGTTGGCCTCGGTGTCGATGGGGCCCGGCGCGATCGCGTTGATGCGGATGTTCTGCCCGCCCAGCTCGCGGGACAACTGCTGGGTGAGACCGTTGACGCCGACCTTGGCCAGACCGTAGAAGTTGGCGTACATCCAAGCGGCCGTGGAGGACTGGTTGACGATCGCACCGCCACCGCGCTTGGCCATCTTCTTGTACACCGCGCGGGTGCACCACAGTGCACCGTCGAGGTTCACGCTCATGAACTTCTTGTAGTACTCGGGGTCGACAGTGACCAGGAAGTCCAGCTTCATGCCACCGAAGATCGCGGCGTTGTTCACCAGGTAGTCGATCGCACCGAACTCGGACAGCGTCGTCGCGGCCATCTCCTTGGCCGACTCCGGGTCGGAGACATCCACCCGCACGGCCAGGGCGTTGCCGCCCTCGCCCTTGATGCCGTCGGCGACCTTCTGCGCGCCTTCGAGATTGATGTCGGCGACCACGACGGCCGCGCCCTCACGCGCCAGCGCTTCGGCGTAAGCCTGGCCGATACCGCCGCCGGCACCGGTGACGATGCCGACCCTGTCCTTGAATTCCGCGTACTGTCCCATGATTTCCTCTCGCCTCTACGTGCTCGATCTAGGTCGCGATGGTCGCGATGAGCTTGGTCTCCAGGTATTCCTCGAAGCCGGCCACACCCATTTCGCGGCCGACACCGGACTGCTTGTAGCCACCGAACGGCGCATCGGCCGAATACCAGATGCCGCCGTTGACGTTGACGGTGCCGACCCGCAACCGCGAGGCCACCGCTTGCGCCCGGGCGTCGTCACCGGAGAACACCGTGCCCGACAGGCCGTAGGGCGAATCGTTGGCGATGCGCACCGCGTCGTCGTCACCGTCGTGTGCGATCACCGTCAGCACCGGGCCGAAGATCTCCTCGCGGGACACCTTGGCCGAATTGTCCAGTCCGGCAATCACAGTCGGCTCGATGAAGAAACCGGTGTCCAGGCCGGCCGGCCGGCCGCCACCGTACGCGAACCGGCCGCCCTCGGCGATCGCCGAGTCCAGGTAACCCTGGATGCGATCACGCTGACGGGCCGAGATCACCGGACCACAGATGGTGCGCTTGCTGTTCGGGTCGCCGGGCTTGATCCCGCCGAGGGTCGCCGCGGCGGCCTCCACGGCCTCGTCGTACTTCGCACGCGGGACCACCAGGCGGGTGGTGATGGCGCAGCCCTGCCCGGCGTGCATGGCGACCGTGAACGCCGCCATCGCGCAGGCGCCGCCGAGGTCCGCGTCGTCGAGCACCAGGAAGGCGGACTTGCCGCCGAGCTCCAGGAACACCTTCTTGATGGTGACGGCGGAGTCGGTCATCACGGCGCGGCCGGTGTTGGTGGAACCGGTGAACGAAACCATGTCCACCCGTGGGTCTTTGGACAGCAGCGCGCCGACGCCGTGGTCGTCGGAGGTGACGATGTTGATCACGCCCGCCGGAAAATCGGTGTGCTCGGCGATGATCTCGCCGAGCACCGCGGCAACCCACGGGGTGTCGGGTGCCGGCTTGAGGATCAGCGTGTTGCCCGCGGCCAGTGCCGGGCCCACCTTGGCCAGGTTGATCTGGTGCGGGAAGTTCCACGGCGTGATGGCGCCGACGACGCCGACGGCCTCGCGGGCGACGGTCCGATTGGTCGGAATGCCCTGCGGTGTTGCGTATCCCAGATCGGTGCGCCACTGGTAGCTCTCGGCGGTGTCGGCGGAAAACGCCAGATCGTCGATCGGGCCTTCCAGCTGCGCACCCGCGGTCAGCATCCGCGGCGCGCCGACCTCGGCAATGGTCAGCTCTCGCAATTCTTCTACGTTCGCCTGCAGCGCTTCGCGCAGCTGACGCAGGCAGCGCACCCGCAGTTCGGTGTTGGTCGACCAGTCGGTGTCGTCGAACGCCGTGCGGGCCGCGCCGATCGCGGCCGACATGTCCGCTTCGTCCGCATTGGCCGCCACGCCGAGAACCTCCTCGGTGGCGGGGTTGACGGTCTCGAACGTGCCACCGCTTCCGGTGACGAGCTTGCCGTCGATGAGCAATCGGCTCTCACGGTCGGCGATCAGCGCCATCAACACTCCCCTTACATCCTCGGGTCATCCCGATCGGATCCATTCCTGGACAACTGTCCGGCGGTATTCATCCGAACGATAGCCTCAGGCAAGTCGCAGTGGCAAGGCCGGATTACCGAAGTCCCCCGTATATGGCGGTTTTACTGCATCTTTGGCATGGCAACTTGCTTGGCGGCCTAAGTGTCGGATAGCCTGGACATGTGTCCAGCGATGCCGTGGCAGCCGTCACAAATGAGGCCGGGGAGACGTCGCGCAATCGCCGTCAGGAAGAGACCTTCCGCAAGGTCCTGACCGCAGGCATGGAAATGCTGCGCGAGTCGTCCTATGCGGACCTGACCGTGCGCGCGGTCGCCGCGCGCGCCAAGGTCGCGCCGGCCACCGCCTACACCTACTTCTCGTCGAAGAACCATCTGATCGCCGAGGTGTACCTGGACCTGGTCAAGCAGGTGCCGTACTTCACGGACGTCAACGACTCCATGGTCAGTCGCGTCGACAAAGCCGTGCGCGCCCTGACACTGGTGGTCGCCGACGAACCCGAGGTGGCCGCCGCCTGCACCACCGCCCTGCTGGGCGGGGGCAGCGACCAGGCGGTCCGCGCGGTCCGCGATCGCATCGGCGCCGAGATCCACAAGCGCATCCGTTCGGCCGTCGGCCCCGATACCGATCCCCGCGTCGTCTCAGCCCTGGAGATGACGTTTTTCGGAG
>JAHFVC010000358.1 GCA_023264765.1 Mycobacterium sp. | reverse complement strand
AACACCAGTGACAGCATCGGATACATCGCCAGCCCCGGGCCGGTGGGCGGAAGTCCAAGCACCGCAGCGAGTTTGGCGTAGTCCGCGACGACGTACATGTGGTCGTCGAGTTCGGGCACCGCGACCGGGCCCTGACCCATGCTGGCCGACAGGATGAGCATCGACGCCGGATTCTTGGCCAGGTACTTGCGCACCCGTCCGATCTGGCGGTCGGCGATGTCCATGGCCGCGACGATGAAGCTGCCGTACACGTCATCGGAGGTGTAGTCGTACTTCTCGGTGTAGCCGGGCATGCCGTCGCCCCAGAATCGGTGCATCATGCCGGCCACATGGTTGGTGAAGAACACGCTGAGGCGCGGATTGTGGGTCCGGTGCAGCTTCCAGTACAGGTCGAAGCTCAGCGGCGCCTGCATGGCCGACCGGAACGCCTTGTAGCGCGGGTCGATGCGCTCCTTGACCAGATGGGTGCCCAGGGTGGCCATCGAGCGCGGGGTCAGGCCCTGACGGACGAGGTCGGCCGCCGTGCCCGCCAGCGTCCCGGGGTTCAGGACGGTGTCGGGGGAGAATCCGTTCTCGCCGGTCATCGCCAGATTGAACGCCTGGAAGCTCTCGAGCGAGGCCGGAAAGGTCTTCGCGTCCTGGCTGAAGGTGTCCGGGATGAAGAAGCCGCCGTGCCGGAACTGCCGGGCCGGCCAACTCTGCATCGGTCCGAACAGGCCGACCGACAGGCCGGCGTTCTCGGCCACATCCCAGATGGGGTCACCGCGGAAGGTCGTCGGGTCCTGGCCGAGGTCGAAGGAATTGTGGCCGTACGTCGACATGTGCAGGGTCGGCCATGTTCGCCAGGGTTGCAGGCCCTGGTGTTCTTCGCGGTCCTCGTGCACCGTCGTCAGCGACTGTCCCTCCGTCAGGAGGGCGGCGATGTGTGACTCTGGGCGCTTGTTGACGTAGATGTCGATGACGTCCCAGGGGACCTCGTTCAGTTCATACAGAATGACGTCTCTGTGTTGCCGGTCCATGAAGGCGGGAACCTCTCGTGATCGCGTCCTCGTCTTGCGTGCGGCGGCTGCCATGCGGGCCGGCATCATCGCCGCGCCGGATTTCCACGTGCATTCTGGCACGACAGACGCGTCAGTGTGGCGTGTCGCGTTTCAAATTTTTAAGGTCTCGTCAATTCAAAGGGTTCCCGCGGAGAATTTGCCCGTAACTCAAGTTGTGCGCAAGCGCCGTTTGATCCGCGTCAGCATCGCCGACATACCCCGCAGACGCAGCGGGCTGATCAACTTGGCCAGCCCGAGGTCGGTGTAGAAGTCGTCGGGCACCGCGAGGATGTCGTCCGCCGACTGGCCGTCCAGACCGGCCGCCAGGATGGCGGCGAAGCCCCGCGTCGTCGGGGCTTCGGCGGGTGCGCTGAAGTACAGGCGGACGCTGTCCCGGTCGGTTGCGTCGACGTCGAGGAACAGCGGCGATTGGCACTCGGGCACGGGCTCCATGGCCGCTTCCTCGAGATGGGCGGGCAGGGGCGGGAGCTCGTTGGCGAATTCCAGCAACAGCTGCAGCTTGTCCTGGCCCGTCACCTCGCCGAACTCGGCGACCACCTCGGCCAGTGCGGCGGGCATGACACTCATGCCGTGCCGGGCTGCTCTCCCACCGCGACCGGCACGCGGACGGCGTTACCCCATTCGGTCCACGAGCCGTCGTAGTTGCGCACCCCCGGCAGCCCGAGCAGGTGGGTCAGCACGAACCAGGTGTGGCTGGACCGCTCGCCGATCCGGCAGTACACGATCGTCTTGTCATCGGCCGTGAGGTGTCCATACAGCTTGTCGAGTTCGGCGCGGCTGCGGAACCGGCTGCTCTCGTCGGCAGCCTTCGCCCACGGGATCGATACCGCCGTCGGGATGTGGCCGCCGCGCAGGGCGCCCTCTTCCGGGTAGTCGGGCATATGGGTGCGCTCGCCGGTGTACTCCTGCGGAGACCGCACATCGATCAGCGGTTGGGTGCCCAGGGCGGCCAGGACGTCCTCGCGATAGGCCCGGATGGGACTGTCGTTGCGCTCCACCACCGGATAGCCGGTGCTCTGACGGGTCGGGACCTCCAGTGAGGTGTCCCGGCCGTGTGACACCCAGAGATCCCGGCCGCCGTCGAGCAGGCGGACGTCCGGGTGGCCGAAGAGGGTGAACACCCATAGCGCGTACGCGGCCCACCAATTGCTCTTGTCGCCGTAGATCACCACGGTGTCATCGCGGGAAATGCCCTTGCGGTCCATCAGATCGGCGAACTTCGCACCGTCGATGTAATCGCGGACGGTCGGGTCGTTGAGGTCGACATGCCAGTCGATCTTCACCGCGCCGGGGATGTGGCCGGTGTCGTAGAGCAGCACGTCCTCGTCGGACTCGACGATGGACAAACCCGGACGGCCCAGATTGCCCGACAGCCAGTCGGCGGTGACCAGGCGTTCTGGGTGGGCGTAGGCGGTGAGGGCGGGATCGGGATCGGCAGGCAATGGCACGCTCGAAAGCCTACTCACGCGCTGCTGGTTGCATGCTCGTAGGCCGAAACCTGGTGGCGGCCACGCCGTGGCGTGGGGTCAGGGCACAATGGGCGGCCATGGGCATGAGAGTGATCCGAGTAACAGTCGCCGGTGCGCTGGCTGCGGCGAGCTGCCTGGCGGCCGCTGCGTGCACCAGCACCACCGAGGGCCATCCCGCCCAGGCCGGACCCTCGACGTCCAGCTCCGCGCCCGGCCAGCAGGCCGACGGTCCCAAAGTGGCCAAGGACGTGCTGACGAAGATGGTGACCGACCAGTTGGGCAAGGGTGGCGTGACGCCGCAGGCGGTGGACTGCCCGCAGGATCTGATGAGCCAGGTCGGCCAGAAAGCCGTCTGCGCCATCACGATCAGCCCGGTGAACGGTTTCCAGATCACCGTCACGGTGACCGGCGTCAACGGCACCGAACTGAACTACGCGATGTCGCCCTCGGTCAGCAAGAGTCAGCTCGAGGTCGCGGTCTCGGACATGATCAACCGGTCCACCAAGACCGTTCCGGATTCGGTGAGCTGTGAATCGGATCTGGACGGCAAGGTCGGCGCCACCGCCTCCTGCGCGGTGACCGTCGCGGGCGCGACGACCCAGCAGGCGGTGGTGGTCAGGCAGGTCCAGGGCCTGGTGATGGAATACGGCCTGCTGGCCGCTCCCGGTGGCGATCCGGCGCAGCCGCCGGGCGGCGGACCGCAGTTGCCGGGTGGCGGTCCGGTGCTCGCGCCCAACGGTGGCGCGGGCGGTACCGGAGGGACGCTGCCCAAGGCGATCGCCGAAGGCGCGTTGCTCGCCCAGTTGCGGCAGTCGGGTCAGGCCCCGGATTCGGCGAGCTGCGCCGGCGACATGCCGATCGCGGTAGGGGCGACACTGCCGTGCACCGCGATCACCGCGGGGCGGGGCCAGAACTACGTCCTGACGGTGTCCTCGGTGGTCAACGGCAGCGCGACGTTCAAAGTCACTCCCGCGCAGTGACTTTCGAGTAGGCTTCAGCGCCGGGCGGGGAGCGGATTCGCCGCCCAGAGTTCGGCCACGCCCAGGCCGAGGCCGGCCAGCATGGTGCGTACCAGTGGCAGGCTCAGCCCGATCACGTTGGACGGGTCGCCCTCGATGCGGTCCACGAACCAGCCGCCGAGGCCATCGAGAGTGAAACCGCCTGCCACCCACAGTGGTTCGCCGCTGGCCAGGTACGCTTCCAGGTCGGTTGACTCGGGTTGTGCGAAATGAACTGTGGTGGAAGATGTTTGGCCGGCCTGAGCCGCTACGGCGCCGTCACGCACGCGGAGCAGGGTATGTCCGGTGTGCAGAACTCCGCTCCGGCCCGCGCTGGATCGCCACTGCGCCCGGGCGGCCTCGACGCTGCCGGGTTTACCGCACAACCGGCCGTCGACCTCGAGCATCGAGTCGCAACCGATCACCACACAGTCCGTGGCTGTATCGGTGTCCAACGATCCGGCCACCCTGGCCGCCTTCGCGTCCGACAACGCGAGCACCACGTCGGCAGGAGGCGCACCGGGTAGCGACGCCACGATGGCGTCCTCGTCGACGTCGGAGACCAGCACCAGCGGTTCGATGCCGGCCTGACGGAGCACCCCGAGCCGGCCTGTCGAGGCCGAGCCCAGGACGACTCGCGTCATCGCCTCATGTGTTGCCGCTCCAGCAGCGTGATCCGCTGCCAGCTGTGCACCGTGTAGCGCAACCGGTCCACCGGGTGACCCCACAGGTCGACGGCGGCCGGGGTGGTGTCCACGGGTCCACCGCCCGCCGCGGAGAGCACGCCGATCAGTGCGGCGAGCTCTTCGGCGGTCGGGTTTCCCTTGAGAACCTTGATGTGCGGTTCGTGCGTGTCGCTCACGGCAGTGGTCTCGTTCGCGTCGCTCACAGCAGTGGTCTCGTTCGCGTCGCTCACAGCGGGATGTTCCCGTGCTTCTTCGGCGGCAACGTGCTGATCTTGCGCTCCAGCAGGCGCAGCGCGGTGGCCACGTAGCCGCGGGTGTGCGACGGCGGGATGACCGCGTCGACATACCCGCGCTCGGCCGCCACGTACGGGTTGACCAAGGTGTCCTCGTAGTCCTGCTGCAGCTCCAGTCGCAGCGCGTCGACATCCTCGCCCTTGGCGGCGGCGTCCTTGAGCTGGCTGCGGTAGACGAAGCCGACGGCGCCCGAGGCGCCCATCACGGCGATCTGCGCGGTCGGCCAGGCGACCACCACGTCGGCGCCCATGTCCTTGGAGCCCATCACGCAGTACGCGCCGCCGTAGGACTTGCGGGTGATCACGGTGACCTTGGCCACCGTGGCCTCTCCGTAGGCGTACAGCAGCTTGGCGCCGCGGCGGATGATGCCGTTGTACTCCTGGTCGGTGCCCGGCAGGAAACCCGGCACATCGACCAGCAGGACGATCGGGATGTTGAAGCAGTCGCAGGTCCGGATGAACCGGGCGGCCTTCTCCGATGCGTTGATGTCCAGGCAGCCGGCGAACTGGGTGGGCTGGTTGGCCACGATGCCCACGGTGCGCCCGTCGACCCGGCCGTAGCCGATGACGATGTTGCCGGCGTAGCCGGACTGCACCTCGAGGAACTCGTCGTCGTCGAGGATGCGCGAGATGACCTCGTGGATGTCGTACGGTTGGTTCGGCGAATCCGGGATCAGGGTGTCGAGTTCCAGGTCCTCTGCGGTGAGGTTGTCCTCGATGGCACCCGGGTGCGGCGGTGCCGGGAACCGCGGCGGATCGGCGTAGTTGTTCGACGGCAGGTAGCTCAGCAGATCGCGGACGTACTCGAAGGCGTCCTGCTCGCCGGAGGCCACGTAGTGCGCCGTGCCGGATTTGGCCATGTGTGTGTGCGCGCCACCCAACTCCTCCATGGTGACGTTCTCGCCGGTGACGGTCTTGATGACGTCCGGGCCGGTGATGAACATCTGGCTGGTCTGGTCGACCATCACGATGAAGTCGGTCAGGGCGGGGGAGTAGACGTGCCCGCCGGCCGCGGCGCCCATGATCAGCGAAATCTGCGGGATCACGCCGGAGGCCAGGATGTTGTTGCGGAAGATCTTGCTGTACAGGCCGAGCGAGACCACACCCTCCTGGATGCGGGCGCCGGCGCCGTCGTTGATGCCGATCAGCGGGCGGCCGGTCTTGATGGCCAGCTCCTGGACCTTGACGATCTTCTCGCCGTAGACCTCGCCGAGGCTGCCGCCGAACACGGTGGCGTCCTGGCTGAAGATGCAGACGTCGCGGCCGTCGATGGTGCCGTAGCCGGTCACCACACCGTCGCCGACGGGGTGCCGCTCACCCAGGCCGAAGTTGGTGCTGCGGTGCTTGGCCAGGGCGTCGAGTTCGACGAACGAACCCTCGTCGAGCAGCGCCAGGATGCGCTCGCGGGCGGTGAGCTTGCCCTTCTCGTGAACCTTGTCGACGGCGGCCTGGCCGACCGGGTGCAGGGTTTCCTCGGAGCGTCGGCGCAGGTCTTCCAGCTTGCCGGCGGTCGTGTGGATATCGACTACGTGATCTGCCGCCGGTTCGGTAACACTCGTCATGGTGGTCGATATTAACGGTTCCCTAAGAAGTCGGACAGGTGGGTGCGGTTTTGGGCGGTCAGATCGCCGATCGGTACCCGGGCGCCGGTTTTTGTAGGGTGGCTGCCATGACGGCTGCGCGCAGGTACGACGGTGTGGACGGTCCCCGTGTGGCGATCGCTCACGACTATCTGACCCAGCGCGGCGGGGCCGAGAAGGTCGTCTTGTCGATGAGCCGGGCGTTTCCCGATGCGCCGATCTACACCCAGCTCTACGACCCGGCCGGTACCTACCCCGAATTCGCCGACCGGGACGTGCGGGTCTCGCCGCTCAACCGGGTGGCCCTGTTCCGCAAACACCATCGCGCGGCCCTGCCGATCCTGCCCGTGGTGGCGTCCTCGATGTTCGTCGACGCCGACGTGGTGGTGACCAGCAGCAGCGGATGGGCCCACGGCTTCCGCACCAACGGTGCCAAATTGGTGCACTGCCACACGCCGGCGCACTGGCTCTACACGCCCGAGGTGTACCTCAAGGACGACGGCGACCGGCTCAAACGCGCGCTGCTGAAGGTGGCGTCGCCGTCGCTGAAGAAGTGGGACCGCCGCGCGGCTCTGTCCTGCGACCGCTACCTCGCGGTGTCGACGATGATCAGGGGCCGCATCAAGGACGCCTACGGCGTCGACGCCGACGTACTGCCCTCACCGGTGGCGATGCGCACCGACGTCGACGCCGAACCCGTCCCGGCGGTGGTGCCGTGGGCAGCCGGTGATCAGCCGTTCTATCTGTGCGTGTCCCGGT
>JAHFVC010000357.1 GCA_023264765.1 Mycobacterium sp. | reverse complement strand
CCCGTCCGACGACAGTTGGTCATCGCCCGATGAGGAATGACCCTGACAACGTCCGACTGCGTGCAGGCACACGTGTACGTGGGTGTCGGCGAATCCGGTGCAGCAGTATCAGTCCGGTGATCATGCCCGCGGCGACGATCCCGATCAGTAGCCCCACCTGCTGTGACCGCACGGCATCGGAGGTGTCAGCAGTGCTGACACCTCCGAGCTGGGCTTCGGCAGTGGACTGTGGACCAGCGACAACGTCACCGGTCCGAGCCGCGTGGTGTGGAGCCGAACCGACTCCGTATCCGGCTTCACCGGCGGTGCCGCTGATCGTCCGGCGGCCATCAGCAGTGGGTTCGATAGGTTCGGTGGGGTCGACAAGTGCATGCCTGCCTTCCCCTGATCGGGGGCGCCGGACACCGCTCGCTGCGCGTGCTCCGTCGCCGGTTGCCGGTCCCGCCGACTGCTCGGCTGCCCGCTGGGCGACGTGGTCGTCATCGCGTTCTCGATCCGGCATCGGGGTCCTCTTTCCTCGAAATTCTTCTGTACACGGTAGGACGCCCGCGACGTCGAGGACCGAACCTCCCGAGGCAGTGATATAGGACACAGTTCGTCGAGGTGAGGCCCGCCTCGCCTGCCAACGATCTCCGCCGATGCGCCCTGGCCGGGCTGCTTCCTGCGCGATGTCCGAGGTTTGCCGGTTCGATACAGGTCGGTACTCGGCGTCGCGGAAAGTTCGTGGTTCTCCGTTCGGTTTCGGCTGGTCCGCTCGTCGGTATCGACGTGACCAACAATCATCGTGAGTCTGCCGCAGCCGTATCGCCTCCGGGTTCGCCGCCGCATCCTGTCCGGCCTTGCGGGGTGATCGCCCGGTTCGGTGATCTGGTCTCCCACGCCGATGCAGGGGAGGTGGTCAGCCTCGGTGAGGGCTCGACCCCGCTGCTGCATGCACGGTATCTGTCGGATATCACCGGATGCACGGTGTACCTCAAGGTCGAAGGGGCCAATCCAACCGGATCGTTCAAGGATCGGGGGATGACCACAGCGGTCACCGCGGCCAGATCGCGCGGCGACCGGCTGCTACTGTGCGCTTCGACCGGTAATACGGCGGCCTCGGCGGCAGCGTATGCCGCACAGGCCGGCTTGGACTGCGCGGTACTGATCCCCCAAGGGCGTATCGCATCGGGAAAGCTTGCCCAAGCGCACATCCTCGGTGCCCGCATCGTGCAGATCGACGGCAACTTCGACGACTGCCTCACCGTTGCTCGGTCGCTGGCGGAGACATTTCCGACCGTGGGTCTGGTCAACTCGATCAACCCGGACCGTATCGCCGGCCAGAAAAGCGCCGCCTACGAAATTTGCGACACCCTCTCGCAATCGCCGCAGGTCCACATTCTGCCTGTCGGCAACGCCGGCAACATCCACGCCCACTGGCTCGGATACAGCGACTATCTCGGCGCAGGGATCATCGACTCACGGCCACGCATGCTCGGGGTCCAAGCCGCAGGTGCCGCGCCCCTGGTCACAGGATCGGTGGTCGAGAACCCGGACACCATCGCCACCGCCATCCGGATCGGTTCGCCGGCGTCGTGGCAGGCCGCGCGTCGCGTGCAGAGCGAATCGAACGGAATGTTCTGCGCTGCCACCGATGCCGAGATTCTCGACGCGTATCGTCTGGTCGCCCGAGCCGAGGGCATCTTCGTCGAGCCATCCTCGGCCGCGTCGATCGCAGGGCTTGTGCAAGCAGTGCAGAACGGGTGGATCGAACCGGGATCGCTGGTCGTGTGCTCGGTCACCGGTAACGGGCTCAAGGACCCCGAGGTCGCCCTGTCCAGTATGTCCGAATCCGTCGCTGTGGTCGCCGACCCGGAAGCCGTTGCCTCTGCGCTCACCCTGACTTGAGGCACCCACACCGCCCGCAGCGTCTCGCCCCGTGCGGCTCGAGTCAGCCCCGGATGTGTCGTTTTCCGAGTTCCCGTGCCTGGTCGGGACGTCGTTCGCGCTGTCTACGACCGGATCACCTGCAAGAATCTTGGGCGATGAGCGCTCGTTCGTGCGATAACCCCATGGCAGGGATCCGGCGGTGACCGGGTCGCCGCCTTCCGCGCGACCCTTCAGGGCCTCGGATTATTCCTGGATCGTACTGTTTCTACGATCCCGATCACTGCAACGACCGGCGCAGCTCGGCGCAGCAAGTGGCTGCATCGCGTTCGGCGTGTGGGCTGTGTTCATGATGGCCAGCTCCCTGTGCCCGGTCTCACCGGTCGCCGTGTTCGTCCTCGCGGCGGCAGCGTCGAGCACTTTCGTTGCGGCGGGATGCTGGATCGCCCGGCCATGGCCGTCGGAGCGGGTATCGATCGTTTTCGTCGCCGGGGCGGATCTGATCATCGCTGCATCACTGTTCACTTTCACCGAACCTGCCGCAGCGTCGCCGGGCACGGGATGGTTCGCCTTCATCGGTGTCTACGTCGCGTTCTTTCACGGCGCGCGGTTGTTGATCGTGCACCTGTGCTGGGCTGCGGCTGTCACGGTGGTGCTGTTCGCGTTGTCGCTGTGGACCACCGACATCGACCTCTGGTTCTACATCTCCCGGCTGGTGGTGCAACTCAGTGTGATCGGCGCAGCTCCGATCTTCACCCAGATCGCGGAGGGTGCGCTGCGCCGAGGTGCGCACAATTCCCATCACGATCCATTGACGGGATTGCTCAATCGTCGCGGCTTCCGCGCAGCCGTCGGCGACCGCATGCGGCCGGCTTGTCCGACCGCAGCGAGAGTAGGTATTCAGGCGGTGCTCATGATCGATCTCGATCGATTCAAATCTGTCAACGACACCCACGGGCACGATCACGGTGATCGAGTGCTACGCCGGATCGCTCGCATCGTCACCGAGGCATGTTCGGACTCGGAGCTGGTCGCCAGGATGGGGGGTGAAGAATTCGTGGTGGCCACCAGCCTGCCGGTAGCCACGGCCACCGATCTGGCCGAACGGATACGGCAGAGCATCGATCGGTCGGGCACGGTCACCGCCAGCGTCGGGCTGGCCTCGGCCGCACCCAGCAGGACCGTGCCGGGCGCGTCCGACATCGACGACTTGATCACGCGCGCCGACCAGGCGATGTACCGGGCCAAGAAGTCGGGAGGAAACAGAACAGTCTGCGACGGACCCTGAAGCCGCGCATGCGGCCATGGACGTCCACCACGACGTCTGCCTGCCGACAGGGACCGCTACTGCCGCGGTCATCTGCGCAGCAGACGTGGGTCAGGTCCAGCACATCATTCCTGAGCTGCTCCCGATCGCGGGCGCGCCGCGCGTCGCTCAGCTGACGCGGCGACCATTGTGTGCGGTCTTGGCTATACGTATACGGGTGCACGTGGCGAGCGAAGGGTCCCCGACCATCGACACTGCGTCGCGGCACACCGCATCGACTGCAGCCGCGACGGCTGCCAAGTCGTCGGGAGAATCTGCGGTGACCTCGAAGTCGAATGTCCGGACTCCGCGGTCGATGATCGCTGTACCTTGTGCAGAGTGGATGTCGGCGCGTTGCGCGAGCACACGCGCCGCACCGGCTGCAACCTGACCGAGGTCGGCGCAGAGTCGACCCTCCGGTCCGCTTCCCTCCAACTGAAGTGTCTTCGCCTTCGGCGCGGCAGTATGCAGGGTGAGCCAACGCAGACCCGACAGAACCAGAACAGCCCCGATCGCTGTTGCCGCCCAGGGCCACCAGGGGGCCTGCGATGCATTCACCATCTGCGGCGCGGTGACCAGCTCCGGCAACCCGCGCAGCGTTTCGATGTTCCATACCGACGCTGCTGCCCACACTGCTGCTCCGGCACCCACCGCGATCAAGACCAGCCCGAGCAGAAAGGTCGCGAGGCGGTCCAGTGCGATCGATGTGCGCGTCATCGGGTTCCTCCGGTGCGGGTGCGGACAGATACTTTCGGTACCGGCGTCAGCGATGTCAGTGCGGTGCGTACCGCATCGGCGACAGCGCCGGGTGTCGCTGCGTCGCCGGTGGTCTCGACCTGGATGGTGACTTTCGTGCGGGTTGCACTCGTGCGCGCGGACAACACCCCGGAGACCGATTCGGCGGTGATCGAGGAAATCCGGGCAATATCGGACGGTTCGATGAACAGTGCTGTGGCCGAATCGATGTCGACTGCCTTCGTGCGCCTGGGAGACAGTGAGGTCAGCACCAGCCACAATCCGATCAACGCGGCCACGATGCCGGCGGGAATCATCGCGCCTGCGGGGCTCAGACCATCGATCGAGTCGATGGCCGCGCCGGTCCAGGACCGGCCGGAGATCCAGCCGGCGGCGACTACGCCGTCATGGATTCCCACGGCACCGACGCCGATCAGCAGTACTGCGATCAGGGCGCCGGTGTAGGCGGCAGTGGGTACGGCGCGGGGGGTGCGCCCCGGCGCCGGATCGAACACCGCGACGTTGTCGAGGTGCGTGCCCGCTTGGGGGTCGGCTTCGCTATCGGATCTGTCGGTCGACGCGGGGAGAGCAGCGGTGCGCCGCGCGGCGCCGGCGCCGGGGTCGGGGTCAGGGTCAGGGTCGATGAGGTTGTGCCGGGGGCTCATGTCACTCTTTCCACTCTGATATCGCCGTTCACCGTTGGTTCGGTGACCACGACGGCGACGCTGACATCGACGCCGTCGACGGTCAGACCTGCCCAGGTCGACAGCGCGTGGGTGACGTTCGCGCGTACTGCCGCGGTCACAGTAGTGAGCGGCTGCGGCCACTGCACCGCGATGTCGACGGTGGCACGCACGTGGTCACCGGACACGCTCACGTCGACCCGCGGCAGTTCGCGGCCGGTGAGCTTGTCGAGTCCGCCGGCGTGAGTGCGCACTCCTGCGGTGTCGAGGGCGGCGCGGACGGCGAGATGCTGCGCGACCTTGTCCTTGACGGTCAACGTGCCGCGGTTCGATGGCGCTGCCATCTGACGCCCCTGTCCCTCTCGCGACCCCTCCGACGCGAGAGGGCTCGAGGGATGGGCCACGTCAGCCACGGCCGCGGCCTCGTAGGAGTGCACCGAGGTCCAGTTCACCGTCGCGGTGGGCACCGAGTGCATAACCGGCTGCGCCGAGCAGTAGGGCGAGGACGAACCCGACGAATCCGCCGGCCGCAGCGGCGATCGCCAGAAGCAGGCCGGCGAGCAGGCCGACTGTGGAAGTAGTCATGATGGTGATCCTTCGTCGAGTGAAGCAGCGTGGATGGACATTCGGGCCTGATGGGCAGGTGATGATTCGAGCCGGAGGCCTGCAGCAAGCGCCTTGTCAAGGGCTGGTGTCAGGGGCTGTCGATGCGGCGTATACGTAGTTGTCGCACCCTGACGATGGCGCGGATCGGGCCGCAACTGGTGCGGTGCACCGCGGTGGTGGTGACGACACCGGCGCAGTAGACACCACCTCCGTACGCGGCATCGATCTCGGCGAACGCGCGAGCGAGCGCCGTCGCCGATCCCCCGACGTCGGGGTGCAGTGCCTGCGCTGCACTACGTCGGGCGGTGCATCGGTCGCCGTGGGTCAGCCATCTCCCCACATCACCGGCGTCACTGTCCGGGGACGGTAGGGAGCACGCCGGCTCCGTCACGGCCGCTCGCGTGCAGGTCCGCTGTCGACGGGTTCGGCTGTCGACCCCGGTACGACGTCCTCGACCGTGACGTCGACCGTGCCGCCGGTCAGAGCGGACACGACGCTGCGGACACGGACGGCGGTGTCGCGGACCGAGGCGTCGAAGACGATGCTCACGTGCACTTCGGTGACATCACCGACGGTGCGGATCCCCGGCACTCGGCGACCGGGTAGGTAGGTTCCGACCTCCCCGAACATTCCGGGATGCAGGGCTGCGACGCCAGGGACCGCGCGCACCGCTGCAGCGAGCAGGTCGACCTCGTCAGCGCCCGCGGGTTGCTTCGCCGAAGTCACTGCACCCGGGTGATCGTGGACTCGTCACTGTCCTTGTCATCCGACTCGTTGTCGAGGTGTACGTCGTGGACAGCGATGTTGACTTCGGTGACCTCGAGGCCGGTCATCCGCTCGAGTGCTGCGATGACGTTACGACGAATACCGGCGGCGAGGTCGGCAATGGCTACTCCGTACTCGGCGACGATGTCGATGTCGACGGCGGCCTGCTTTTCTCCGACCTCGACCGAGACACCCTGCGAGTGGTTGACCGACGCACCTGGAATGCGGTCACGCAGGACACCGACGACGCGGGATGCGCCCCCGCCGAGGTCGTAGACCCCGTGTACCTCGCGGGTGGCAAGCCCGGCGATCTTGGACACCACCGTGTCGGCAATCGATGTCTTGCCCTGACTGCTCACCAGAGCCGAACTACGCGATGAGCCTGCTTCGTCCGTGGTGACTGCGGGTGCGGTGGGCGTGGTGCTGGTCATCGAAAATGGTCCTTCCGAGGGGAGGCAAGTGGGCGTACATCAGGGAGGACGGATCGAACCTGCCGGACCGGACACCGGCTTGATGTGATCTAGATCACGTTTGAGGTCGGGGTCGCGGGTGTAGATCTCTGTGGACGGGCCAGCCGACCTCGGTGCGCCGCACTTGCCTCATACCCACGACGGCGTCGATGGGACAGGAGTGCCGCGATGACACCACGCTCTTCTCTGCCGTCGCTATCTGTCTCCTCCGAGGTCAGTGACCGTGTGTTGGTCGACGCAGCGGTGGCCGGCGACCGCACCGCGTTCGAGACCCTGGTTCTGCGGCACGGCCCTGTGCTGCATCGATATGCGCGGCGCATGCTGCGCGACGAGGGCGCGGTCCACGAGGTCGTACAGGACACGTTCGTCGCGGCATGGCGACAACTGTCCAGCTTCCGAGGCGACTCCGCGGTGCGGACCT
>JAHFVC010000356.1 GCA_023264765.1 Mycobacterium sp. | reverse complement strand
AGTGTTCGCGACCGGTCTGGTGGCCTTCTCCAGCGGCTCCGGTGGCACCAACAACGACGGCACCGTGCAGACCCCCAACCCGGCGGTCAAGGCCCTGGGCCTGGCGCTGTTCGCGTTGGTCTCGGCGGTGATCCTGATCGCGATCCTCTGGATCACCAAGGCCACGATCATCCATCACTTCGGTTTCAACCCCGTCCCGTTCCTGCCGGGTAAGTGAGCTGACGACATGACCGAGAACAACAGCGTCATCGACAACGTGCTCGGCTGGCTCCACGAGGGCTACCCCGAAGGCGTCCCGCCCAAGGACTACTTCGCCCTGCTGGCCCTGCTGAAGCGTTCGCTCACCGAGGACGAGGTCGTCAAGGCCGCGCAGTCGATCCTGCGCTCCAGCGACGGCGACGCCCCGGTGACGGAGGCGGAGATCCACGCCGCCGTGCAACAGATCATCGAGAAGGAGCCCAACCCCGAGGAGATCCACCAGGTCGCCTCGCGGCTGGCCTCGGTCGGCTGGCCACTGGCGACGCCGGCACGCTGAACCCCGTCACAAAGACACCCCCGGTCCGATCGGACCGGGGGTGTCTTGTTCTGTCGCGTCAGTGCTGCGGCACTTCGATCTCCGAGAACAGCACTCGCACACCGCCGGTGGACAACCGCGCCATCGCCGCGAAGAACTCACCGGCCTCCGGGGTGGTCACGGCGACGCTGGCGGCGTCGTAGTCCGGGTAGTAGAGGTCGATGGATCGCCATGCGGGGGTTGGGCTGCCGTCCTCCTTGGGCCAGACCTTGGATGCCTCGAACCGCACATATCCCGGGATGCGCCGGGCGGCCTCCAACTGCTCAGTGGGGTAAGCATTTTCGAATGCCGCGGGATCTGTCGGGTTGTCGTAGATGACGGTGATCTTGGTCTCGGCCATGGGTTGCCTTTCAGTTGCGGACGTCGCGGCGCAGTGGGTGGTCGTCGGGTACCTCGACGAAGATCAGCAGTATGCCGTCCGGGTCGGTGACATGCATTTCGTGCAGACCCCAGAGTTCCTCCTGAGCGCCGCGGGTGATCGACACCCCGCGCCCGGTCAGTTCGGTTTCGGCGGCATAGACGTCGCGCACCTGCAGCCACAGCGTGCCGCCGGCAGAGGGATCGCCGTGCCCGGCGAGTTCGATCAGCGACTGCCCGGCGTAGAACACCGTGCCCGCGCCGTATTCGCGGGCAATGGCCAGACCGATCCGGTCGCGGTAGAACGCCACGGATTCCGGATAGTCCACCGGCCTGATGAGCATCCGGCTGGCCAGGATTTCCATGCTTGCGTGTCTATCACGGCTAGGGATTCTCGGCGGCAATCCGGTAGCCGCGTACGGCGATCGGCCCGAACACCGCGATGAGTCCGACGACCCAGGCGGCCGCCTGCAGCGCCGGCCAGAGCACCGGTCCGCCACCGGCAAGCCCGCGCATGGCTTCGATGGCCGGGGACATCGGCTGTGCGCGCACGATCGGCTGCACCCAGCCGGGGAACACGTCG
Source organism: Mycobacterium sp. (assembly GCA_023264765.1). GTDB lineage: Bacteria > Actinomycetota > Actinomycetes > Mycobacteriales > Mycobacteriaceae > Mycobacterium. The sequence continues at coordinate 5,340 of JAHFVC010000356.1, read as the reverse complement.
ACCGGCACCATGCCGGAGTTGAAGAACAACAGCAGGAAGCACACCGTCGACAAGCCCGTGATGATGTTCTTGCCGCCTGCCTGCACCGCAACCGCCACGATGACCGTCGCGAACCCGACCACCATGAGCACCGGAATGAGGACGAACCCGACGGCCCCTGGCCAGCCCGCGACGAAACGCAGGCCCATCGCCACGCCGACCACGGTGATCACCACGGACCCGATGAAAGCCCGGGCACTCTCGGCCAGCAGGCGCCCGGTCAGTGCGCTGGCCCGGTGCACGGGCAGCGCCCACAGTCGGCTCAGCAGACCGGCTTCGCGCTCGTCGGGTATCGCCGCGCCGGTGCCCATGGCGCCGAACAGGGCCCCCGCCACCGCGCACATCGGCACCAGGCCGTACAGGCTGCTGGATCCGGTCAGATGTAGCACCGACTTGCCGACCACCAGGGAGTAGACGACGAGCAGGAACGTCGGGAAGATCAGGGACTGGATCAGCACCACCGGGGCGCGCTGCCAGCCCAGCAGCAGTCGCCGGGCGTGTAGGCGGGATTGCCGAATCATGCCGTGCCCTTTGCTCTTCGCGAAGGCGCTCATCGCGGCCGCCGCTGCGCCATGAGCGCGATCGCGCCGAACACCACCAACAGCCCGGCGCACCAGGCCAGGCTGGCGCCGATCCGCACGTACTCGCCGACAGCCAGCCCACGCAGGGTCTCGGCGATGACCGACACCGGCTGATTGCGCACGAAGGGCCCGAGCCAAGACGGAAACGATTGTGCCGGTGCGATTCCGGTGGACAGCATGACCAGCAGCAGTTGCGGGATGAGCAGTACCTGGCCGGCGGCCTCGGTGCTGCGGGCCACCGAGCCCATGGCATCGGCGCCCAGGGACAGTGCCAGTGACAGCACCAGGGCGATGCCGACGAAGGCGACCAGCTCGACGAACCCGCCGTGCAACCGGAACCCGAATCCGTAGCCGATCGCCAGCGCGGCGGCCAGGGCTGCGACGGCGCGCACCAACGAGGACAGCATCCGGGCCGTCACGGGTGCCAGCGCGGTGATGGGCAGGGACCGCATCCGGATCCCCATGCCGCTCAAATGATCCCGCGCGGCCCGGTCGGCCGTCGTCATCGCGGTGAAGATCATCGCCTGCACCACGATGACCGGCAAGATGTACTGCGGGTAGCTCATGCCGCCGGTGTCGATGACGTTGCGCAAGGTGATGTTGAAACACACGAAGAACGCGACGGGCCCGCCGATCGCGAAGATCAGGTCCCCGTCGCGCAGGGTGCCGAGCACCGAGCGGCGGGTCAGGCTGCCCAGCGCGGTCACGTCGGCGAGCCGGTCAGTTCGAAGAACACCTCGTCCAACGACGGCTTGCGCAAAGCGATGTCGGCGATCTCGATGTCGAGCGTCTCGACCCGGCGGAACACCTCGCTCAGAGTGGTCAGGCCGCTGGGGGCGGGCACCGACAGCGTGCCGGTATCGGGGTCGGCCGCCAGTTCGGCCGGGCCCGCCGCGATGTCGGCGAGCGCCGCCGCGATCCGCGGACCGTCGGCCGCGTGCACGGGGGTGACCTGGCAGAAGCTGCCGCCGACGCGTTGCTTGAGTTCGTCGGCGGTGCCCTCGGCGATCACCCGGCCGTGGTCGATGACGACGATCGAGTCCGACAGGGCATCCGCCTCGTCGAGGTACTGGGTGGTCAGCAGCACGCTGGTGCCCTGCCCGGTCAGTGTGCCGACCAGATCCCACACCTCGCGCCGGCTGCGCGGATCCAGGCCGGTGGTCGGTTCGTCGAGGAAGACCACGGCGGGCGCGGCCACCAGCCCACAGGCGATGTCGGCGCGCCTGCGCATGCCGCCGGAATAGGTGGACACCCGCCGCCCCGCGGCGGCGGTGAGGCTGAAGGCGGTCAGCAGTTCGTCGGCGCGGGCGTGCGCCTTGGTGCGGGACAGCCCGTTGAGTTCGCCGAACAGGATGAGGTTCTCGCGGCCGGTGAGCATCTCGTCGATGGCGGCGTACTGACCGGTCAGTCCGATGCTCTTGCGGACGTCGGCGGCCTGGGTGACCACGTCGAAACCGGCCACGGTGGCATGGCCGGAGGTGGGACGCACCAGCGTGGACAGCACGTTGATGGTGGTGGTCTTGCCGGCGCCGTTGGGGCCGAGCACACCGAGCACGGTGCCCGCGGGCATCCGGAACGTCACCCCGCGCAGCGCCTGTTTGTCCCCGAACTGTTTGGTGACGTCTTCAAGCTGGATCGCATACTCGGACACGCGGTCGAGTATGGCATGGCTAACCTAAGGTCAATCCTGTGCGGGCGCGCCGCGTTTCATGATCGCGCCCAGCAGGCTCGGGGCTACGCTGTCCAGCGCCTTGGCAGTGACCGCCATCCGCGGCGCGATGCGCACGGGCCGGGTCCGTGCGGCCGTCAGCATCCACTCGGCGGCCTCCTCTGCCGACAGGCCCGGCATGCCGACGAACGCCTTGGTCGGCTCGATCATCGGTGTCTTGACCAACGGGTAGAACAGCGTGGTCGAGTGCACACCCTTGCCCGACCATTCGGTCTCGGCCACCCGGCTGATCGCCGTCAGCGCCGCCTTGGAGGCCTGGTACGCGCCGAACAACGGTGACGATTCGTTCATCACGCCCCACGTCGAGACGTTGATCACGTGCCCGTCGCCGCGCTCGATCATGCCCGGCACCAGCGCCCGCATCAGGCGCAGCGGGGAGTAGTAGTTCAGCGCCATCGTCCGCTCCAGGTCATGCCAGCGGTCCAGCGATTCGATCAGCGGACGCCGGATGGACCGGCCCGCGTTGTTGATCAGGATGTCGATCCCGCCGTGACTTTCGAGCACCCGGGCGGTGAGTGCGTCGACCTCGTCCAGATCGGACAGGTCGGTGGCGATCGCCTCGGCGATACCCCCGCTGCTGCGGATGCTCTCGGCGAGACCGTCGAGCAGGTCGGCCCGGCGGGCCACCACCACGACGCTCGCGCCGTGCGCGGCGAGCTTGCGTGCCGACGCCGCGCCGATGCCCGACGAGGCGCCGGTGACCAGGATGCGCTTGCCGCGCAACTCGACCTCGGGCCCGCGGCTCAGGTACTCGGTGAGCGGGGGCCGCATGCTGGTCAGCAGCACGGCTTCGGACAGGCGGCGCAACGGGTTCTTGCTCATGGTCACAACCTAGAAGTAGCGGGGGAACCCGCTCCAGTCCGGGTCACGCTTCTCCAGGAAGGCGTCGCGGCCCTCCACCGCCTCGTCGGTCATGTACGCCAAACGCGTTGCCTCGCCGGCGAATACCTGCTGTCCCACCAATCCGTCGTCGATCAGGTTGAAACCGAACTTCAGCATCCGGATGGCCTGTGGCGACTTGCCGTTGATCTCGGCCGCCCACTGCAGGCCCGTCGCCTCCAGATCCGCGTGGTCGACGACCTCGTTCACCGCGCCCATCTGGTACATGGTCTGCGCGTCGTAGGCGCGGCCCAGGAAGAAGATCTCACGGGCGAACTTCTGGCCGGTCTGGCGCGCGAGGTAGGCACTGCCGAACCCGCCGTCGAAACTGCCGACGTCGGCGTCGGTCTGCTTGAAACGGGCGTGCTCGCGGCTGGCCAGCGTCAGATCGCACGTCACGTGCAGGCTGTGGCCACCGCCCGCCGCCCAGCCGTTGACCAGGCAGATGACGACCTTGGGCATGAACCGGATGAGCCGCTGGACCTCCAGGATGTGCAGCCGGCCGGCCCGCGCCGGGTCGACGGTCTCCGCGGTCTCCCCGTCGGCGTACTGGTAACCACTGCGGCCGCGGATGCGCTGATCGCCACCGGAGCAGAACGCCCAGCCGCCGTCCTTGGGCGACGGGCCGTTGCCCGTCAGCAGGATCACCCCGACATCGGGCGACATCCGGGCATGGTCGAGCACCCGGTACAGCTCGTCGACGGTGTGCGGCCGGAAGGCGTTGCGCACCTCCGGCCGGTCGAAGGCCACCCGCACCGTCGGCTTCGCCACGCCGTCGACGATATGCCGGTGATAGGTGATATCCGTGAGCTCGAAACCGGGGACGGGCTGCCAGAGGGCCGGATCAAAGGTCATGCCCCGACTGTATGCAGGGGGTTTCGTCCGGCTGGCAGTTGGGTATGAATGAGCCGCCACAGTGCGTCCCACGCACCGAGACACAGGAGGGTGACGATGAAGTTCACTACCGGTTTGATGACAGCGTGCGCGGCTGCCGCGTTGCTGGTTGGATGCTCGGCCCCGTCGATTACCGGCGGTGATACCTCCTGCAAGGACTTCCTCGGCGCCGACGAGAAGACCCAGACCGACGCGGTTGCCAAGATGCTCAAGGACGAAAAGGGCCAGGACGCAGCGCAGCTGGAGATCACGGGCACCCGGCTGTCGGTTCAGACCTTCTGTCAGACGGCAGGTAAGCAGGACAGCAAGATCAAGGAAGCCCCGCACCTGTAAGGGCTAGATCCGGTCGAAGCGGAACACTGGGATCCGGCCCGCGAGAGCCTCGAATTCATCGGGGTTCGGGCCGGTGACCAGTCCCGCGTTGCGGATGAAGCTCACCCCGGTGGGCACGAGCACGGGAAATTGCCGCAGCAGCGGTCGGGCTTCGTCGGCGGGCATCTCCACCACGCGCACCTGGGAGGTCCGGCGGCCCTGGTGCAGGGTGGCCTCGCCGGCGGCACGCACGTTGGCGACCCAGTCCGCACCGGGCAGGCCGCCGACGACGTAGCGCTGCCCGTCCACGGTCATCGGGGTGACCGGGGTCGACCGCGACTTACCCGATTTGCGGCCGGGCACCGTCAGCACCAGCGGACCTTTGTCGCCACCGACGCCGAGCTTCGACAGTCCGATGAAGACCTTGTTGACGTACTTGAGCCACCAGGGCGGTCGTACCCGTTCCATGGCAGCGAGCGTAGCTACCGCGCGAAATTCGCGCTGATGCGTTGTTGCAGATAGTCTTTCGCGCTGATCGGTGGGTACTTGGCGGCCGGTCCTGCGATTGTCATCTCACTGTTGGCCTGAGCGAAGAAGGCGATGCTGTAGCGCGGGCCGCGGTGTTCGGCAGGTCCGGGACTCTTGACGCGGTGGAAATTCGACGGGAGCAGGTCATCACTCCAGCGCATCAGCATGTCGCCGATATTGCACGTGATGGCGTCTTCTGACGGTTGGACCGACGTCCACTCCTGCGCTGCCATCTCCTTGCCCGGACAGACCTGGAGGCCGCCCTGGCCGTCGCGCTGGAACAGCAGTGTCAGACAGTCGAAATCGGTGTGCGCGCCCGCCCGCCACACCCCGGACAGATCCGCGTCGGCGGGCAAGGCGAAGTAGTGCAGCAGTGGT
>JAHFVC010000355.1 GCA_023264765.1 Mycobacterium sp. | reverse complement strand
ATCCATCGCCTGGATACGCGGCGACACCGGTCTCGCGGGCGATCTCGATGAGTCGCGGCACGAAGCCGTGGTCGCCGGTGCCGTGCACCGTCGGGGGCAGCCGCAGCAGGATCAGGCGTACCCCGCGCTCGTCGTAACCGAGGGCAGCGGCCTCCGATTTCCGTGGTAGGGCGGGCGTTGCGGGATCAGCTTCGGTGATCAGTGCGCCGGACCCGAGTGCCGCGAGTCCGGAGGTGACGATCAGCGGGCGGCCCGATCCGGCGAGCGTGTCGCCGAGCGTGGTGATGGCGTTGCGGTCCAGCGCGCTGGCGGCGGCGTAGTCGTCGAAGTCGTGATGGAAGGCCAGATGTGCGACGGCATCGGCCTTCTCGGCCGCCGCGCGCAGGCTGGCCAGATCGGCGAGGTCGCCCTGGTGCGGGGTGGCGCCGGCGGCCGCGATCGCCCGGGCAGCTTCGGGTGAGCGCGCCAGGCCGGTGACCTGGTGGCCGGCGCCGGCCAGTTCGGCGACCACCGCCGAACCGATGAAGCCGGACGCCCCGGTGACGAAGATGTGCATGAGAACCTCCCAGTGATGTCAGTACCTGTCATCGACGACAACACCGATGACAGTCGCTGTCATTCCCCACCGTTAGTATTTCCGTGTGAGCCGGTGGCAGCCCAACGCCCGCGGCCGTCTTGAGGAGGCGGCCCTCGACCTCTACGCGACGCGGGGTTTCGACGCCACCACCGTCGTGCAGATCGCCGAACGCGCCGGGCTCACCGAACGCACGTTCTTCCGGCATTTCGCCGACAAGCGCGAGGTGTTGTTCTCCGGGCAGTCCGCGCTCACCGAGTCGATGGTCGCGGCCGTCGCAGGAATGCCCGCGGGCACCGCGCCATTGGATGCCGTCGGGGCCGGCCTGCGAGCCGCGGGGGAGATGATCGGTGGCCGGCTGGACAGCGCCCGGCGGCGCCAGGCGGTCATCGACGCCGACCCCGGGCTACGGGAACGCGAACTGAGCAAGCTGGCGACCCTCGGCGCGGCGCTGACCGCGGCACTGCGTGGGCGCGGCGTGCCGGAACCTGCGGCGCGCTTGAGCGCCGAAGCCGGCATCGCGATCTTCAAGGTGGGCTTCGAGCGATGGATCGGAACCGGTGACGGCGAGCTGACCGAGGTGCTCGCAGCGGCGCTGGGGGAGCTCAAGGCGCTGACCATCAGCGGCTAAAACCGTTCCCTTACAGCAGAAATGGGCCTACCATCAAAGGGTGTCATTCCCGGTATGGGCCGGCGAATGGGGTGTCGCCCCGCACCCGGCGGGTGGGCGGCCACAGACGCTGAGCAGGCGGCAGGCACGGCACTGGAGTCGGCGCTTCTCTGGTGTCGGCGTCAGCATCACCGCGGCCCGGCTAAGGGATCTGGTCGGAGGGACCCGTGCCACCGACGCCGAAGTCACCGACGTCCGCTTCGCGCTCACCGCGCTGGGCATCGAGGAGCAGCGCCATCAGGCGGCCGTGCGGCACGCCCGCAGCACCGTGACGCAGCTGCTGATCTTCGTCGGCGTGACCCTGGTGGCGCTCAACGCGCTGCTCTGTCTGGCTTATCTGATGCTCAGCGCCGTGCCGCACTGAGCATGGCCGCACGGATCACCTCGAAGTCGGACGCCTCGATGGGGAACAGCCCGAAGCGGAACCGATAGCCCCAGCGCGCCTTGTCCACGATGAAGTCCAGCTGGTCGAGCAGCGGGCGGATGGGCGTCTCGGTACAGGCCTGGAATTCGACCCGGCGCCGCCAGAATTCGTTGTCGGCCTGATACGGCTGGTCGTCGGCCACCCGGCCCAGTGCGGTGAACGCTTGCAGCGGAGCACCTTCCGGGTAATCGGTCTTGGGGGAGTAGAACGCGATCCAGTCATCGCGGGCCATCTTGCGCAGCCCGTGCGGCTTGCCGTGGTTGGCCTGGGTGAAGCCGCCTGCGACGCCACGTTCGACATGACCGCGGCTCACGGTGTTGATCCAGTACGTCATGCCCGTACGTTACGAGCGGGGTGTGACAGGTTCAGTCGTGCTTCTTGCCGAACGGCAGGACATGGATGACGCCGACCACGACAGCGCCGACGACCAGGCCGACGACCGCGGAGGCGGCGGTGTTGGTGAGCCAGGCCAGCAGGCCGCCGACACCCTGGGCGGCGTGGTGCACGAACTCCTCGGCGTGGTGCACCAATCCGTAGGGGGCGTGCCAGCCCAGCGTGTCCGTTCCGGTGAGCAGGATGTGCCCGCCCACCCAGAGCATCGCGACCGTGCCGATGGTCGACAGCGCGGCCAGCACCTTCGGCATGCCGGCCACCAGGCCACGGCCGATCTTCTGGACGAAGCTGGATTGGCGCTGCGCCAGACTCAGCCCGACGTCGTCCATCTTGACCAGCACGCCGACGACCCCGTACACGGCAGCCGTGATCACCAGCGCCACGATGACCAGGATGATCAGTCGCGGCACGAACGGCTGATGGGCCACCTCGTTGAGGGCGATCACCATGATCTCGGCGGACAGGATGAAATCGGTGCGGATGGCACCTGCCGTCATCGACTTCTCGTCGACCGCGCCGACCGGCTTGCCGTGCGCCTCTGCGGAGTCGTGTTGCAGGAAACGGCCCAGCACCTTCTCGGCGCCCTCGAAGCACAGGTATGTCGCACCGATCATCAGGATCGGTGTCAGCAGCCACGGGGCGAACTGGCTCAGTAGCAGTGCCGCCGGGAGGATGAACACGAGCTTGTTGCGCAGCGACCCGATGGCGATGCGTTTGATCATCGGCAGCTCGCGGTCGGCGGTGATGCCGTGCACGTACTGCGGGGTGACCGCCGTGTCGTCGATGACCACCCCGGCCGCCTTGGCGGTCGCCTTGCCGGTGGCGGCCCCGATGTCGTCGATCGATGCGGCGGCCAGTCGGGCCAGTGCGGCGATGTCGTCGAAAAGTCCGAACAGCCCGGCGCTCATGCCCGAAGGGTACCCGGTGAAAGTTGCTGCTGTGAGTTCGGTGTGAATAACAGAGCAAGCGCTCTGTTATGGTGAGGTCATGCCCCGTCCACGCGTCCACGACCCCGATGCCGTGCTCGACGCTGTCGAAGCACTGGCCGTCGAGCACGGTCCGGCCGCCGTCACCGTCCGCGCGGTCGCCGGTGCCGCAGGTATCTCGAACGGGGCTCTGTACCACAGCTTTTCGTGCAGGTCCGAGTTGCTGGGCCGGGCCTGGCTGCGGGCGGGCAACCGGTTCCTGCAGGTGCAGGACACGCTCATCGAGCAGGCTCCGGATCCGGCAGCGGCCGTGATCGCCGCCGCCGGGGCGCCCGGCGTGCTGTCGGATCGATACCCGGCCTCGTGCCGGCTGGTGCTCACCGTGCGCCGCGAGGACATCCTCGACGCCGAGATGCCCGACGCGCTGGCGCGCGAACTGCACGACCTGCAGGCCCGGCTGATAGCCACGATGGTCCGGCTGGCCGACGGCCTCTGGCAGCGCCGGGACCGGGCCGCCGCGGACACCATCACCACGTGCATCGTCGACCTGCCGACCGCCATCCTGCTGACCCGCGGCCGGCTGGACAGTCCCGTCGCCCGTACCTACCTGAGTGCGGCCGTCCGTGCCGTGCTCGACATCGGACCACCGCCACGAAAAGGAGACCAGAAATGACCGTCAGCCTCACCTATACCGACAACATCGCCGTGCTCAACCTCGGTGATGACGAGAACCGTTTCACCCCAGACTTTCTCGATGTGGTCAACGGGCACCTGGACACCGTGCTCGCCGACGGCGCCGCCGGGTTGCTCACCACCGCGACCGGCAAGTTCTACACCAACGGGCTGGACCTGGACTGGCTGATGGCCAACGGGGACCGCACCTCCTGGTATGTCGGGCAGGTGCAGGGTCTGCTGGCACGGGTGCTGACGCTGCAGATCCCGACCGCCGCCGCCATCGTCGGCCACGCCTTCGGCGCGGGGGCGATGCTCGCGATGGCGCACGACTTCCGGGTGATGCGCGCCGACCGCGGCTACTTCTGTTTCCCCGAGGCCGACATCCGCATCCCGTTCACCGACGGGATGGCGGCCCTGATCCAGGCCAAGCTCACCCCGCAGGCCGCGGTCGCATCCATGACCACCGGGCGGCGGTTCGGCGGCGCCGATGCGCAGGCCTACGCGATCGTCGATGCCACGGCGGGCGAGGGTGCGGTCGACGGCGCCGCGCTGGAGATCTTGGCGCCACTGGCCGGCAAGGACCCCGGCACGTTGGGCGCCATCAAGGCGACCATGTTCGGCACTGCGGTGCGCGCGCTGCTGGCAGCCTGATATGGATTGAACATGGGAACCAATCAGCGCGCCACGATCGTGATGGCCGATGACGAGATCACCGAATTCATCGAGCGCAGCCGAACCGCCACCATGGCGACTGTGCTGCCCAACGGCCGGCCGCATCTGGTGGCCATGTGGTACGCCGTGCTCGACGGGGAGATCTGGTTCGAGACCAAGGCCAAATCGCAGAAGGCGGTGAACCTGCGCCGCGATTCGACCATCACCGTGATGATCGAGGACGGGTTGACCTACAACACGCTGCGCGGGGTGTCGATCGACGGGACGGCCGAGATCATCGACGATCCGGAGACCAATCTGCGGGTCGGTATCAGTGTGTGGGAGCGCTACACCGGTCCCTACACCGACGAGATGAAACCCTTCGTCGATCAGATGATGAACAACCGGGTTTGCATCCGGGTGCGCGAATCGCGGCGGCGCAGCTGGGATCATCGCAAGCTGGGCATGGGGGACATGCCGGTCAGCGGGAGTACGGCGCAGTATCTGGGAAGTGACCAGGCGGGGGGCTGAACCCGGCGCTGAGCACCGCGGTCGCCATGCCGCTGCCGATCGGTCCGTCGAGGTCGAACAGCGTCGCCGTCCCGGTGGCAACGCCGGCGCTGCTGTAGTGAGTCAGCGCCGTCAGTCCGATATCGGGTCCGACGGGCAGCCGGCTCAGGGTCAGTGTGTAATCGGCATTGATGTACTGCAATCCGCCCGGCCCGAAGTGGGTCAGCGAGCTCACCACGTCACCGGCCATCGCGGCGCGGATGAACGGTGTCATCGGTTCGCCGTCGACCACCGGCGCCGTGTTGCGGATCCAGGCGTGCTTGGGCCCGGTGTGCGCCCAGGCGGACAGATCGGAACTGGGCGAGCCGGCTCCGTGCGCGACGATGTGCATGGGCCGGTCGTCGCGACGGTCATCCGCCGGCGGGTCCGGGATGGTGACCTCGGATGTCCAGATGTCGTCGGGGGAGCCTTCGCCGCGCCGCAGGAACACCGTGCTGGCCCGAGCCACGGGTGTTCCGCGCTGAAATGCTTGTGCATCAACCACTTTGATGCGCTTGCCGGACCGGATCACCTCGGTGCGCACCGTGACGGGTTCGAGCGCGGCGGGCCGGAACAGATCGACCGTCAGCCGGGCCGGCTGCATCTGCGGGTCGCCGGCGACGCGGTCGATGACGAAGCCGAGCAGGCCGCCCAGGACGTTGCCGCTGATGGTCTGGCCCCACGGTCCCTGGGCCAGTGGTGTCGGTGCGAAGGCGTCCCCGTCGGCCCGGAAATACGCCGCGCCCAGATTCACTCGGGGTTTTTCGCGAGGTACTGGGTGACCATCGAACAATGCGACTCGATGGCCAGACCGGCCGCGCGGGTGGCTGCGACCGTCTCGGCCACCAGCTGTGTGCCCAGCCCGCGGCCGCCGACGGCGGGGTCGATCTCGGTGTGGGTGAACACCCGCACGCCGTCGCGGTCGTGGAAGTCGATGAGCCCGACCTGCCTGTCCCCGAGCGAGATGGTGAACCGGTCGGCGCCTGGTGTCACCACAGCCTTGTCTTCAGCGCTCACGAGGTTTGAGCCTAACCGCGGGGAGCACGGGCGCGGGCAGGCGGGCCACGGCGCCGCGGTAGCCCTCGACGCGACCGAAGCGGTCGGCACCGGCCTGCCAGGCGTCCCGGTACGCGACGATGTCGTCGTGGTTGCGGCCGACGAAGTTCCACCACATGACCAGCCGTTCGGGGAAGGGTGGACCGCCCAGCAGGATGAGCCGTGCGGGGGTGTCACCGCGGTTGGCGATCTCCAGTTGATCGCAGCCGGGGGATTGATACGCCAGATCGGCGACGGCCAGCGCGTCGCCTCCCACCTCCACGCTTCCGCGGTCGAGTAGGACACCGTGTTCGAAGCTCGGGTCGACGTCCAGCGCCAGATGGGCTTGCGGCGCCAGATCCAGTTGGGCGCCGAGCAGCGGGGTGAAGGTGTGCACCGGGGAGCGGTGGCCCGCGAGTTCGCCCAGGAACACCCGCAACGTGGCCCCACCGAGTGCGACCGCCGGCGGCGCGTAGTGCGCGAAGTCCCGGTCGCGGTCGCGGGCGGAGTCGGGCAGCGCGACCCACAGCTGGACACCGTGCAACACGGTGCTCGACGGGGTGGACACCTCGGAGTGGCAGATCCCGGCGCCGGCGGTCATCAGGTTGAGTTCGCCGGGCCGCACCATGGCGTGTACCCCGGCGCTGTCCCGGTGTTCGATCTCGCCGCTGAAAAGCCAACTGACCGTTTGCAATCCGGTGTGCGGATGGGGTGGCACATCCATGCCGGGACCGTCACCCACGTTGTGGGGTCCGTAGTGGTCGGCGAAGCACCACGCCCCGACCATGGACCGTTCCTTGGCGGGCAGCGTGCGCCGCACCAGCATGGCGCGCGGACCGCCAAGCGGGACCTCGCGTGCGTGCAAAACGCCGGTGAATCGCGATGCGCCACAATCGAGTTCGGGCGGGGCTGCGTCGGTGTTGCTCACGCCTGTCAGGGTAGACCCGGGGACGGTGCCGGC
>JAHFVC010000354.1 GCA_023264765.1 Mycobacterium sp. | reverse complement strand
CATCCGCACGCCGCCGGCGGCCAGGATGCCCGCGGCCCGTTCGGCCGGCTGATCCACGCCGACGGGCAGGTAGACCGCACCGGCGGCCAGGATGCCGAGCAGGGCGGTGATCTGATCGGCGCCCTTGGGCCCGAGCACCGCCACGGTGTCCCCGGGTCTGATCCCGGCGGTGTGCAGTGCCGCTGCGACGGCGAGGGCCTGTTCGCGCAGCTCGGCGTAGGTCAGTCGGCCCGTCGAGCCGATGACAGCCGTGGCTTCCGGGCGGGCGGCCGCCGAGGCGAAGAACCCGGCGTGCAACGGCTGGCCACTGGGGTCGGCGGTGGTGGCGTTGAGCCGGTCGCGCACCGCACGCTGGTCCGCGGTGATGAGCGGCGTGCGCGTCGTGTCCCAGGCGTCGTCTCTTGCCGCGAGGTCGAGCAGTTCGGTGATGTGCCGGTCGAACATCGCGTCGATCAGCCCGGCCGGGAAGGCGTCCTCGCGGACATCCCAGTTCACCAGGATCCCGCCGTCGAACTCGATGACCTGGGCATCCAGCAGCACCTGCGGGCCCTGCGAGTTGATCCACACCGGCTTGCCGAAGGTGTCGGTGACCTCCGCGCCGAACAACTCGCCGAGCCCGAGCGCGCTCGTGTAGACGACGGGTGCGAGCACCTGCGTGCCGCGGTGCCTGCTGAGGTCGCGCAGCACCGACAGGCCCGGGTAGGCGGCGTGCGCGGCCGCATTTCGGAACACATCCTGGACGGCGCGGGACCGCGCGGTGGCGGTATCGGTCCCGGTCAGGTCGATGTCCAGGAGTAGCGACGAGGTGAAGTCACCGACCAAGGCGTCCACGTCGGGGTGGTGCTGATCGCGGCCGAACATGGGCACGTTGAGCAGGAAGCGCGGTTCGGCCGACCAGCCGGCGAGCGCGTCGGAGAACGAGGCGGCCAGCGTCATCGCGGGGGTGATGCCGCGGCGGCGGGCGGCCGCGAACAGGGCGTCGCGGGTCTGCGGGTCCAGCCAGTGATGACGCCGGGTGGTGTGCCGCGGGTCGGCCTGCTCGGCGTGCGGGATCACCGGAAGCCGGGGCGGATCGGGCAGCTCGGGGATCCGTTCGGCCCACCATTGGCGGTCCGCTTCCGCGATCGGCTGCTCGGCGGCCGCCAACCGGTACTGCCGGTAGGTGTAGCCCAGCGGGGGCAATTCGGCGCCTCGGTAGAGCCGGGTCAGGTCCGCCATCAGGGTGCGGTAGCTCATCGCGTCGGCGGCCTGCATGTCCAGGTCGACGTGCAGGCGGGAGCGGCCACCGGGCAGCAGCGTCAGCGCCAGTTCGAAGACGCCATTGTCGAGCTGCTGATGTGATTTTGCGCGTCGGATGTCCGCCAGCGCGGCGTCTGCCTCCGTATCGGTGGACTCGCTCAGATCCACCAGTGCGATCGGAAAAGGTTGCGGTGCTTCGCCGATGCGCTGGGTGCCGTCGGCCAGGAATTCCACGCGAAGCATGGGGTGCCGCTCGGCGAGCGCCGTGGCAGCGCGACGCAGTGTGTCGTAATCGACTGCCTGGCCGTCGAATTCGACATAAAGGTGACCGGCGACGCCGCCGAGTTGCTGGTCGCCTTCCCGTCCGATCCACATGGCGTGCTGCATGGAGGCCAACGGGAAGGGATCGCCGGAGTTCGAATCCTGCTCGATCTCAGGCGTTTCGGCGATATCGGACACCTCACCGGCGCCGAGCATGTCGGCCCACGCCCGCACCGACGGCGCCGCTGCCAGCGACGCGAAGTCGATGTCCACGCCCTTTTTCCGCCATTTTCCGGCGAGCGACATCATCCGGATGGAGTCCAGACCCTGGCTGATCAGGTCGAGTTCGGGGTCGATGTCGGCGGCTGCGATGCCGAGTAAATCGGCAATCTCCTGCCGGATGGTCTCCGACACCTGCGAGGCATTCACAGCAACACTCACCACGCCTCCCAACGCCGTCCAATTGCTTAGCAAAGGCTGCCCTAATTTCGAGAAGGCTACCCTATATTCGGACTACCGAACACGCCTACCCCGAAGGGCAGACCCGTGAGCCTGACCACGCCGCAACCGGCGGAATCCGCAGCACAAGCCACCCTCGCAGCCGGTTTCGTGCCCTTCCCGGCCGACCGTGCGGCGTCCTATCGGCATGCCGGCCTCTGGACCGGGCGGGCTCTCGACGAGATCCTGCGCGACGCCACACGCAGGTGGCCCGGCAATATCGCCGTGGCCGACGCGGGGGCTTCGCACACCTTCGCCGAGTTGGATGCGCTGGCCGACGGCGCCGCTGCCGGTTTCGCCGCACTCGGCATCGTGCCCGGCGACCGGGTACTGCTGCAGTTGCCGAACTCGTCGCAGTTCGCCGTCGCCCTCTTCGGCCTGCTGCGGGCGGGCGCCGTGCCCGTGATGTGCCTGCCCGGGCACCGGCTGGCCGAGCTCAGCCATTTCGCGAACGTCAGCGGGGCCGTCGCGCTCGTCATCGCCGACAGCGCAGCCGGATTCGACTACCGAACGATGGCCGAACAGCTCGTCGCCGAACACCCGGCAGTTCGGCACGTCGTCGTGCACGGCGACCCGGGACCATTCCTGCCGTGGTCGGTCCTCGACACCCACGCCGAACCGCCCGTCGTCGCACCCGATACCGCCTCCCCCGCGCTGCTCCTGGTGTCCGGCGGCACCACGGGTGCACCGAAACTGATCCCCCGCACGCATGACGACTACGTCTACAACGCCACCGCGAGTGCGCAGCTGTGCGCCCTGACGTCCGCGGACGTCTACCTGGTGGTGCTGCCGGCCGCGCACAATTTCCCACTGGCCTGCCCCGGCCTGCTCGGTGCCCTGAGCGTCGGCGCGACCACCGTGTTCACCACGGACCCGAGCCCGGAGGCCGCCTTCGCCGTGATCGATCGGCACGGGGTCACCGCCACCGCGCTGGTGCCCGCCCTGGCCAAACTGTGAGCGCAGGCCTGCGATTGGGAACCACAAGCACCGAAGGGGTTGCGACTGCTTCAGGTGGGCGGCGCGAAACTGGGCGCCGAGGACGCCCCCGCCATCCGTGCGACGCTGACACCGGGACTGCAGCAGGTGTTCGGCATGGCCGAGGGTCTGCTCAACTACACCCGGCTCGGCGACGCACCCGAGCTGCTGGACCACACGCAGGGCCGCCCGCTCTCCGAACTGGACGAACTGCGGATCGTCGACGAGGCGGGTAACGAGGTGGGGCCCGGCGAAGAAGGCGAGCTCCTGGTCCGCGGTCCGTACACCATCAACGGGTATTTCAATGCGCCGCAAGACAATCTGCGCTCCATCAGCCCGGATGGCTTCTACCGCAGCGGCGACCGGGTGCGACGGTCCGCGGACGGCTACCTGGAGGTCACCGGGCGCGTCAAGGACGTCATCACCCGTGGCGGCGAAACCGTGTCGGCCCTGGACCTGGAGGAGCACCTGATCACCCATCCGCGAATCTGGTCGGCCGCCGCGGTCCCGCTACCCGACGAGTTTCTCGGCGAGAAGATCTGCGCCGTGGTGGTGTTCAGCGACGCGCCAGTCACCCTCTCCGACATCCACACCTACCTGGATGCACGCGGCGTGGCGGCGCATTCCCGCCCGGACACCCTGGTCGCGTGGGAGTCGCTGCCGACCACGGCGGTCGGCAAGACGGACAAGAAGGCGATCGTCGCGCAGTTGACCCGTTAGTCGCGGGGCACCAGGTACGGCGCCAACGTCGTCAGCTTCTCGCAGGTTTCCTCGAACTCCCGATCCGGGGTGGAGGCCGCGATGATGCCGGCGCCGGCGCGCAACCAGGTGGCCCCGTCCTGCTCGTAGACCGCGCGCAAGGTCAGTGCCGCATCCATCTCGCCGCTGGCCGAGAACATCACCACCGCACCCGAATACAGTCCGCGCGGAGTCTGATCGAGACGCAGGATCGCATCGACGCTCTCGGCCTTGGGGATGCCCGATGCCGTGACCGCCGGGAACAGCGCCGCCAGCGCGTCCATCCGATCCATCGACGCGCTCAGCCTGCCGCCGACCGTGGAGCCGAGATGCTGGACGCTGCCGCGTTCCCGGATGGTCATGAAGTCGTAGACCATCGCGGTGCCCGGCTCGGCGACCTCGGTGATCTCCTGCATCGAGGTGCGCACCGAGATGGCGTGCTCGACGATCTCCTTGGAATCGGATTCCAGCTCGTCGCGGGCGGCGCGGTCCTCGTCGGCGCCGCGCCCCAGCGCCCGGGTACCGGCCAACGGCTCGGTGAGGACGGTGCCGTCCTCCTGCACCGCGGCAACCAGCTCAGGGCTGTATCCCACCGCGCGGATCCCGCCGAACCGCAACAGGAATGACCGCACCGGGGTGTTGTGCCGCCGGCCCACCCGGTAGGTCGCCGGAAAGTCCAGGGCGAACGGCACATCGAACCGCCGCGACAGGATCACCTTCTGATAGCGCCCTGATTCGATCTCGGCGATGGCGGCGGTGACACGCTGCCGGTACTGCGCGGTGTCGGCGCTGACGTCCAGTGGCCGCGCCGCCGGCGTGGGCGCCAGGCCGCCGGCGAGCAGACGGTCGATCGCCGCGAGACAGGTGGTGTTGCCGTCGATCACGGTGGCTTGGCTATCGGTCACGATGACCTGGCTGCCGGGTAGAAACAGTCGGGCCAGCGGAGTCCCCGCGGGCAACTGGTCCTGCAGGTCGAATCGGTATGCACCGAATTCGAACGCGACCCATCCGAACAGCCGCTGCCCTTCCAGCAGCAGGCGGTCGACGGCGTCGCCGAGCACCGCTTCGGGGCGGCCGGACCACGACTGCCGGGTCACCACACCGTCGGTGATGAGACGCAGTTCGTCGGAGTCCAATTCGATGGCCGTCCGGACGTCACTTGCCAGAATCCACTGGCCATGCAGTTCGTAGACCAGGTACTCGTGGCCGTCCGCTTCCGTCATCCGGGCCAGTTCGGCCACGACGTCGGCGGGGGTGATACCCGACGGCAGCGCCAGCGGAAGCACCACAACGTTTTCCGCTCTGGTCTCCACGGTCACCCTTGCTTCACCTTGGTTGTCAACGTAAGCACTAGGTAAATTTAGCCTAACCTAGGTTATTGTTGGCCCCCTACGTAAATGTGAATTAGCTGACGTGGTCGGCGTTCATGCTCCAGCCCGCCGCGGACACCCGCTGGGCCCAGAAATCCGCATACTGCCCCCCACGCGCCATCAGCTCCGCGTGCGTGCCGGTATCCGCCACGTCGCCGCCACCCGAGAGCACCACGATCTTGTCCGCGGCGGTCACGGTGGACAGCTTGTGTGCGATGACGATGACGGTGCTGCGCTGAGCCAGCGTGCGGATCGATTCGGCGACATGCTGCTCGTTCTCCGGGTCCAGCGCGCTGGTCGCCTCGTCGAACAGCACGATGGGCGCGTCCTTGAGGAGCGCCCGGGCGATCGAAACCCGTTGCCGCTCACCGCCGGACAGAGCCGAACCACCCTCCCCGACCCGGGTCTGCCAGCCGTCGGGCAGCCGCGCCAACACCGACGCAAGACCCGCGGTGTCCGCCGCGGCGGCGATGTCGGCGTCGGTGGCCCCCGGGCGGCCGATCCGCACGTTCTCCCAGAGCGTGTCGTCGAACAGGTAGACGTCCTGGAACACCAGCGACAGCTGGGCCATCAACCCGGCGGTGTCCTGATCGCGGACGTCGATACCGCCGACCCGCACCACACCGGCATCAGTGTCGTAGAACCGGGCGATCAGCCGGGTCAACGTCGTCTTACCCGAACCGGAAGGTCCGACCAGCGCCGTCATGGAGCCAGGCTCGGCGACGAAGCTGACGTCGGTGGCGACCATCCGGTCAAATTCCCCGGTCGCTTCGCTCCTGCCCGCCGGCCCTGGGTAACTGAAGCCAACGTGGTCGAGCTCGACCCGGCCGGGCACCGAGACCTGCTGTGGTGCATCGGGTTCCGGCAACGACGGGGTATCCAGAATGTCGGTGATCCGAGTCAGCTCGGTGCGGGCCATCCGCATCGCGGAACCGTACTCGGCCAGTGCGGCCAGCGGCGAGGCGAACCGGGCCGCCAGACCGAGGATCGCCACCGCGGTGATCGGATTCAAATCGCCACCGACGGCCAGCCACGCACCGGCCGCGATCAGCACCGAGAAGACGGCCTGCACCGCCACCCCGTTGAGCATCAGGCCGCCCACCGAGCGCCACAGCGCCCGCCGACCCACCCGGTGCTGAGCGTCCAAGGCGGCACTGAGCGGAGCGAAGTCCGCCCCGGTGCGGCCGAAGGCCCGCAGCACCGGCTGGCACCGCGCGAATTCCACCACTCGGGTGTTCACCTCGACCTCGGCATCGTGGTTGAGCATCTCCGCACCGGCAATCAGCCGCGACGCCAGCATGCCGCAGGCCACCAGGATCAGCCCGCCGACCAAGGCCACCGCGGCGATGCGCCAGTCGAACAGCGCGAGTCCGATCACCACGGTCCCCGCGCTCACCGTGTTCAGCACGATCGGAGTGATCAGGTGCGCCCCGCTGGTACCCACGAAAGTCGTTCCCTTGACCGCGATCTGGGAGACCGAGCCGACGGTGTCGCGACTGAACCAGCCCAGCGGCAGGGTGACCATGTGGTCGCCCAGCCTGCGGTGCAGTAGCCGCATGGTGGCCAGCGCCATCCGCATCGCCCGCGAGGACTGCACGTACTGGGCCACCGCGGCGGCGACCACCACAGCGGCCAGCACGGCGAGCCAGCGTGCCACGTCGCCGTAGCGGCCGTCGAACAACGCCTGCGAAATGGGCACCAGGAGCACCATCGCGACGCCGTGCAGCACCCCGTAGACACTCACCCACGCCAGATAGCCGAACATCAGGCCGCGTTGCGGGCC
>JAHFVC010000353.1 GCA_023264765.1 Mycobacterium sp. | reverse complement strand
TCTCCTCGCCGACGAACCCGGCACGGGTAAGACGATCATGGCGGGGTTGTATCTGCGCGAGATGCAGCGCCTCGGCTTGGTGAAGCGCGCGTTGATCGTCTGCCCCGCCAACTTGGCCTCTAAGTGGGTCGATGACTTCTCACGGCTGCTCGGCGGTGGCCTGCGTCAGATCACGTCCGCGACTGTGCGTGAGGACGCACTGAACTCCAACGATTTGTGGGTTGTGTCGCTGGAACTGGCGGCGGTCAATCCTGCCGTCCAGGATGCGCTGCGCCCAGACAAGGCCGGTTGGGATCTGGTGGTATTCGACGAGGCGCACCGGTTAACTCCCACCGCGGCTGGATTCCATCAAGTGGGTCGGCTGCTTGCGAAGAACACGCCGCGAGCGCTGCTGATGACCGCCACCCCACACCGCGGCAAGGAATGGTTGTTCCGGCACCTCCTGCACTTGGTCGACCCAGCTATCTATCCTGACCCCGGTAGCGATCCGAACGTTGCCCTGTCGGCGCTTCGGCCCGGCCCAATCCACTTCCTTCGCCGGATGAAGGAAGATCTGGTCGACTATGACGGTAAGACGCGGCTGTTCAAGGGGCGCTCCGCGGCAAATTATAGCGTTGCGCTCAGCCAGGTCGAATACGTCTACTACCAGGCCGCGCTGGACATGGTGGAACAGTTCTTCCCGCAGACCGCGCAACCGCTGGCTCGGATGGTGTACGGAAAACGGGCCGCGTCGAGCCTGTATTCGTTGGCCGAGACTTTGCGGCGACGTTCGGCTCACATGGGCGAAATGAGCGAGGTCGAGGCTGCCTTGATTGCCGAGCTCAGCACCGATAGCGACGAGTCTGCAATCGACGAGGCCAAGGTGGTACACACTGCCTCGACGTCTACACGTGCGGAGCGCGCGGCTATCAAGGCCCTGGCCGACCGGATCGACGCCACCCTCTCCGATTCCGGATGGCTGCCATCAAAGTGGCGGCGCCTCACGGAGGATTGTCTGTCCAAGCACGCGATCCTTCCGGGCAACGGTGAACAGGCGGTTGTGTTCACGGAATACGCCGATTCAGCGCACTGGATCTCGGACCGGCTCAACGCCGAGGGTTACACCGCAAAAATGTACTCGGGCCGGCAGAGTAAGGCCGATCGAGCTGAGGTCCGAAAAGCGTTCATGCGCGGGGACTTTCAGGTGATCGTTACCACCGACGCGGGCAACGAAGGTATCGATCTACAGGCGGCACATGTCCTGGTGAACTATGACATCCCCTGGTCGCTGGTGCGGTTGGAGCAGAGGATGGGCCGCATCCACCGGGTGGGACAGCTCCGGGAGGTCTACTTGTACAACCTGGTGGCCACCGATACCCGCGAAGGTGAGACGCTGCTGCGCCTACTCGACAACTTCGTCACTGCGGCCAATGAGTTGCGCGGGCAGATGTTCGACAGTCTCTCGGCGGTAGCCGAAATCACCGGGGTGGACTACGACCGCTGGCTGACTGATCTCTACGGCAACGACGAGGCCAAGAAGCAGTTGGCGATAGACGCGGCTCGGGCAGTTCAAGCCCAGGAGCTGACCCGGGTGGCCCGCCAGGTACGTGACAATGAACGTCGGTTGGCCAGCCAGGTCGATGCCGTGGCCGCACTGACCCTGTTGCAACGGGATTTGTTCGCGCGCATCAATCCCGCGATCGTGGAGGCGTACCTGGACCGGCTGTCGGCCGCGGGGGTATTGCAGGCTGCCCCCACTGCAGCGGGTCCCGGATTTCGTCGTTTGTCGTTGGCCGGGCAGTCCTTGCCGCCTTCGCTGGGTGGTGGCACCGAAGCGCACATCGCCACCAGCGGGGAGGCTGTGCGCGCCGCTGAAGAGAGCATCGACGTAGTGGACACCGTCACACTGGGGCCGGGAGAGCCAGCGTTCACCGATCTGATCACCTTGGCTGACCGCGCACTGGCCGAAGACCTCTATCAGTCCGGTGCGGCCGCCGATCCGAGCAGCCTCACGCCTTACGACCTCTATGCCTATGAGGCGACCATGACCGAGAGCGACGGCAAGCGAGCCAGTGTATGGGCGACGCTGGTCAAGGTCGATGACAGTGGCAACGCCCGTGCGGTGCGGTGGGAAGCGCTGGCTAATCTGGTGCCGACCGAGTCTGCTGGCACAGCAGCCCATCCCGCGCGTGAGGGACGCGCTCAGGAGGTGGCCATAGTGGTGGCCCAAACTACACTGACCGAACACCGAAAGGTGCGGACCGACTGGTTCGGGCACGCACGGCGGGATCTGAACAATCTCCCTCTGAGTCTCACCGAAGGCATTGAGGACCGTGACACACGGTTAGCCCTTCGCCGACAATTTCAGGTGCAGACCTCGGCGCGGATCGCAGACTTGGAGCGTCTCACCGATGTGCAGTTGACCGACCCGAAGCTCGTGGGCCGGATCCGGGTGGTGGCGGCCGCCGATGCCAGCACGCAGGCGGAAATAGACGCAGAGATAGTGTCGATGATTCACGTGCGTCAACTGCTGATTGATGACGGTTGGGTGGTCGAAGACGTGCACACAGAGGGCCGCGGCTACGACCTGGAGGCTCGCCGTAACAGCCAGATCCGGCACATCGAGGTCAAGGGAGTGCTGGACAGCGCGGCTAGCAACGGGATTCGGATGACGGGCAACGAAGTGCTCATCGCCACTCAGCATCGCCGCAACTACTGGCTGTACGTGATCGATCAATGCGCCGATGGGGTGGGCCGGTTCTTTGGCGCTTATGAGGATCCCGCCACGTTATTTTCCACCGTTATGACCGGCGACGCGATCTTCCGCGTGCCGGGTAGCAGCCTGAGGAACGCACCGGGAAGCAATTTATGACCCGCATGATCGAGCGCTGGTTTCCGAGCGCCGAGGTATCGGCTAAAAGCGATCGCGGCTGGGGATCGGGCAATAGCGAAATATCGCTATTCATGTGGTTCGCGAAGCGGCCGACGGCGCAAGCCAAGGCCGCCACCATCTGCTCTTTGTTGACATGGCCAGACGACCCCGACGAGCAAAATCGCCTGCAAGATCTGGTGCGAAGGGCCATGGAGGGCCGGTACGCCGAGTGGAGCGAGCTGCGGCGCGAAATAGCGGCATCCAATCCAGGCGGGGCGAGCACCCTAGATCCCTTCTCCGGTCGCGGCATGATTCCACTGGAGTCCGCACGCCTCGGAGTGAGGGCGCACGCAATCGACTACAGCCCGGTGGCAGTTCTAGCGAGCTACCTGCTCACGTGTGCGCCGTTCACCGACTGGACTACCGAACCCCCTCTACCGTTCGGCGAGGAGAGCGGCGAGTTGCCCACATCACCCGCGGATCGGCTCTTGAGTGATCTGACAACGGTTTTCGGCGAGCTTGGTTCGCGCCATGCCGAGGCGATGAGCCCGTGGTACCCGCGCTATCAGGGCGCGTTGCCGTGGGGCTACCTGTGGGCAGTCACCATCCCATGCCAGGAATGCGGGCGCCGCTTCCCGTTGATCGGGTCCTACGAGCTGATCCTCGCCCGTGGGGGCCGGCCGGCCACGTCATTCCACATCGCCGCCGAGCGTTCGTCAGGCGCCTGGAAGGCCGTCGTATCCGAAGGCAAGCCCACTCGAACACCAACGCTGTCCAACGCGATCGTCAACGGCCGCAAGGTCGCTGGCAAGAGTGCCATCTGCGTTTTCTGCGGACATCCGCACCCGCTCGCAGTGCACCGGAGGCTGTTGCAAGAAAAGCAGGGTGTGGATGCTCTTATTCTGGCGGCCGACATCGACCATCGCGGTCAGAAAACCTTCCGCCCGCCCACCACGGAAGAAATCGAGGCGGCGCGCAGCGCATCCGAAGCGCTAGCCGGCGAGCCGCCCTTCAGCCCGTTCCTGCCGGCCGTGCCCAACGAGGGAATCGCGCCGGGGAACAACAACATCATTGGGCCGAGTATCTACGGCGCCAGGACCTACGGCGACTTCATGGTGGACCGCCAAACCCTCTCTTATGTTAAGCTCGCCCGTTTGATCAACGACCTTGGCTCCGAGCTGCACGCGGCAGGCTTGTCCCACCAGTACGTCAAGACCATCACCGGCTACGCCACCGCGGTTGTGGTCAAGAGACTCCGGCGATCAACCCGAGGTGCGCGATTCCAATCCAAGGGTGGTGCGCAAGTCGGGGACCTGTTCGTCAACGAAGGCTCGATCACATTCTCGCACGACTTCTTCGAGGCCGGCATCGGTGACGGCCCCGGAACCTGGACGTCGATCTCGGACAACGTGCTGGCCTCCTGCCGGAACCTGTTCGCCGACATGCGCGGCGTCCCCACGACGGTAAAGCGCGGCAGCGCAACAGCCCTGCCGAACGGACCGCGAGAATTCAGCGCCGTTGTGACCGACCCTCCGTACGACCAGATGATCGCTTACGCCGACGCATCGGACCTGTTCTACACTTGGCTCAAGCGCTGTCTGCACTCGACGTGGCCCGAATTGGCTGTCACCTCAGATGAATACGGTTGCCAAGAGAAAAGCAACGAGATCATCGTCAAGCGGGTTCGCGGCGAGGCCCCCGACGAGCACCGGACGCGCGAACACTACGACGCTCTGATCAGCGAGGCATTCGCTGAGATGCGCCGCGTCGTACGTGACGACGGCGTGGTGACGATCGTCTTCGGTCACGGAGAACCCGAGGTCTGGCAGCGACTCCTAGGCTCGATCGAGCGGGCCGGACTCGTAATGACCGGTTCGTGGCCGGCGAACACCGAGTCCGGTGGCCAACAGGGCAAAGCCAACATCGAAACCACGCTTACAATGGCCTGCCGGCCTGCCCCGTCACAGCGACCAAACGGACGAAAGGGCGCCGTCGAAGCAGAGATCAAGGCTGAAATAAGGCGTCGCTACGTCGACTGGGAGCGCTGGGGTTTGGCGCCCGCCGACATGCTCATGGCCGCAGCGGGACCTGCGATGGAGGTCGTGGGACGGTTCAGCCAGGTACTCGATGCCCGCGGCAACGCGGTCGACATCTACACGTTCCTACCATTGGCTCGCGCGGCGGTGCAGGACGCGATGGCCGTGGAAATCAACCATCAGCCACTTGACGCGTTCGACGCGCGCACTCGATTCGCGTTGTGGTGGATCCGCCTCTACGGTCGACAGATTCAGGCCAAGTCCGAGCTTCGATGGCAGACTCTTGCCTCTGGTATGGACATCACGCAGGTCCGTGACCTCGTGGGGGATGAGGGTGGAGGAGTGCGGTTCGTCTTCGCCAAGGATCATTCGACGCGGATCGACCATGAGGCCGCCTCAATCGACATCGCACTGACTTTGGCACACGTCTCAGAGGATGGGCTCGATGCGATGGGCCAGGTGCTGCTCGATGCCGGACGCGCGGCCGACGATGTTCAGCTCTGGGCAGCGGTCCAGTTCCTGGCCGACCGCTTGCCCGACAACGATGTCGATTCGATCGCGTTCAATCGCGTGCTTCGCACCCGCAACGCCATCGGGGACGCAGCTAGCGCGGCCGCAGCAACAAAGACCGAAGCCTCTGTGCAACAACGTCGTCAAGACGCGCAGCTGAAGTTGATGTGATGCCCGCATCAGCGGCTTTAGGCCCCGCCAAACTGTCAACACCAAACCAGGAGGATTCACGATGACGACCTCGGTAACTCCATGGTGGAAGGCACTCAAGATCCGCCAGGAGATCCTGTCGACGTCAGGACAGATCGACGACGTGCAGATGTCGTTGTTCGCCGCGGTACACGGCGCGGGCGCTGCGCGTCCGCCCTACGCCGACGCCGGCTACTTCGGGGACATCACCCACCCCACTGAGCGTTTGGTGGATTTGCTCACAGAGATCGCCATCCGAATCGGTGGCGGCGCCGACTACTTGAAGGCGCGCGCGGTCACCCGCCTCGATCAAGGCATGGGCGGCGGGAAATCCCACGCGTGCATTGGGGCGTTCCATCTGGCCGCGCATCCCGAAGCGCTGCTGGGCACGGAGTTGGGCAAGCAGGTGGCAGCGCGCGCCAAGTCCAAGACCGGTCAACCGCTGGCCCAGGATCTACGTGGCCCGCACGTCGTAGTTCTGCCCTGCGACAACATGACGCCGGGGGCCTCGGTCCAGGAGTACGACGGACCGGCGATTAACCTCTACGAACGGTTCCTGTGGCGGCTATTCTCGAAGGATTACTCACTTTTTGAGCGGTATCAACCGTTTTGGAGCGACAAGCACAAGATCGCCGAGGCGATCCGCGCGGTAAACCGGCCTGTTCTGATCATCGTCGACGAGGTGCTCGACTACATCGGCAACGGCCTCGACGGCGCGAACAAGCCGGAGCTCGCTGCGCAGGATATTGCGTTTCTGCGGGCGCTGCTCGATGTCGTCAACGACGCTCCCAACGTGGCGATGCTGATGGTGATGATCGCCTCGGACGCCGACCAGACTGCCCTGTCGAAGGCCGCCCAGGAACGTCGCGACGACCTCAACCGCCTTCTGGAACGCAACGGCTTTCCTGCTACGGTCACCGAGGTAGGCGACTTCGCCGACATTCTGCGGCGGCGTCTATTCGACTCCGAACCAGCCGCCGAGGTGGTGGCCGCCACCGCAGCGCAATACGAAGCCGTGTTTGTCGATAAGGGGTGGAGCAAGAACGTCTGGGATGCCATCGGGGCCACCTGGCGCGACCGCTGGACAGAGGAAGTCGCCGCCTGCTACCCGTTTCACCCGATGCTGATGTCGCTGGCCAAAGACGAGTGGAGCAAGGTCACCGGCTTCCAGCGCGTGCGATCGACGATCCGGATCTTCGCCGCGACGGTCTACGCGCAGCAGGAGCGCGGTAAGGCTGGCGAATGGGCGCCCACCCTCATTGGCCCCGGCGACTTCCCACTATCCGATTCCGCTGTCCGCGAGGCGATCCTGG
>JAHFVC010000352.1 GCA_023264765.1 Mycobacterium sp. | reverse complement strand
AGAGCATCAAGCATCGACGATGTCGCGACTGACGACGACCGTAAGAAGAACAAATACCACTTCGACCGGCACACACCGGAATACCGGCTGCAGTTCGAGAAGATCACCGAGGAGATGCAGTCCCGGTGCCCGATGGCGTGGACCGACGTCTACAACGGACACTGGGTTGCGGCGGACAGCAAGCACGTCTTCGAACTGGCCCGCTGCCCGGTGGTGTCCAACGATCACGACATCACCGGCGAGGGAACGGGTTACGAGGGCATCAGCATCCCGCTCGCCAGCCGGGCCGCCACGGTCCGCGGCGGCATCCTGGAGATGGACGAGCCCGACCACAGCACCTACCGCGGTGCGCTGAACCCCTACCTGTCGCCGGCCGCGATCAAGCGGTGGGTGCCGTTCGTCGATGAGATCACCCGTGCCGCACTGGACGAGCACATCGAGTCCGGCAGCATCGATTTCGTCGACCACCTGGCCAACGTCGTTCCCGCGGTCCTCACCCTGGCGATGATGGGCCTGGACCTCAAGAAGTGGAACGTCTACAGCGAGCCCACCCACGCGTCGGTGTACACCCCGGAGCACTCCCCCGACCGCGCGAAGATCAACGAGCAGCACCGTGAGATGGGTATCGACCTGCTCACCAACATGTTCGCGATGAAGGAGAACCCGCGGCCGGGCCTGATCAACGCCCTGCTCCAACTCCGCATCGACGGGGAGCCCGCGCCCGATATGGAGATCCTCGGCAACCTGGGTCTGATCATCGGCGGCGGCTTCGACACCACCACCGCGCTCACCGCGCACACCCTGGAATGGCTGAGCGAGAACCCGGAACAGCGCGAGCTGCTCAGTCGGGAGCGCGAGGAGCTGCTCAATCCGGCCACCGATGAGTTCCTGCGCTTCTTCACCCCCGCCCCCGGCGACGGCCGCACCTTCTCGGCCGACGTCGAGGTCGAGGGCACCCGCTTCAAAGAGGGTGAGCGGCTGTGGATCTCGTGGGCGATGGCCAACCGGGATCCGTCGGTGTTCGAGGACCCCAACAAGATCGTCATGGACCGTAAGGGCAACCGGCACTTCAGCTTCGGGATCGGTGTGCACCGCTGCGTCGGTTCCAATGTGGCCCGCACGGTTTTCAAGTCGATGCTGACCGCGGTGCTCGACCGGATGCCGGACTACGTGTGTGATCCCGAAGGTGCCGTGCACTACGACAGCATCGGTGTGATCCAGGGCATGCGAAATCTGCCTGCCACCTTCACGCCCGGCAAGCGGCTGGGCCCCGGCCTCGACGAGACGCTGGACAACCTTCAGCGGATCTGCAACGAGCAGGAACTGGCACGCCCGATCACCGAACGCAAAGAGGCAGCCGTCATCGACTGGTAGCCGCCTGCACCAGCACGCACCGTAGGGCCCCGAATTCCCACCGAATTCGGGGCCCTACGCGGTTGCCCGTCCGACGAGCGCCAGACGCTACTGTGTCGCTGTGGTGGAGGTATCGGCGCGCGAGGCGAAACGGCTACAGACCCGGGAGCGCCTGATGGGTGCGGCGATCGCCGAGTTCAAGCGCTCCGGGTTGGCGGGCGCCGACGTGGCGGCCATTGTGACCGCCGCGGGGGTGGCGCACGGCACCTTCTTCTTCCACTTCCCCACCAAGGAACACGTACTGCTGGAACTGGAGCGGCGCGAGGAAGAGCGGATCGCCAAACAGTTCAGACAGTTCCTCAAGACACCCGGCGAGCTCGCCTCGGCGCTCAGCGAAGCAACTCGGCTCATCATGGGACTGGAGCGCAGGCTCGGCGACGTTCTGTTCAAGGACTTTCTGGCACTGCACTTCTCGCAGACCCGGCCGCCCGCCGAGGACGGCCGGGATCACCCGGTCATCGTCCTGGTCGCCGACCAGATCGAACAGGCCCGCAGCCGTGGCGACATCGACGGTGCGGTGAACCCGATGAACAGCGCCGTGTACTTCCTGCTCGGCTTGTACGCGCTGCTGATCACCACCAGCGACTGGCCGAGCCGGCGTGACCTGGTCGAGGACTACCTCACCCGAACGCTACGTAGCTTGCAGCCGCCCCACTGAATTGCAGATCGAATGGCGGCCTATTTCGCCCGCTGCTGAATTACTGTGAGATTGGCAATACTTGTCGGGCAATTGGAATAAAGTGCAAAACACCAGGTCAGAGCACCTGTTTTGGTCGAGCCCGCTGGCCCGTCGCAACCCCTGTTAGCCTGTAAAAATCAGCGTGTAACGCAACCGGCGTGAACACCGAAAAGAGTGTGTCGCCGGAAACTGGTCGGGCGGGGAAAGGTATCTGGACAATGTTGAAGGTGTCGGGAAAGAAACTGGTGTTCACCCTGGTCGGGCTGGCGGCCTCGCTGCCGTTGACCGCAGGCGTCGCGTCAGCGACCCCCGATCTGAGCCCGGTGATCAATACGACGTGCAGCTATGACCAGGTCATCGGTGCGATGAACGCGCAGCGCCCCGATCTGGCCCAGCAGTTCAATGCACAGCCGGTCGGTCAGGCGATGCTGCGCAACTTCTTGGCGTCGGGCCCGGCGGAGCGTCAGCGCACCGCGACTCAGATCGCGAACGCGCCCGGTGCGTCGAAGTACTTCGACGGGATCGCGCAGATCATCACGACCTGCAACAACTACTGAGCTGACGAATTCGGCGCGTTCCGGGAGGTTTCCCGGAACGCGCCGAAATCGTCTGCGTGGGTCAGCCGCGAGGCAGACCCAGCACCTGCTGGGCGATGATGTTGCGCTGGATCTCCGACGTGCCGCCGGCGATGGTGCCCGAGAAGCTGCGCGCGTAACGCTCGAACCAGCTGGCGTAGTAGTGGTCCAGGTTCATGTGGGCGTAGGGCCCGCTGAACGACGGATGGATCAGCCCCTCGGGCCCAGCTGCCGCGAGCGCGTTGTTCGACGCCCGGAGTTCGGCCTCGGCACCCAGGAGCTTGGGCACCGACACGGACGCGACGTCGACCTCACCGCGGGCCGCCTTGGCCAGCCCGACCGAGCCGAGTAGCCGCAACGCCTGGTAATCCATGATGGTCGACGCCAGCTGATCGCGTTCCAGCGGTGTGGACGGCTTGAAATCGCCGATCGAGTTCGCGATCCGGTCCGCGAAGCCCAGCCACATCATGGTGCGCTCATGGCCGAGGGACCCGTTGGCCACCTTCCAGCCGGCATTGAGCGGGCCGACGAGATTCTCGGCGGGCACCCGCACGTCGGCGAAGAAGACCTCATTGAAGTCCTTGTTCTCCTCGCCGGTCAGGTCGGCGAACGGCCTGCACACCACGCCGGGGCTGTCGGTCGGGATGATGAGCACGCTGATGCCCTTGTGCTTGGGCGCATCGGGATCGGTGCGGACGAACGTCAGCAGCCAGTCGGCGTCGTGCGCTCCGGACGTCCAGACCTTCTGGCCGTTGACGACGAAGTCGTCCCCGTCCCTGACTGCTTTGGTCCGCAGCGACGCGAGATCCGAACCGGCGCTCGGCTCGCTCATACCCAGCGAAGCAGTCTTCTCGCCGCGCAGCACCGGAACCGCCCACTGTTGCTTCTGCTCGTCGGTGCCGAAGGTCAGCAGCGAGGCCGCGATGATGTTGACGCCCTGCGGATTGAAGCTGTGATAGATCCGTCGCCGGCAGAGCTCTTCCAGGTGCACATAGGTCTGCAGCACCGAGGCGTTGCGCCCGCCGAACTCCGGCGGCTGAGCCGGCAGCAGCCAGCCGTTGTCGAACAACAGTCGCTGCCAGTCGCGGGCCCACTGCGGCATGTGCGACACCGAGCGCGGACGCTCCAGGGTGTCTGCCGCAGAAGGCAGATGCTCGTCGATGAAGGCCGAGAACTCGGCCCGGAACTCCTCGACGTCGGGATCAAATTCGAGTTGCATCAAACTCCTCGGCGATGAGGGCGCGGTGCTCGGCGGCGCCGCCGAGCAGAAGCTCGCCGGCCTTGGCCCGCTTCAGCGCGAACTGAAGGTCGTTCTCCCAGGTGAAGCCCATGGCTCCGAAAGTCTGCAGGCCGTGCTGGAACACCAGCGTCTGGCATTCGCCCGCACTGGCCTTGGCCATCGCCGCGGCGATGCGGCGCCGCGGGTCGTCGGCGGCGATGGTGAGCGCAGAGAAGTAGGACAGCGCCCGCGCTCGCTCGATCGCCACGTACATGTCGGTGGCCTTGTGCTGAATCGCCTGGAACGATCCGATCGGCACGCCGAACTGCTGACGGCTCTTCGCATGTTCCAGCGCCAGATCGAGGATTCGCTGGCATGCCCCGACCATGGTGATGGCCATTCCCATCAACGCGATGTGCCGGGACCGTTCGACCAGGGCCAGCGCGGTGGAGGGATCCGGGTCCAGTCGGTCCGTCTCCTCGACTCGCACCCGGTCGAAGCTCACCTCGGCGACATGCAGCACCGGGTCGAACACATCCCGGCGGTGTGCCTTGGCCGCCTCGGCGTCGATCAGGAAGATGCCGGCAGGGGTGACCACAGCCAGCCGCTCGGCGCGGTCCCCGTCGAGGACGAACTTCGACGTGCCGTCGAGCACCCAACCCTGCTGGTTCCAGTTGGCGCTGACCCCCTCATAGATCGCGGCGCCGGCCTTGGACGGGTCGAACCGCTCACCGGCCAGGGGCGCGAACTGGGACAGCGTGGCCAGGAACGGCGTCGGGTCGGTGGCGCGCCCCAGCTCTTCCAGCACGATGGCCAGTTCGACTGCGTTCTCGGGGTCGGCCAGTTCGGTCCAGCCCGCCTCCAGATAGGACTTCCACAGTGACTCCGCGGCCCCGGGGGTCCCGTTGTCCTCTGCGATTCCGCGGACGAGCGACGCCGGGCACTGTTTGCCCACCGCGTCGCGCACCGTCTCTTGCCATAGCCGCTGGTCATCATCGAACTCAAGAAGCACGCGGCACCTCCCGCCTTACTTGTTCGGACGCTGCGAGAATAGCATTCTCCTAAATGGTGCCGTCGTTCTCCTCTCGCCAGTATGGAGTTTCACTAATCAACAGCTACGCGACTGACCAGCACACTCTCTCACCAGCGCTGATGTAAGCGAACCGCTGGAGAACATTATTCTTGATTTGGAAGAACAAGGATCTATGCTGGGAACGACTCCGGCCCGGTTTTCGGTCCGGCATGCGATCTGAAGGATGGCCCTGGTGAAGCAGTTCAGTGACGGCTCGGGTGTGGTGGACGTGCCCGTCATCGATGCCAGCGTGCACGTCTTCTTCGGCTCCAACAAGGACCTTCGCCAGAACTTTCTGCGAGAGCCGTTCAGTAGCCGCGGATTCCCCGACTACGAGATGGACTGGTACGGCGCGCCCGGCGGTGAGTACCTGAAGGAGGCCAAGGGCCCCAACCGCGAATACCCGGGATCCGACGTCGACCTGGTGGCCAAGCACCTGTTCACCGATCGCGGCGTGGACGTGGCCGTGCTGCATCCGATGACCCGCGGCATCATGCCCGACCGGCACCTGGGGTCGGCACTGGCGGCGGCGCACAACGACATGTTGGTCACCCGCTGGCTTGAGCACGACGAATTCGGTGAGCGTTTCCGGGGCACCATCCGGGTGAACCCCGACGACATCACCGGCGCCCTTCGCGAAATCGAGAAGTACAAGGATCACCCGCGCGTCGTCCAGATCGGCGTGCCCCTGCAGTCACGCGAGTTGTACGGCAAGCCGCAGTTCTGGCCGTTGTGGGAGGCCGCCGAGGCCGCCGGTCTGCCCGTGGCGGTGCACATCGAGGTAGGTGCGGGAATCCAGTTCTCCCCCACACCTTCCGGCAAGACCCGCACCTATGAGCAGTACCTGTCGTTCATGTCGCTGAACTACCTGTACCACCTGATGAACATGATCGCCGAGGGCGTGTTCGAGCGGATGCCCAACCTCAAGATGGTCTGGGCCGACGGTGCGGCCGACATGCTCACCCCGTTCATGTGGCGGATGGACTGCTTCGGCAGGCCCCACCTGGAGCAGACCCCGTGGGCGCCCAAGATGCCCAGCGACTACCTGCCGGGACACGTCTTCTTTGTGCAGGGCGGCTACGACGGACCCGGCGACGTCGAGTACGCGGGCGAATGGTTCGGCTTCACCGGCAAGGAGGACATGACGATGTTCGGGTCCAGCTACCCGCATTTTCACGCCGGCGAACTGACCGTGCCCGCCGCGTACAGCGCCGAGCAGCGGGACAAACTGTGCTGGCGCAACGCGGCCGAGCTCTATGGCATCCAAAGTCCGGTTTTTTCGTCCGCTTCGGGCGCACAGTAGAGCCAGCGAGGAGGGCCCTGATGACCGTTACCGCCACCCCCCGTGTCGCTCCGGCCGAACGCATCGCGGTGCGCTGCGTCGACTCCGATGTGCACCCGATGCCGCGCCGCGGTGAACTCGGCCCGTACCTGCCCGAGCCGTGGCGCAGCAAGTACTTCGGCTCGCATCCCGTCGGCGAGCAGATCTACTACGACGCCCCGGACTATGCACACTCCTACGCGATGCGGGTGGATGCTTTTCCGCCCGACGGCCAATTCGCCTGCAGTGACCCGGATTTCGCCTTCAAACAACTGATCATGGAGGCCGGTTCCGACATCGCGATCCTGGAGCCCACCCATGTCGAATACCGGCTGGGCGAAGCCACCCACGCGTTCTGCCAGGGCGTCAACGGCTGGCTGGCGGAGAACTGGCTGGACTCCAAGAACAATTGGCATGAGCGCTGGCGCGGTTCCATCTGCGCGGCGATCGAAGAGCCGGAACTCGCGGCGGCCGAGATCCACAAGTGGGCCCAGCACCCCTTCATGGCGCAGGTCCTGATCAAGGCCGAACCGCGCCCGTCGTGGGGCGACCCGATGTACGACCCGATCTGGAAGGCCGCGACCGACGAGGACATCACCGTCTCCTGCCACCTGTCGCGCGGGTACTACGAG
>JAHFVC010000073.1 GCA_023264765.1 Mycobacterium sp. | reverse complement strand
ACGTAGCCCTCGCCGAGCCAGTGCGACAGGTATTCGTCGTCGCGCTCGCTGCGCGGCAGCGCCGACGGGGTGCAGTCATCACCCAGGCCGACGGTGCCGTGCGCCCAGGCGATCACCGGCCAGCCGCCGGCGGGGGCGGTGCCGGTTGGAACGAAGATCGCGGCGGTGCTCACCGCCGGTGAGTCATGTTGGTCGATGGTCGAATACAGGAACCGATAGGCCGACGCCGCACCCGGGACCCACAGTGCGGGATCCAACGGGACCGAGGAGATGAGGTGGCCCGGCGCAGGAGCCGGAGCACTGTGATGGCGAGCGTCCAGGCCGGACCAGTTCAGCTCGGCCGCCGACGCAACCGGGGCCGGGAGTGCGACCGCGATCGATCCGGCGACCAGCAGGGCAGCGACTTTGCGCAGATTCACCGCCCAAGGCTATGACAGCGTGGCACTGTCTCATATTTCGGGAATCACGTTCAATATTTTGGGAAGCCCGTGGCAACATGGCTGCATGCCCACCACGACGATCGGTACCACCCGTCGCTGGTCCATGCTGGTGATCGCGCTCACCGCGACCACGTGTGCCAACGTCTTCATCAACGGGGCGGCGTTCCTGATCCCGACGTTGCACACCCAACGCGGACTCGACCTCGCGCAGGCCGGCACGCTGTCGGCGATGCCCAGCCTCGGCATGGTGACCACGCTGATCCTGTGGGGCTACGTCGTCGACCGGTTCGGCGAAAGGCTGGTGCTGAGCCTGGGTTCCGCCCTGACCGCCGCCGCTGCCTTCGCCGCGGCCTCGGTGCAGTCGCTGGTGGCCGTCGGCGCGTTCCTGCTGATCGGCGGAATGGCCGCGGCCAGCAGCAATTCGGCCAGTGGCCGGTTGGTGGTCGGCTGGTTCCCACCCGAGCAGCGGGGTCTGGTGATGGGCATCCGGCAGACCGCCACCCCGCTGGGTGTCGGGTTGGGTGCGCTGGTGATCCCGCGACTGGCCGAATCACATGGCGTGGCAACAGCATTGCTGTTCCCCGCCATCGTCTGTGCACTGGCGTCGGTCATGTGCCTGATCGGCGTCATCGACCCACCGCGGCCGCCACGCGCCGAGGCGCCCGACGAGCATCTGGCCAATCCATATCGGGGATCGTCGATGCTGTGGCGCATCCATGCCGTATCGGTCTTGCTGGTGGTGCCGCAGTCGGTGGTCTGGACCTTCACGCTGGTGTGGTTGATGACCACGCGCGATTGGTCGGCGGCCTCGGCCGGTCTGCTGGTGACGGCGGCTCAGATACTGGGCGCCGCAGGGCGCATCGCCGCCGGGCGGTGGTCGGATGTGACGGGTTCACGGCTCAAACCGATCCGCACGATCGCCGCGGGGGCCGCCGCGTCGATGGCACTGCTGGCGGTCACCGACTGGCTGCACTCCCCCATCAGTGTCGCGTTGGTGGTGATCGCCTCGGTGATCACGGTGTCCGACAACGGGTTGGCGTTCACCGCGATCGCCGAGATCGCCGGGCCGTTCTGGAGCGGGCGCGCACTGGGCACCCAGAACACCAGCCAGCATCTGGCCTCGGCGGCCGCTTCACCGATTTTCGGCGCACTGATCGGTCTGCTCGGATTTCCCGCGGCATTCGCGGTGTGCGCGCTGTTTCCGGTTGTCGCGATTCCGCTGGTGCCCGCCGACCCGGAGCCGTGAATCAGGCGCTCATGTCCCCTGTTTCGGGAATCCCGTCGGCCAGGCCGTAGCGCAGGTGCACGGTGCCCTTCGGGCTGGCCGCCGGCGGCTCCAGCAGCGTCAGGTTCGACGGCACCGCACCACCGTCGAAGATCCGCTTCCCCGTTCCGAGCACGATCGGGTGCACCCATAAGTCCAACCGGTCGAACAGCTTCTCGCGCAACAGCGTCTGCACCAGGTTCAGGCTCCCCACGACACGCACCTGCTCATGCCGGTCCCGGATCGCACGCACCTCGCCGGCCAGGTCGGAACCGAGCTGGGTCGAACCGGCCCACGCCAGATCCGGCGTGCCGCGGGACGCGACGTACTTCGGGATGCTGTTGAACAGCGTGCCGAACTCGTCGTCCTGGTGTGGCCAGTAGGCGGCGAAGATGTCGTAGGTCCGGCGGCCCAGCAGCAGGGCGTCGGTGCCCTCGTAGGCGGCAGCGACCTGCGCGCCCGCCGTATCGTCAATCAGGGGCGCCTGCCAGCCGCCGAAGGAGAAGCCCTCCGGGTCCTCGTCGGGCCCACCCGGGGCCTGCCCGACGAGATCCAGGGTGGCGAAAAGTTCGATCTGAATGTTTCCCATATCAGGCAGACCGGCGGATGCCGCCAGATTCATCGCGGCCCCGCCCATCGGGAAGTATCCGCAGCGCCGCCACCAGAAAGCACAGTGCGCCGACGAACGTGCCGAGATTGGCGAGCCGCTCGTCGACCGTCACCCCCGCCTTGGTGACGAACGCGGCCAGCGCGGACACCCCGAACGCAACGCAGCCCAGCAGATTGATCCATTCCGCTTGCCAGTCAACAGATTTCGGCGCCCACAACCCGACCACCAGCACGCCCAGCACACCCGAGATGAGAAAGGCCGTCGATCCGGTGGCATCCGGGGCCCACACATAACGCCGCTCACCGTGAATCGTGTGCGCCCACACCGACGCCCCCGTACTGATGTTGAACAGGATGGTGCCGGCGAACTGCACGGCCGAGGACCACCACGCGGTTCCGCGGTCGGAGAGCCGCAGCTGCATCCACGCGGCAGTGGTGAAGAACCACGATCCGATGAAGCACAACGCATTCGCCGCGCCCGACCCTGCCGCGGCCGGGAATCCGGGTACCGTCGCGGCCGCGAAGAAGGCCGACCCGACGGCGAACAGGTAGCACTGCCGGCGCAGGGTGGCCTTCATGCTGAGCGGTTGACTAGCGTGGGCGATTGAGGCGTCGAATGTGCATACAGAGCGCCGAAACTCGCGAATTCACGCTCTCGTTGCACATTCGGCACGAGCAACCGCACCGCTTCAGAGCAGTCCGAGGATCCGCTCGCCCACCTCGGCGGTGGACTGCTTCGCGTCACCGCGGGTGGCCAGATGCTCGGTGACGGCCTTGTCGACGCGGGCCGCCGCCTCGGCTTCGCCGAGGTGGGCCAGCAGCAGCGCCACACTCATCACGGCGGCGGTCGGATCGGCGATGCCTTGGCCTGCGATATCGGGCGCGCTGCCGTGCACCGGCTCGAACATCGACGGGTTGGTGCGCGTGGCATCGATGTTGCCGCTCGCGGCCAGGCCGATACCACCGCACACCGCGGCCGACAGATCGGTGATGATGTCGCCGAACAGGTTGTCGGTGACGATCACGTCGAAGCGGCCCGGGTCGGTGACCATGTGGATGGTCGCGGCGTCGATGTGCTGATAGGCGACCTCGACGTCGGGAAACTCCTTACCGACCTCGGCGACGACGCGGGACCACAGGCTGCCGGCGAAGGTCAGCACGTTGGTCTTGTGCACCAGCGTCAGGTGCTTGCGCCGGGACTGGGCGCGCGCGAACGCATCCCGCACCACCCGCTCGACACCGAAGGCGGTGTTCACGCTGACCTCGGTGGCGACCTCGTGCGGGGTGCCGACGCGCAGCGCGCCGCCGTTGCCGGTGTAGGGACCTTCGGTGCCCTCACGCACGACGACGAAGTCGATACCCGTCACCCCGGACAGCGGGCTGGTGACACCCGGATACAGCCGACCCGGACGCAGGTTCACATGATGGTCCAGGGCGAACCGCAGTTTGAGCAGCAGGCCGCGCTCGAGCACGCCGCTGGGCACCGAGGGATCGCCGATCGCGCCGAGCAGGATCGCGTCGTAGCCCTTCAGCTCTTCGATGGTCTCCGCGGTGAGCAGCTCGCCCGTGGCGTGGTAGCGCCGCGCGCCCAGGTCGTACTCGGTGCGGTCGACGCCCGGCAGCACGGCGTCGAGCACCTTGAGTGCCTCGTCGATGACCTCGGGACCGATACCGTCGCCGGCGATGACAGCTAGTTTCACGACAGGTCAACCACTTCCAGTGTGGTGGCACCGACCGCCTCGGCGATCGCGGCGCGCACGTTTTCGGGGACATCGGTGTCCAGGCGCAGGATGATGGTCGCGCTGTCACCGCCGGAGTCCTGGCTCAGCTGGGCGGCCAGAATGTTCACATCCGACCCGCCGAGCTCGGTACCGATCTTGCCGAGCGCGCCGGGCTGATCGCTGTAGTTGACCACCAGGTTGTAGCCCTCGGCGCGCAGGTCGAAGTTGCGCCCGTTGATCTGTACCAGCTTCTGCACCTGTTGCGGACCGGACAGCGTGCCCGCCACATTGAACGAGCTGCCGTCGGCGTACACGGCGCGCACGTCGACGACGCTGCGATGGTTGGGGCTCTCCGTGGCGGTCGAGATGTCGGCGGCCACACCGCGATCCTTGGCCAGCGCCGGGGCGTTGACGAAGGTGACCTGCTCGTCGACGACGGCGGAGAACAGGCCCCGCAGCGCCGAAAGCTTCAGCACCTCAACCTCTTCGGAGGCGAGCTCACCGCGCACCTGCACGCTCAGCGAAACCGGAGCGGCGTCGGACAGCGAACCGACCAGCAGGCCGAGCTTGCGCACCAGGTCCAGCCACGGCGCCACTTCCTCACCGACCGCGCCGCCACCGACATTGACGGCGTCGGGCACGAACTCGCCTGCCAGGGCCAGTTTCACGCTGGCCGCCACGTCGGTGCCTGCCCGGTCCTGGGCTTCCTCGGTCGACGCACCGAGGTGCGGGGTGACGACCACCTGGGGCAGTTCGAACAGCGGGCTGTCGGTGCACGGTTCGGTGGCGAACACGTCCAGACCGGCGGCACGCACGTGCCCGCTGGTGATGGCGTCGGCCAGCGCCTGCTCGTCGATCAGGCCACCACGGGCCGCGTTGACGATGATGACGCCGGGCTTGGTCTTGGCCAGATTCTCCTTGCCGAGCAGACCGGCGGTCTCCTTGGTCTTGGGCAGGTGCACCGAGATGAAATCGGCACGCCCGAGCAGCTCGTCCAGCGCCAGCAACTCGATACCGAGCTGCGCGGCGCGGGCCTGCGAGACGTAGGGGTCATACGCGGTGACGTGGGCGCCGAATGCGGCGAGGCGCTGCGCGACCAGCTGGCCGATCCGGCCCAGGCCGACGACGCCGACCGTCTTGCCGAAGATCTCGGTGCCCGAGAACGACGACCGCTTCCAGGTGTGCTCGCGCAGCGTGGCGTCGGCGGCCGGGATCTGGCGGGCGGCGGAGAGCAGCAGGGCCAGCGCGTGCTCGGCGGCGCTGTGGATGTTGGAGGTCGGGGCGTTGACCACCAGCACCCCGCGAGCGGTGGCCGCGTCGACATCGACGTTGTCCAGACCCACGCCCGCGCGGGCGACGATCTTGAGTTTGGGCGCCGCGGCCAGCACCTCGGCGTCGACGGTGGTGGCGGAACGGACCAGCAGGGCGTCGGCGTCGACCACTGCGGCCAGCAGCTTCGGCCGGTCCGGGCCGTCCACCCAGCGGACCTCCACCTGGTCGCCGAGGGCGGCGACGGTCGATTCGGCGAGTTTGTCGGCGATCAGTACAACGGGAAGACTCACGCGGGTCAGGATAGTGTGTGGCGGCCACCACGCCCGCACCGCGTGCGGTGTACTGAACCGGTGGACATCACGATTGTCGGGAGTGGACCCAACGGCCTGACGGCCGCCGTGATCCTGGCCAGGGCCGGGCTCGCGGTGCGTGTCATCGAGGCACAGCCCACCCCGGGTGGCGGCGCACGCACACTGCCCGACCCCGAATACCCGGACGTCACCCACGACATCTGCTCGGCGGTGCATCCGCTGGCGCTGGCCTCGCCGTTCTTCGCCGCCTACGATCTGACCGCGCGCGGTGTCGATCTCGCCGTGCCGGAGATCTCCTACGCCAACCCACTGCCCGACAGCCCGGCTGCGATCGGCTACCGCGACATCGAACGCACCTGCGCCGAACTGGAACACGGTGCGTCGTGGCGTCGCCTGCTCGGGCCCCTGGTCGACGACTGGGATGCGGTGGTGCGGCTGATCCTCGGCGACAAGCGATCGGTGCCCCCGGTGGCGGCGGCGCTCAAGGTCGGTCCGCGTCTGCTCGCCCAGGGCAGTCCACTGTGGGGCGCGCTGCAGGGCGAGGACGCTCGCGCCCTGTTCAGTGGGGTTGCCGCGCATACGATTTCGCAGATGCCGTCCCTGGTGTCCAGCGGCGCCGGGCTGATGCTGGGCACGCTGGGGCACGCTGTGGGCTGGGCCATCCCGGTGGGTGGATCACAAGCCATCCCCGATGCGCTGCTGGCCGACCTGCTCGACCACGGCGGCGAACTGGTGCTCGGCGAAGAGGTCAGCTCCCCGCCGCCCGGCGTGGTGCTCTACGACACCGCCCCGACCGCGCTGTTGTCCATCTAC
This sequence comes from Mycobacterium sp., assembly GCA_023264765.1. Taxonomy (GTDB): domain Bacteria; phylum Actinomycetota; class Actinomycetes; order Mycobacteriales; family Mycobacteriaceae; genus Mycobacterium. The sequence goes on along the minus strand of JAHFVC010000073.1, from coordinate 14,123 downwards.
GGTGGCGCGCTCCCGTCGGGATATGCCAAGGCGCTGCAGGGCTACCGGTACGGGCCGGGCGTGGCGAAGATCGACTTCGTGCTGTCCGGCGAAATTCCCTGGAGCGATGCCCGACTGGCCCAGGCCCCGACGCTGCACCTCGGTGGCAGTCGCGCGCACATGGCCTCGGCCGAGGCCGAGATCGCCGCGGGCCGGCACGCCGACTGGCCGATGGTGCTGGCGGCGCTGCCCCACATCGCCGACCCGAGCCGGATCGACGCCGCAGGCCGTCGTCCACTCTGGACGTATGCCCATGTGCCGCATGGCTCGTCGCGCGATATGACCGATGCGGTGACGGCCATCTTCGAGCGATTCGCCCCGGGTTTCCGCGATCTCGTCGTCGCCGCGCGCAGCGTGCCCGCATCACGACTGGCCGACCACAACGCCAATCTGGTCGGCGGCGATATCGGGGTGGGCGGCAACAACATGATCAGCGCGTTGGCCGGCCCCACGCCCCGACTGGATCCGTGGAGCACACCGATTCCCAAGGCGTATCTGTGCTCGTCGGCCACCCCGCCCGGTGGTGGCGTGCACGGGATGGCCGGGTACTACGCGGCGCGCACGGTGCTGCGACACGAATTCGGGATCAGGGAAATGCCGGCCCTGGCTCCGTGAGCGCGACCACGATCGTGGGTATTCTCCCCTGGTGAGTGCTCTCGACGACGCGCACGCCCGGCCCGACGGCGTCAGTGACGAGACGGTCGAAGCCGTCGGGAAGGTGTCCGAGGCGTTGGAGTACGTCGAACGGGCACGCGGCCACCTGTACTCGTTCCATCAATTGATGGGTCACGCCGATCTCCTGCTGGGCGATGCTGCCGACGCCTTGCGCGCGGCCGGGCACCGCGACATCGCCGACCGATTGACCGAGGACATGGTCGGGCGCAACGTCATCCGCGGCCGCTGGACCTTCCAGGTCGTCGAGGAGTTCGACGACGACTACTGGTCACTGTTGCGCGAGCACGAGAAGCGGGTCCGCGACGAACTGCTGGCCGGCAAGCGTCACGTTTTCGAGGCAGAGATGAAAGAGGACCGCCGCACCAAGGGCCGGGACGGGCACGAAGCCACCCCTTGAACGCCGAAAGGCCAGTTACTGCACGCTTTTTCGAAAGTTGCGTGCAATAACTGGCCAGTGGGCGTCTGACTAGGCGGTCTCGGTGATCGGCCGGTCGACCCAGCTCATCAGGTCGCGCAGCTTCTTGCCGGTGACCTCGATCGGGTGCTCGGCGTTCTCCTTGCGCAGGCCTTCGAGCTCCTTGTTTCCGCCCTCGACGTTGGCGACGAGGCGCTTGACGAAGGTGCCGTCCTGGATGTCCTTGAGGATGTCCTGCATGCGCTTCTTGGTGTCGGCGTCGATGACGCGCGGGCCCGACAGATAGCCACCGAACTCGGCGGTGTCGGACACCGAGTAGTTCATCCGGGCGATGCCACCCTCGTACATCAGGTCGACGATCAGCTTGAGCTCGTGCAGCACCTCGAAGTAGGCCATCTCGGGGGCGTAGCCGGCCTCGACCATGACCTCGAAACCGGTCTTGACCAGTTCCTCGGTGCCACCGCACAGCACGGCCTGCTCACCGAACAGGTCGGTCTCGGTCTCTTCCTTGAACGTCGTCTTGATGACGCCGGCGCGACCGCCACCGATGGCCGAGGCGTAGGACAGCGCCAGGGCCTGGCCCTCACCCTTGGGATCCTGGTCGACGGCGATCAGCGCGGGCACGCCCTTGCCGTCGACGAACTGCCGACGCACCAGGTGGCCGGGGCCCTTGGGGGCGACCATGCCGACGGTGACGTTGGCCGGCGGCTTGATCAGACCGAAGTGGATGTTCAGGCCGTGGCCGAAGAACAGCGCGTTGCCGTCTTCGAGGTTGGGCTCGATGTCATTACGGAAGATCTCGGCCTGCGCGGTGTCGGGCGCCAACAGCATGATGACGTCGGCCCACTTGGCGACCTCGGCCGGAGTGTCGACCTCCAGGCCCTGCTCCTCGACCTTGACGCGGGACTTCGAGCCCTCTTTCAGACCGACCTTGACCTGCACACCCGAGTCGCGCAGGGACAGCGAATGGGCATGGCCCTGGCTGCCGTAGCCGATCACCGCGACCTTGCGGCCCTGGATGATCGACAGATCCGCGTCAGCGTCGTAGAACAGTTCGATTGCCACTGATTTTTCCTTTACCTTTTGTCTCTTGGTCGTTCGTTGAAGCTATTTGGCGGTACCGATACCGCGCGGCCCACGCGAGAGCGACACAATGCCGGACTGCACGATCTCACGGATCCCGTAGGGCTCCAGAACCCGCAGGAATGCCTCCAGTTTGGCAGGGGTGCCGGTGGCCTCGATCGTCAGGGACTCGGTGGACACGTCCACAACCTTGGCACGGAACAGGTTGACCGCCTCAATCACCTGGCTACGCGTCGCCGCGTCGGTGCGCACCTTGATCAACGCGAGCTCTCTGGAGACCGACTGTTCCTCGTCCTGTTCGACGATCTTGATCACGTTGATCAGCTTGTTGAGCTGCTTGGTGACCTGCTCAAGGGGGAAATCCTCGACCTGGACGACGATGGTCATCCGGGACAGGTGCTTCTGCTCCGTCGCGCCGACGGCGAGGCTCTGGATGTTGAAGCCGCGCCGGGAGAACAGCGAGGCGACGCGGGCCAGAACACCGGGCTTGTCCTCGACGAGCACCGACAGGGTGTGCGTGGTGACGGTCATCAGGCATGCCCTTCTTCGGAGTCGAACAGCGGGCGGATACCGCGCGCCGCCTGGATCTCGTCGTTGCTCGTGCCGGCAGCGACCATCGGCCACACCTGCGCATCCGCGCCCACCACGAAGTCGATGACCACCGGCCGGTCGTTGATGGCCCGGGCCTGGTTGATCACGTCCTCGACGTCTTCGGGGCGCTCGCACCGCAATCCGACGCAACCGAGTGCCTCGGCCAGCTTCAGGAAGTCGGGGATCCGGTGGCTGTGCGTGGACAGGTCGGTCTGGCTGTAGCGCTTCTCGTAGAACAGCGTCTGCCACTGCCGGACCATGCCCAGGTTGCCGTTGTTGATCAGCGCGACCTTGATGGGCGCTCCCTCGATGGCGCAGGTGGCCAGTTCCTGATTGGTCATCTGGAAGCAGCCGTCACCGTCGATGGCCCACACCTCGGCCTCGGGCCTGCCGAACTTGGCGCCCATGGCGGCCGGCACGGCGTAGCCCATGGTGCCAAGTCCCCCGGAGTTCAGCCAGGTCTTGGGGTTCTCGTACTTCACGAACTGCGCGGCCCACATCTGGTGCTGACCGACGCCCGCGACGTAGAGCGCCTCGGGTCCGGCGAGCTGGCCCAGCTTCTCGATGACGAACTCGGGGCTCAGGCTGCCGTCGCTCTGCGGGCCGTAGCTCAGCGGGTAGGTCGCCTTGATGCTCGACAGGTACTCCCACCAGTTGTCCAGCTTCAGCGACGCCGCGGTGGTGCCGTCGCGGCGCAGGACCTCCAGCAGATCGGTGAGGACGTTGCGCACGTCACCGACGATCGGCACGTCGGCGTGCCGATTCTTGCCGATCTCGGCGGGATCGATGTCGGCGTGGATGACCTTGGCGCCGGGCGCGAACGAATCCAGTTTGCCGGTGACGCGGTCATCGAAGCGGGTGCCCAGGGCGATCAGCAGGTCGGCCTTCTGCAGGGCGGCCACGGCCGACACACTGCCGTGCATTCCGGGCATGCCCATGTGCTGGGGGTGGCTGTCCGGGAAGGCGCCGCGCGCCATCAGCGTGGTGACCACCGGGATCCCGGTCAGCTCGGCCAGATCCATCAGCTCGGCGGTGGCCTCGCCGCGGATGACGCCACCACCGACGTAGAGCACCGGCTTGCGGGATTCGGCGATCAGCTTGGCGGCCTCGCGCACCTGCCTGCTGTGCGGCTTGGTGTTCGGCTTGTAGCCGGGCAGATCCATCACCGGCGGCCAGGCGAAGGTGCACTGGCCCTGCAGGATGTCCTTCGGGATGTCGACGAGCACCGCGCCGAGACGTCCGGACGCAGCGATGTGGAACGCCTCGGCGATCACCCGGGCGATGTCGTCGCCGTTGCGGACCAGGAAGTTGTGCTTGGTGATCGGCATGGTCATGCCGGTGATGTCGGCCTCTTGGAAGGCATCGGTGCCGATCAGGGCACGGCCGACCTGACCGGTGATGGCGACCACCGGGATGGAATCCATCTGCGCGTCGGCCAGCGGAGTCACCAGGTTGGTGGCACCGGGGCCCGAGGTGGCCATCATCACACCGACCTTGCCGGTGGCGTGTGCGTAGCCGCTGGCGGCGTGGCCGGCGCCCTGTTCGTGGCGGACCAGCACGTGCCGCAGCTTCTGCGAGTCATACAGCGGGTCGTACACCGGCAGCACCGCGCCGCCGGGGATACCGAAGATCACCTCGACGCCGATCTCCTCCAGCGAACGCACCACCGACTGGGCGCCGGTGAGTTCAACGGGCGCAACATGTTTCGGCTGCGGGGCGGGCTTGATCGCGGGTGCCTTCTCGCGCTGGGCGGATTCGGGGGGCCGCGTTGTGGGAGCGCTCACGGTGTCCTCTTCGTCGTCGGAATCTGGGGTTCAGCTGTGTCGGATCTGCTTCTTGGGCAACAAAAAACCCCCGTCAGCGGAAGCCGCTGTACGAGGGTTGGCGCGTCGATGCTGTGTGCTATGCCCGAATGAGGGCCAGCGCGGCATCAACGCGCCAACCAAGTACTACGAGAATCTCGGGCTTCTGCATAACAACCGACGGTAGCCCGCACACTGGTCAAAGGTCAAATTGCCTCGGCACCGCGACAACGCCGGCGCGCCGCAGTGCGAAGATGGCGTGGTGAGTTCCGCTCGTGCGCAGGCCGACGTCGTCATCCGCATCTCCCCGATGGCCTACTTCGGGGTGGGTTTCTGCACCCTGGGCCTGCTGGCCTTGATCTTCGCCTGGCCGGGTTACGCCGCGGTCCTGCTGATCATCCCGATCCTGTTGTCGGCGGCCATCTTCCGGTACCGCACGGTGGCAGATCGGGAGCAGGTGAGCGTCCGCACGCTACTGGGCGGCCGCACCGTGCGCTGGGAAGAGATCGACGGTCTGCGCTTCACCAAGAGTTCATGGGCGCGGGCACACCTGACCGACGGCAGCGAGATCGTGCTGCCGGCAGTGACCTTCTCGACGCTGCCGTTGCTCAACTCGGCCAGCGGCGGCCGGGTGCCCAACCCGTACGAGTAGCTATCCGATGGGGTTGGCGCCGTTGAGCAGGATCCAGAACCCCACGCCGACACCGATACCCAGCAGCAGCGCCAGGAACGATCCGACAAAGGGACGGCGCGCCCAACCACGCCCGGCATCCAGGCCGTAGCGACCGGGTCCGGTCAGCGTCAGCGCCGCGGCGACCAGCACCAGAGTCACCTGATGCTCATGGCCCGACGGGATCACGAAGCTGACGAAACTGTGATCGGGTGCCGCCGCGATGGACGCCAACAACGCGTTGATCAGGTACGCCAGCGCGGCCGCAGCGGCCACCGGCGTGAAGAGCCCGAGTACCAGCAGCACGCCGGCGCCGATCTGCGCACCCGCAGCGACGTAGGTGATCAAACCGGCGTGCTGATAACCCAGGTCGGCCAGCGAGCCCTCGAAACCGCCGAGGCCCGCGCCACCCCACCAGCCGAACGCCTTCTGCAGTCCGTGGATGACCAGCAGCACACCCAACCCGGCACGCAGCAGGAACAGGCCCAAGTCGGTGGTACCGCGCCGGCCGGCCGCGCGAATGCGCTGGTCGGCGTCGTGCGGCCCGACCTCGGTCGGGACCGCCGGCGGTGCGGCCGCATACGGGTTCGCCACCGCAGGAGATACGTAGGGCAGCGGCTCGGGGTCACCGAGCAGCGCGTAGCCGGATTGCTCCGGCTTGGCGGACCCATCGGTGTCATACCGCGGAATGGCGGTGGTCTCGAAATCGCCGCCGTAGGTCGACGAAGGAAGGTCGTCTTCGGGGTCGACCAGCCGCGCCGACGCAGGCCGTTGCCAGTCGGTCACTCCATGAGGTTCAGCGGTCACGATTGCCAGGGTAAATGCAGAACACGCCGCAACCCTGGATTGGCGCGTCACAAACCTGCACGTATTCACACTGTTGCAGAGTCGTGACACGGTGCTGATGTGAGAGATGGGGCGCGACGGGCACCTTCGTGGCACGCCCCGAGAATTCATCCGTAGTCTGGCCTGCATGAGATTGGGCGGCCCGACGCTGACGGCGCTTCGAGGCGTTGCGGTGCTGTGCACGGTGATGACAGCAGCCGTGGGCTGCGCCCGCTTCGACGACGCCCAGTCGCAGCCGTTCACCACCGAGCCGCAGATGGAGGCCCCGCCTTCGTCGTCGCCGCCGCCTCCCCCGCCGCTGCCCGGCACCCCGTTCCCCAAGGAATGCCCGGCGCCGGGCGTCATGCAGGGCTGCCTGGAGAGCACCAGCGGCCTGATCATGCTGCCCGACAGCCAGTCCGCCTTGGTGGCCGAACGCACCACGGGCGCGGTCAAGACCGTGTCGACGAAGGCCGAACCGAAGGTCAAGGTCGTCCTGCCGGTCGACCCATCCGGCGACGGTGGCCTGCTGGACATCGTGTTGTCTCCCACCTATACCCAGGACCGGCTGATGTACGCCTACGTCAGCACGCCGACCGACAACCGGGTGATCCGCATCGCCGACGGTGATGTGCCTAAGCCGCTGCTGACCGGAATCCCCAAGGGCGCGACCGGCAATGCGGGTTCGTTGATCTTCACCAGCCCGACGACGCTGGTGGTGCAGACCGGTGACGCGGGCAACCCGGCGCTGGCCAATGACCCGGCCTCACTGGCCGGCAAGATCCTGCGCATCGAGCAGCCCACCACCGTCGAGCAGGCCCCGCCGACCACCGCGCTGTCCGGAATGGGTGGGGCCGGGTCGATGTGCATCGATCAGGCCGACGGGTCGCTGTACGTCACCGACCGGACCCCGACGGCGGACCGCCTGCAGAAGATCACCAAGGACTCCAAGGTTTCCACGGTGTGGTCCTGGCCGGACCGTCCCGGAGTGGCGGGCTGCGCGGCACTCGACGGCGCCGTCCTGGTCAACCTGGTGAACACCAAACAGACCGTGGCCGTGCGGATGGCACCCGACACCGGTGCGGTCACCGGCGAACCCGAGGTGGTGCGCCAGGACCAGCACGGCCACGCGTGGGGTCTCGCGGTGTCCCCGGACGGCAACGTCTGGGGTGGCACCATCAACAAGACCTCCGGTGACGCCGAAAAGCTCGACGACGTGGTCTTCCCGCTGTTCCCGTCCGGTGGCGGCTTCCCGCGCAGCAACGCCGACAAGACCTGATCCTCAGCCGACCCGCTCCCACACGCACGGCCCGCTCAGCGTGATCGTGAACAGCGCCGGCACCACTTCGAACGTCGACACCGCGCCGGGCTGACCGGTCAGCACCGTCGGCGCCGCGAGCCCGGCGTCGGTGACCGCGGTCTGCTCGGCACTGCACACCTTGCCTGCGTCCATCGGGGTCGCCGTCCACTGGCCCGACAGGATCTGCGGGTTGCGCCGCCCCTGCCCGCTCAGCGTCAGACCCGGCCCAGGGAAACTCACCCAGCGGTCCCCCGGTGCGAACGGTTCGGCCACCGACTGCCACGAACCGCCGTGGCATTCGATGAAAGCCGTTCCGTCGGAGCTGAACACGTCGGTCCAGTCCGCGGGGCAGGACGCACCCGCAGACGGCGCGGCGGAGGCCACGGGCGCAGCAGCGACGGCGAACACGGCCAGCCCGAGGGCCCACCGCGTCACGCTAGACCGCGACCAGGTTGAGCGCGCTCAGATCGGTCTTCATCACCGCAACGTTGTAGTTGCCCCAAAGCGACATGTTCCAGTACAGGTACTGCGGATCCTCCGGGCTACCGTCGGTCTTCTCCAACAGATCGGTGCCCGACCACGGGTGGATCATGGGCGCGTACAACCCCGGATACTGCGTGGAGGTCACCAGAGTCGTCGGCGACGACCACGACCCGGCCGGTGAATCCGCCGTCCGCAGCTGAACATTGTTGTTGCTGTCGGTGTAGAGCATCACGTACTTGTTCAGGTACGTGTTGTACTGCACCGACAGTTCGCCGGCGCTCGGGTACGTCGTCTTCTTGAAGAAGCCGAACAAGCCGCTGGTCGTCTTGCCCGGCAGCACGGGTGCGGCCTTGGACGCGTCGTTGGTCACCCAGCTCTTGCCGGTCCAGTACTGGTACTTGCTCACCGTCAGGATGTCGGCTTCCTTGACCCGTGACAGGTACACGGTCCCATTGCGTCCAGAGGGCGTCCCGTAGGCGTAGAGATACCCGGCGGCGGCGTCGGCGGAGCCTTCCGGCGGGCGAACGAAGTTCACCATCTGGAATTTGTAGTCGCCGTACTTGTAGCCCACCGTCGAGCGGCCCGAACCGGCCGACCGCACCGAGGATTTCGGCACGACAGACCAATTCTGGCCGTTGTCGTCGGAGTAGGCGATGGCCGAGTAGTTCGTGGTCCAGGCACCTGGCGAGTCCCACGATTTGATGGACATGATCGAAATGTATTGCCGCGTAGCTCCATTGACGCCCGCCCCGGCGACCGAGATGGCTCCCGTCGGGATGATCGTCACCTGGGTGGCCTTGGAATACGGATACTTGCCGATGATCTCGCGCGCGTAGTCGGCGACGGTCAGACTCATCGGCGAGCCGCTGTAGGCGCCGTCGGGGATACCCGGCCTGTCGACGATGCCGTCCGGGATGGAGATGCCGTTGGACAGCACGTTGTCAGCGGTCCGCAACAGCACGTTGTTGCGCCATCCGGTCGTCATCGCGGCATTGGTGAAGGTGTCCCCGAACGCGATCAGGATCTGGTGCTGTTCGACGATCGGGGTGGACGGATCGTCGCCGGTGACGCCGTTGTCCCACATGATGCCCAGGTCGGTGCCGTAGATCCCGAACCGGTCCATCGTGTCGTTGATGCTGCCCGAACCGGTGAGCCAGGCCACCCAGGTGGTCTTCGGAACCGACGTCACGGCGGCCAGAGCTTGTGCCGTGGCCACCACGTCGGTGCTGGCCACGGTGCTCTGTTGGGTGGTCTCCCTGCGGGTCGCCCAGCCCAGCATCGCCACCACGGCGGCCATGCCGCCCGCGGGTGCGGGCGCGTCGGCGGCGCGCGGAGTCAGGCCGAACGCCGCCATGACCGGGGTGAGGGCCTTCTGCACCGCTGCGCCGACGGCTTTCACGGCCACCACCAGCGGTGGCGCGCTCGAAGCCGTCACCTTCGTCGAGGTGACCGCGGCCATAGCGGTCGTGGTGGCCGTAGCGGTTGTGGTGGCCGGTGCGGCGTCGATGCTGGTGCGGAGCGACACTTTCGCGGCCTCGGGCTGGGCCGGCGCGACGGGCTTGGCCGGGACGGCCTCCCTGGTGGCGGCGGTGGCCGAAACCTTGGCCGGCTTCGCCGTCCTGGGTTTCACGGCACGCGCGGCCGGGGCCTGCGCCTCGGTGGTGGTCGGACTCGTCACCGGCGTCTGCGTCGATGGCGTGGTTTCGGTCTCGGTCGGCGGTTCCTGAGCCGAAGGCGCCGGGTCGGTGGCAGCGGGCTCCGTGTCCTGTTGGGCGGCGTCCGCGGCCTTCTCGGTGGCCTTCTTCCCTGCGGGCTTCTTCTTCGGAGAGACCTTCCCCGTCTTCTTCTCGGCCTTCTTCGCGTCGGCCGCGGACCCGGCGCCCTGCGAACCGGTCGATGAACTGGCCGAAGAATGTGGCGTCGCCCCCGCGTCGCCACCGGCGTCGGGGTCGGCCGACGCGAGGCCCGTGGCCGACGCCATGCCGATACCCATCGCTACCGCCAGGGTTCCGACCCGACCGGCTTTACGCATGATCAAACTCCCAGCACGACGGCCCCGACGCCACTATTGAAGCCTCAATAGTCTCATCTTTCACAGGCCTTCGGGCGAAATCTTTGCGCCCGGTCCCGGTGGCCGACGGTTGCGAGCGGGTGTCTGCGCTACGAGCTGCAGGCGGCGATCACCAGTTCGCGCACCCGCGCGGCGTCGGCCTGACCCTTCGTGGCCTTCATCACCGCACCGACGATCGCGCCCGCGGCCTGCACCTTGCCGCCCCGGATCTTCTCCGCGATATCGGGTTGAGCCGCGAGAGCTTCGTCGATGGCGGCCTGGATCAGCGAGTCGTCCCGCACCACGACGAGCCCGCGGTCGTTCATGACCTGCTCTGGCTCACCCTCGCCGGCCAGCACGCCCTCGATCACCTGGCGGGCCAACTTGTTCGACAGCTTGCCGTCATCGACCAGTTTGACCACCGCGGCGACCTGCTCGGGTGTGATCGCCAGGGCGTCCAGTTCCACGCCGGTTTCGTTGGCCTTCTGCACCAGGAAGTTGCCCCACCAGGCGCGCGCGGCCTCACTGGAGGCACCGTGCGCGACGGTGGCGGCGACCAGATCGATGGCGCCGTTGTTCACCAGGTCGCGCATCACCTCGTCGGAGATGCCCCACTCGTCCTGAATTCGCTTGCGCGCCAGCCACGGGAGCTCGGGAATGGTGCCACGCAGCCGTTCCACCAACTCGGCGCTGGGCGCGACCGGCTCCAGGTCCGGTTCCGGGAAGTACCGGTAGTCCTGCGCGGTCTCCTTGCTGCGCCCGGCCGTCGTGTACCCGACCTCCTGGAAGTGCCTGGTCTCCTGCGTGACCGTGCCGCCCGCGGTCAGCACCGCGGCCTGACGGCGCATCTCGTAGCGCACCGCCACCTCGACGCTCTTGAGCGAGTTGACGTTCTTGGTCTCGGTCCGGGTACCGAACTCGCTGTCGCCCTTGGGTTTCAGCGACACGTTCGAATCGCAGCGCATCGACCCCTGATCCATCCGCACATCGGAGACGCCGAGGCCGCGCAGCAGATCGCGCAGCGCGGTGACATAGGCGCGGGCGATCTCGGGTGCCCGCTCGCCGGTGCCCTCGATGGGCCTGGTGACGATCTCGACCAGCGGCACGCCGGCCCGGTTGAAGTCGGCCAGCGAGGTGGTGGCCCCGGAGATCCGGCCGGTGTCGCTGCCCAGGTGGGTCAGCTTGCCGGTGTCCTCCTCCATGTGCGCGCGTTCGATCTCGACCCGAAAGGTGGTGCCGTCGTCCAGCGGGACGTCGAGGTACCCGTCGACGGCGATCGGCTCGTCGTACTGCGAGATCTGGTAGTTCTTCGGCTGATCCGGGTAGAAGTAGTTCTTCCGCGCGAACCGGCCCCACGGCGCGATGGAACAGTTCAGCGCCAGACCGATGCGGATGGCCGCCTCGACGGCGGATTCGTTGAGCACGGGCAGCGCACCGGGCAGGCCCAGGCACACCGGGCACACCTGGGTGTTGGGCTCGGCGCCGAACTCGTTGGCGCAGCCGCAGAACATCTTGGTGGCGGTCGACAGCTCGACGTGCACCTCCATCCCCATGACGGGGTCGAACGCGGCGAGGACCTCGTCGTAGTCGAGGAGGTCGGCGGTATCGACAGACATGGCGTTGATCCTAGTTGCCGTTCACCGGCCATTTCCCTGGCCCGGTTAGCGTCCGCACATGCTCGCCCGCCTCGGTGCCCTGTTGGCCGTGTTCACCCTGACCGCTGCGCCCGTCGCCTCCGCCGCTCCCGACGGTTTCGACCTGCAGGCCCACCGCGGCGGCCGGGGCGAGACCACCGAGGAGTCGCTGCGCGCCTTCACCAAGGCCATCGAACTCGGCGTCACCACCCTGGAACTCGACGTCGTGCTCTCCAAGGACGCCGCACCCATGGTGTGGCACGATCCGACGGTCCAGGCCGACAAGTGTTCCGACACCGGGCCCGCGTTTCCCGGTGACCCGCAGTACCCGTACGTCGGCAGGCTCGTCCACGACCTCACGCTGGCGCAGCTGCGCACGCTGGACTGCGGCAAGCTGCTCAGCGGTTTCCCCGGCGCCGAGGTGGTGTCCGGCAACAAGATGGCCACCCTGGATCAGGTCTTCGCCCTCGTCGACGCGCGTCACGCGGGCGTCCGCTACAACATCGAGACCAAGATCGAAGCCGACAAGCCCGAAACATCCGCCGCCCCAGAACAATTCGTCGACGTGATCCTGGCCGCCGTGCGGGCGGCGAACAAGACCGACAAGGTGGAGATCCAGAGTTTCGACTGGCGCACACTGCCGTTGGTCCGCCGCCAGGTTCCAGGCATCCCGTTGGTCGCGCTCTGGGACGAGACCACCTGGGTGCCCGACTCGGCGTGGACGGCCGGAGTGAATCCAGCGGCGGTCACCGACCCGATCATCGGGGCGATGTCGGTCGGCGCGAACATTCTGTCGCCCCAGTACACCCTGGTCGACACGGCGTTCGTCGACCGCGCACACGCCTTGGGGCTGAAGGTGATTCCCTGGACGGTCAACGAAGCCGAGGCCATGCGGGCCCAGATCGCCGCCGGGGTCGACGGCATCATCACCGACTACCCTTCCCGGCTGCGTTCGGTGCTGGCCACACTGGACATGCCCCTGCCCGCCGCGTACCGCTAGCCGAAGAACTCCGCGGCGTCGTCGTAGCGGGTCTGCGGCACCAGCTTGAGCTGCTGGACCGCGTCGGCCAGCGGCACCCGCCCGATGTCCTGCCCGCGCAACGACACCATCATCCCGAACTCTCCGGCATGAGCGGCGTCGGCGGCGTTCACCCCGAACCGGGTGGCCAGCACCCGGTCGTAGGCCGTCGGGGTGCCGCCGCGCTGCACGTGGCCCAGCACCGTGACCCGGACGTCCTTCTTGATCCGCTTCTCCACCTCCAGGGCCAGCTGCTGGGCCACCCCGGTGAACTTCTCGTGACCGAACTCGTCCATGCCGCCCTGGCGCAACTGCATGGTGCCCTCGGCCGGTTTGGCGCCCTCGGCGACCACGCAGATGAAATGCGAGGACCCGTGCTGGAAGCGCTTCTTGACCAGCCGGCACACCTCTTCCACGTCGAAAGGCTGCTCGGGGATCAGCGTCATGTGCGCGCCGCTGGCGATACCGGCGTTGAGTGCGATCCACCCGGCGTGGCGGCCCATCACCTCGACCAGCATGACGCGCTGGTGCGATTCCGCGGTGGAATGCAGCCGGTCTATCGCTTCGGTCGCCACCTGGAGTGCGGTGTCGTGGCCGAATGTCACGTCGGTGCAGTCGATGTCGTTGTCGATGGTCTTCGGGACCCCGACCACGGGCACGTTCTCCTCGGACAGCCAGTGCGCCGCGGTCAGCGTGCCCTCCCCGCCGATCGGGATGAGGACATCGATGCCGTTGTCCTCCATGGTCTGCTTGATCTGGTCAAGACCGGCCCGCAGTTTGTCGGGGTTGACCCGCGCGGTGCCCAGCACGGTGCCGCCCTTGGCCAGTAGCCGGTCGTTGCGGTCGTCGTTGGCCAGCTGGATGCGGCGGTCCTCCAACAGACCTCGCCAGCCGTCCAGGAAGCCCACCACCGACGAGCCGTAACGCTGATCGCACGTCCGCACCACCGCACGGATCACGGCGTTCAGGCCGGGACAGTCACCTCCACCAGTCAGCACGCCAATACGCATGCCGCCTATCTAACCCGGTTACAGCGCGGTCGGCAGCGATCCGCGGGCCGCCTCATAGGCCGCACCCACCCGGTAGAGCCGATCATCGGCCAGCGCGGGCGCCATGATCTGCAGTCCGACCGGCAGTCCGTCGTCTGCCGACAATCCCGAGGGCACCGACATGCCGCAATGCCCCGCCAGGTTCAGCGGCAGGGTGCACAGGTCGAACAGGTACATCGCCAGCGGGTCGTCGACCTTCTCCCCCAGCCGGAACGCGGTGGACGGAGTGGCGGGTGTGGCGAGCACGTCGACCTGCTCGTAGGCGCGGTCCAGATCGCGGGCGATGAGAGTGCGGACCTTCTGCGCCTGGTTGTAATAGGCGTCGTAGTAGCCCGCCGACAGCACGTAGGTGCCGATCATGATGCGGCGCTTGACCTCCGGCCCGAAACCGGCGGCCCGGGTCAGTGCCATGACCTCCTCGGCGCTGTGCGTGCCGTCGTCGCCGACCCGCAGGCCGTAGCGCATGGCGTCGAACCGGGCCAGGTTGCT
>JAHFVC010000072.1:2169-20641 GCA_023264765.1 Mycobacterium sp. | reverse complement strand
GACAGCCGCCGACATAATTAGAACGTGTTACAGAAAGCTGCCCCGGCGGCCTGCGCGCCTTGCTACCGTGGCGCCGGAGAAGAAACGAGGCAGGCATGATTCTGGACAAGTTCCGGCTCGACGATCAGGTCGCGGTGGTCACCGGCGCAGGACGCGGGCTCGGTGCCGCCATCGCGGTCGCCTACGCGGAAGCCGGTGCGGACGTGGTGATCGCGGCGCGTACGCAAGCTCAACTCGAAGAGGTTGCAGCTCAGATCGCCGCAGTCGGCCGCAAGGCGCACATCGTCGTGGCCGACCTCGCGCACCCCGAGGCCACCGCAGAACTCGCGGGCCAGGCGGTCAGCGCCTTCGGGAAACTAGACATCGTCGTGAACAACGTCGGCGGAACCATGCCGGGCCCGCTGCTGAACACCTCCACCAGAGACCTCAAGGACGCGTTCACGTTCAACGTGGGCACCGCGCATGCACTCACCCAGGCCGCGGTGCCGCTCATGCTGGAGCATTCCGGTGGCGGCTCGATCATCAACATCACCTCGACCATGGGCCGGCTCGCGGGCCGCGCCTTCGTCGCCTACGGCACCGCCAAGGCCGCGCTCGCGCACTACACCAGGCTGGCCGCGCTCGACCTGTGCCCCCGCATCCGGGTCAACGCCATCGCGCCCGGCTCGATCCTCACCTCCGCGCTGGACATCGTCGCCTCGAACGAGGCCCTGCGCGATCCGATGGAGAAGGCCACCCCGATGCGCAGACTGGGTGACCCCAGCGATATCGCCGCCGCCGCAGTCTATTTGGCGTCACCTGCGGGGTCTTACCTGACCGGCAAGACCCTCGAGGTCGACGGTGGTCTCACCTTCCCCAACCTCGACCTGCCCATCCCGGATCTATAAGGAGCACCAAGAGATGGCCATCAAAGTCGCCGCGATCGGCACCGGAAACGTCGGCAGGCACGCGCTGAGCCAATTGATCACCGACCCGGCGTATGAGCTCACCGGGGTATGGGTGTCCTCGGCCGCCAAGGCCGGCCAGGATGCGGGAACGCTTGCCGGCCTGGATGTCTCGACCGGAATCCTGGCCACCACCGATCTCGGCGAGGTCCTTGCCACCCAACCCGAGTGCGCCGTCTACACCGCGATGGCCGACAACCGGTTACCCGAGGCGCTGGAGGACTACCGCAGGATCCTCGCCGCCGGTGTCAACGTGGTGGGCAGTGCGGCGGTGTTCCTGCAGTACCCGTGGCAGGTGCTGCCCGCCGAACTGATCACCCCCATCGAGGAGGCCGCGAAAGCGGGCGGCTCGAGCATCTTCATCAATGGCATCGATCCCGGGTTCGCCAATGACCTTCTGCCCCTTGCCCTTGCGGGTACGTGCCAGACCATCGAGCAGATCCGGTGCATGGAGATCGTCGACTACGCCACCTATGACAGCGCCACGGTGATGTTCGACGTGATGGGCTTCGGCAAGTCTCTCGACGAGCTGCCGATGCTGTTGCAGCCCGGGGTACTGAGCCTGGCCTGGGGGTCGGTGGTGCGCCAACTCGCCGCCGGTCTGGGCGTCGAGCTCGACGAGGTCACCGAGACCCATGTCCGGATCCCTGCACCCGAGGACTTCGACATCGCCTCGGGCCACATCCCGAAGGGCAGCACCGCGGCCATGCGCTTCGAGGTGCGCGGGATGGTGAAGGGCCACCCCGCCGTCGTCCTGGAGCACGTCACCCGGTTGCGCGACGACCTGTGCCCGGAATGGCCCCAGCCCGCGCAGGAGGGCGGCTCGTACCGGGTCGAGGTGACCGGCGAACCGTCCTACGCGCTGGATCTCTGCCTGAGCAGCCGCAAGGGCGACCACAACCACGCCGGACTGGTGGCCACCGCCGCTCGCGTCGTCAACGCCATCCCCGCCGTCGTGGCGGCATCGCCCGGCGTCGTCACCACCCTGGACTTGCCGCTGGTCACCGGGAAAGGGTTGTACGCTGGGGTTTAACGCCCGAGTGCGATGAGAGGGGCTTGCCTATGTCGATGCCTGTGCGGTCAATGTTCGTCTTGGCTTCGCTCGTGGCCGCCGGCGCCGTGGTGGTCGCACCTACCGCCGCAGCCGACCCGGACTCCAGCTCGACGTCCAACCTGCCGTCGTGCACCAGCGTCGGCGGTAACGAGATGGGCGGCGGCGCAACCGAATGCGCCACGCCCGGCAACGTTCAACTCAACGCCTCACCACCCGAGCCCACCTACCCGTATCCCTGGGATGACGAGTTCTACGGACCCGCCCTGATCATCGGCGGCGACGAGGGTGGCTTCCACGGTGGCGGTGGCGGCCGCCGCTAGGAGGCCCGATGCGCATCTATGTGATGCCGGCTCTGCTCGCCGTCGCGGTGCTCGCCGCCCCGACCGCATCGGCGGCACCGAAGTGTGTCCAGACCGGCCCGACGACGACGCAGTGCGCGTCGTCCGGCCACACCCAGATCGTCACGTCCCCGCCCGTAATGAACAACGGCCCGTTCTACGGCTGGCCCTACGGGGGCGGCGGGATCGTCATCGGGCTCGGTTGAGCCGGGCCGAGTGGTGACCATGAGAAGGTTTCGGCTACCCTAACTTTTCTATTCGAAGTGCCGGATAGAAGAGAGGGTGAGTTGGCGCAGGACACGCAGACACGGGTACGGCCAGGCTGGTATCTGCTCGGACCCGCCTTCGTCGCCGCCATCGCCTACGTCGACCCCGGCAACGTCGCGGCCAACGTCAGCGCCGGTGCGCAATTCGGCTTCCTGTTGGTGTGGGTCATTCTGGTGGCCAACATCATGGCGGGGCTGGTGCAGTACCTGTCGGCCAAGCTCGGCTTGGTCACCGGACGCTCGCTGCCGGAGTCGGTCGGCGACCACACCCGCACCCCCACCCGGATCGCCTACTGGCTGCAGGCCGAGGCGGTCGCCATGGCCACCGACCTCGCCGAGGTCGTCGGCGGCGCCATCGCCCTGCATCTGCTCTTCGATTTGCCGCTGCTGGTCGGCGGGATCATCACCGGCGTGGTGTCGATGCTGCTGCTGGCGCTGCAGAACCGGCGCGGTCAGCAGGTGTTCGAGCGGGTGATCACCGGGCTGCTGCTGATCATCGCGATCGGATTCCTCACCAGCCTGTTCGTCGAGCCCCCCGCACCCAGCGCCGTCGCCGGGGGTCTCATCCCGCAGTTCGCCGGCCCGGAGAGCGTCCTGCTGGCGGCCGCCATGCTGGGCGCGACCGTCATGCCGCACGCCGTGTACCTGCATTCGGGACTGGCCCGCGACCGGCACGGACAGCCCGAGGCCGGCGCCCCCCGTCGTCGCATGCTGCGGATCACCCGCATCGACGTCGGGATCGCGATGCTGATCGCCGGCGCCGTGAATCTCGCCATGCTGCTCGTCGCGGCCACCAACCTGCAGGGCATGGACAACACCGACTCGATCGAAGGCGCCCACGCCGCGGTGGCCGACACCCTGGGCCCCGTCGTCGCGCTGTTCTTCGCGGTCGGGCTTCTCGCCTCCGGGCTCGCCTCGACATCGGTGGGCGCCTACGCCGGGGCGATGATCATGTCCGGCCTGCTCCGGCGCAACTACCCGCTGCTGTTGCGCCGCGTGGTCACCCTGATCCCGGCACTGCTCATCCTGGGCATCGGCGTCGACCCGAGTCGCGCCCTGGTGATTTCCCAAGTGGTGCTGTCGTTCGGTATCCCGTTCGCGCTCATCCCGCTGGTGCGGCTGACCAGTGACCGCGCCCTGATGGGTGACGACGTGAACCACCGGGTCACCACCGCGCTGGGCTGGCTGGTGGCCGGCATCATCATCGTGCTCAACATCGTGCTGATCTATCTGACGGTGCGGGGCTGAATGGCGTTGCAGCACATCTATTTCGCGTACGGGTCCAACCTGTGCGTGGATCAGATGGCGCGACGCTGTCCCGACGCCGCCGATCCACGGCCGGCGACGCTGACCGATCACGACTGGCTCATCAACGAACGCGGCGTGGCCACGGTCGAGCCGTTGGACGGCGCCCTGGTGCACGGCGTGCTGTGGCGGGTCAGCGGCAGCGACCTGAGCACTCTGGACAGCGCCGAGGGTGTGCCCGTGCGTTACCGGCGCGACCGCCTGGTGGTGCACACCGCGGACGGCCCGCAGGACGCTTGGGTGTACATCGATCCTCGGGTGGAGCCCGGCCCGCCGCGTCCCGGTTATCTCGAACGGATCATCACCGGCGCCCTGCATCACGGGTTGCCACAGGCCTGGATCGATTTCCTGCACCGCTGGGATCCGGCGAGCTGGCCCAACAACGACCGCCGCACGGAAGCGTCAGCGCCGCAATCACTCACAGCGCTGCTGTCCGACCCGGAGGTCACCGAATCGGCCACGCTGCGGTCCCGTTTCGGCTTCCTGGCGATCCACGGTGGCGGGCTGGAACGGATGACCGACGTCATCGCCGAACGCGCCGCCGAGGCTGCCGACGCGTCCTCTTATGTGGTGCGCCATCCGGCCGGGTACCCGCACCACCTGGCCTCAGCGCGATACCTGCCTGAGCAGTCCGAGCGGCTTGCGGCCTTCCTCGACCACGTCGACGTCGTGGTGTCGGTGCACGGTTACGGCCGCATCGGTCGCAGCAACCAGCTGTTGGCCGGCGGCGGCAACCGCGCGCTGGCCGCACACCTGTCCCGGCATCTGTCGATACCGGGACATCAGCTGGTCACCGACCTCGATGCCATCCCCCGCGAACTACGCGGCCTGCATCCCGACAACCCGGTCAACCGGGCCCGCGGCGGCGGCGCTCAACTCGAGCTGCCGCCCCGGGTGCGCGGCATCAGCCCACGCAGCGGAGTCGCCGGACCGGACGGGCTCACCCCGGCCACCACAGCACTGGTGCACGGACTCACCGCGGCCGCTCGCTCCTGGACCTGACGAAGAAGGACTCGTAGAGCCGCCACGCGGCGGCGGTCGCTCCCGGCGCGAGATCCGTTGTGCACCGCGCGATCTCATCGGCATCCCCGCCTGCCCCGACGAGCGCGGCCTTCCTCGATGGCGTCGTCATCCACTGGTCGACGAGTTCGGCCGTGACTTCCGGATGGAACTGCACACCGACATGCACCCCGTGGGTGTACGCGTGCAGGCAGCGGCTGGTCTCGGCCAACGTCGTGCTGCCCGGCGGCGCGGTGATGTGGTCGCCGTGCCAGACGAACCAGGTGCCACCGTAGGGAGCGGGCCCGGACACCTCACACCAGCCGATCTCCGAACTACCCATCGGGCCCACCCGACCCCCGAGTCGCATCGCCAACAACTGTGCGCCGAAACAGATGCCCAGCACCGGTGTACCGGCAGCCATGCAGGCTCCGACGAAATCGTGTTCGGC
Source organism: Mycobacterium sp. (assembly GCA_023264765.1). Lineage (GTDB taxonomy): Bacteria > Actinomycetota > Actinomycetes > Mycobacteriales > Mycobacteriaceae > Mycobacterium. The sequence continues at coordinate 15,284 of JAHFVC010000072.1, read as the reverse complement.
TCGGATCCAGTCGATGTCGAGGTCGTACGCCGACTCCTTGCTGCCGAGCACGGCGATGGCACGGTACCGGCCGGGGTCGGGGAACCCATCGGTCTCGACGTCGACAACGCGGTAGTCCAAGTTCTGGTCGTCGAGCCACTGCGCGAGGTTTCCAGGACTGTCGTCGTGCTGGTGTTGCAGGACAAGGACGAGCTCTGCGGTGGTCACTGCACCGACCTCGCCTCGTCACCGACCGGCGTCTCGACGAAAGACACAGCTGCCCTGCGGGTCCGGTCAACCTCGGTGGTGAACACATCCGGCCGGGCGTAGTGCCCGGTCACGTCGAAGTTCAGCCGCTCGCGCGTCACCCGGGACAGGTCCAATTCAGCCACCAACACCCCCTCGATGCCAGAAACCGGCGGAATGAGCCATTTTCCGTCCGGCCCCGCGACGGCACTGCCCCCGTCGAAGACGATCTGCCCGGATTGCTGCCGCAGTCGGGCCGCCAGCGGGAAATCATCGGGGATGGAATCGGAGGTGACCAGACCGGAGGCGGCGATGCTGAACACCCTTCCCTCGGCGGCGACGAAGCGGGTGATGTCGCCGGTCAGCGCACTCGACCCGGGCCACGACCCGATATGCACCGTCTCACCCTGGGCGTACAACGCGCAGCGTGCCTGCGGCATCCAGTTCTCCCAGCAGTTCAGGCTGCCCACCGCGGCGGCGCCGAACCGGTGCGTCCGCAGGCCGGCGCCGTCACCCTGAGCCCAGACCAACCGTTCGTCGTAGGTGGGGATCAGCTTGCGGTGGTGGCCCACCAGACCCCGGGCCGGATCGATGGTCAACAGGGTGCACCACACGCTGCCCGCCCCCAGGCCCCGGCCACGCTCGGAGATGCCCACCACGATCCCGATGCCCAGATCCGCGGCGATGGTTTCGATTTCCCGCTGCTCGGGTCCGCCGATCTCCACGGCGGAATCGAGATAGTACGCGTAGCAGTCTTTTTGGTCGGCGCTGTCGAAAAGGGCACCGTCGGTGCGGGGCGGCCAGAACGGGTATCCGGACAGGTAGGTTTCCGGATAGGCGATCAGCGTGGCACCCGCGGCGGAGGCGACCCACGCCGCGTCCGCGATGCGGGCCAGTCGCGCGGCGGGCTTGAGCCACGGCCCGCCCAACTGCGCCGCGGCCACCGTGATCGTCTGCGGTCCCGGCTCGGATTCACGATGCTCGGCGATGACATTGAGCGCCATGCTCAGAAGACTTCGAAGTATTCGCGCTGTTCCCAGTCGGTCACCGCGGCGTTGAATCGGGCGACCTCGCTCTTCTTGACCGTCGTGAGGTAGTTGACGAACACGTCGCCGAGTTCGCGCCGCATCAGTTCGCTGCTCTCGAAGCAGCGCAACGCATCTTCCAGCGTTGCCGGCACCAGGGGCACATCGGCGAGATAGGCCTCGTCGGCCGACGGTCCCGGATCGAGATTGCGGGCGATGCCGTCACGCCCGCTGATCAACTGCGACGCCAGGTACAGGTAGGGATTGGCGGCGGGTTCGCCGATCCGGTTCTCCAGGTGTGTCGAGCCGTCACCGCGGGCGCCGGAGACGCGGATCATCGCGCCACGGTTCTCCTCCGCCCAGGCAATCCGGTCCGGGGCAAAGGAATTGGCGATATACCGCTTGTAACCATTGATGGTGGGCGTGGTCAGTACGGAGCTGGCTCTGGCGTGCTCCAGCAGGCCCGCCATGAAGTGGCGCGCGACGTCGGAGAGCAGATCGCCGTCCCGGCCGGGAAAGATGTTGGGCGAGGAGGCATCCCCGAGGGACTGGTGCAGGTGCCAGCCGCTGGAGACGATGTTGGGGAACGCGGGCCGGGACATGAAGGTGGCGTGGTAGCCGTTCCTGCGGCAGATCTGTTTGACGGCGCTGCGGATCAGCAGGACGTTGTCGGCCGTGGCGATGCCGGCCAGCGGATCGAAGGTCATCTCGATCTGGCCCGGCCCCCATTCGTCCTCGACGGTGGCCAGCGGCAAGCCGAGAGCGACGATCTGGTCCCGCAGGATGCTCAGAATGCCGTCGGCTTCGTCGCCGCGGTTCTCGGTCAGGTACTGGTAGCCGTGCGACAGTGCGGTCACCTCGGGCGGCGCAGGCGGCCAGCCGGACTCGGCGAACGACAGTTTCGGGTCGACCAGCCGGGTGATGTAGAACTCCAACTCGGCGCCGGTGGTGTAGGTGTAGCCGTCGGCTTCGAGCGCCGCGAGCTGGCGCTGCAATACCCCACGGGTGTCGAACGGCACCCGCTCGCCGTTGCGGTAGTAGAACTCCGCGAGCACCCACCCGGTGCCGTCCACCCACGGCAGCACCCGGAAGGTGGTCGGGTCCGGCACCAGCACGCCGTCGGGCAACCCGGTCAGCCGCTCGTCGCCGAAGCCTCCCGCCGCGAACGGCGGCACCGCCGGATTGTTGGTGGTGTCGAAGATCAGCGTGGCGGTCTGAAAGTCCTTGCCCTCGGCCATCGCCGAGACGAAAGGCTTCACCTCCAGCGTCTTGCCGCGCAGGATGCCGTGTTGGTCACCCCAGCTGATGCGCACCTGCCGCAGATCGAGCTCCGCGATGCGGGCGAGCAGGACCTCGGCCGCCTCTTTCTGCTCGGGCGACCACAGGTCGTGGGTGGCAATGAATGAAGAGCCCATCGCTGATCCTTTTCGTCCGGCCGACCGACCTGAGTTCAGGTGATCTGATCACCTGACTTGTTATATCAGCGCTGCGCCGACTCCACGACTCGAAGAGTCAGCCCCTGTTGATCAGATGGTCGGTGGTGCTGACCAGATGAGTCAGCATCTTCTCCGCGGCCTCCGCGGGCTCACCCCGACGGATGGCGTCGCGGATGCCCTGATGGTCGGCCAGCGACCGGCATGGTTGCCCTGGGCGGGTGAGCGAGGTCTCCGATGTCCGGTCCAACGGTTCGCGCAAGCCTTTGAGCAGCTTGATCAGCACCGGATTGTGCGACGCCGCGGCCACCCCGAGGTGGAAGCGACGATCACCTTCCAGGCCGGGCTCCCCCGCGTCGATCTCGGCCTGCATCTGCTCGAGTGCCGCGTCGAGTTCGGCCAGATCGCCCTCGTCGGCCCGCACCGCGGCCAGCCGGGCGCATTGGGTTTCCAGGGCCTGCCGCGTCTCCCAGATGTACGGGTGATCGACATGCGTCTCGACCAGTTCGGTCGCCAACGACGAGATCACGTCTTCCGGCCGCTGTTGCAGGTAGATGCCGTCGCCGTGACGCACGTCGACGATGCCCTGCGCGCGCAGGGCGTTGATCGCCTCCCGGACCGATGACCTGCCGACCTGTAACTGCGCGGCGAGGTCACGCACATTCGACAGCTTGTCGCCGGGTTGCATATCGCTGGTGTCGATGAACTCCCTGAGCCGTTCGCTGACCTGCTCATAAAGCGGCCGGCGGTCCACCTGACGCATCCCGGCCATCGCCCATCCTTGTCCGCTGATCTGATCTTCTGATCACTAGTGTGGCAGACTCGGCCCGCCGAACCGTGCCATGGCCGGGGCGTGCACCAAAGAACCTGCTGCACTGGCAGTTTCCATCAGCTAGACGGCCTAATATCGGCCCATGGCCCATGACTTCCGCTTCGGCTTCAGCATGCGTGACGCGACCTCGGCGACGTTCGTCCGGGAGGAGGCCCGTCGCGCCGAACAACTCGGCTACGACGTGCTGCTGGTCCCCGATCATCTGGGCATCGCCGCGCCGTTCCCCGCGCTGACCGCCGTCGCGTCGGTCACCGAGCGGCTGCACGTCGGGACGTTCGTGCTCAACGCCTGCTTCTACAAGCCGGCACTGCTGGCCCGCGAGGTGCAGACCCTGCACGACATCTCCGGCGGGCGATTCGAGGTCGGCCTGGGCGCGGGCTACGTCAAAGAGGAGTTCGACATGGCCGAGCTGCCGTTCCCCAGCGCCGGGAAGCGGGTCGCATACCTGGAACACGTCACCTCCTATCTGGCCCAACATGTCCCGGCCGCGCCGATCGTGATCGCCGGCGGCGGCGATCGGCTGCTCAGCGTCGCAGCCAAGTGGGCCACTACCGTCGGGGTCACCGGGGATCTGGGCGACCGCGTCGCGTTCCTGCGCGCGGCGGCGGGCGACCGTTTCGACGACATCGAGCTCAACGTCGCCATCACCGCCGTGCCGACCGACGGCTCCGGCGTTCCGAATCTGAAGATGACGCGGCGCTTCGCCCCGGACGCCACCGACGAGGAACTTCTGGCCAGCCCGGGGGTGCTGTCCGGCACCGTCGCCGACCAAGCCGACAAGCTGCGCCGCCTGCGCGACGAGCACGGGGCAACCTATTTCGTGGTGCAGTCGGCGCAAGCCGAAGCGTTCGGGAAGGTCATCGAAGAACTGCGATGAGCTAACCCCATCCGGACTCTGGCCGGGTCCGAATACCGGATGTGCAACACATCCATCCGGGCGGCCGGTCCATCGCGGTCATCGGCAGCGGCATCGCCGGCCTGACCGCGGCCTACGTGCTGTCGGCGCGGGACAACGTCACGCTGTTCGAGGCCGATGACCGCTTCGGTGGGCACGCCCACACCCAGTACGTCGACGACGGCGCGGGAGGCACCGTCGCACTCGACACCGCGTTCCTGGTGCACAACGACCGCACCTATCCGACGCTGTGCCGACTGTTCGACGAACTGGGAATCGCGGTGCAGGACACCGATATGTCGATGTCGGTACGCGATGACACGAGTGGATTGGAGTACGCCGGAGCGAGGGGTTTCGGCGGGCTCTTTCCCTCATGGAACAGCCTGACCCGGCCACGCTATCTGCGGATGCTGGCCGAGGTCAGGCGGTTTCACCGGCTGGCAACCGAGTTGCTGGACGGGGATGACACCGGTGAGACCGTGGGCGCGTTCCTCGACCGGCACCGCTTCTCGAGTTACTTCACCGAGCACTTCATGAAGCCACTCGTCGCTGCCGTCTGGTCCTGCCCGCCCGGCGACGCGCCGCACTACCCCGCCCGCTACCTGTTCGTCTTCCTGCAACACCACGGCATGCTGTCGGTGTTCGGATCCCCGACGTGGAAGACCGTGACCGGTGGCTCGGCCACCTATGTCTCGGCGATCATCGACGGCATCTACGAGCCGTTGACCAATGCGCCGGTGCTGTCGGTGCTGCGCCAGGACGGCGATGTTCTCATCACCGCCGCAGACGGACCGGCCCGGCAGTTCGACGCCGCCGTCATCGCCACACATCCCGATCAGGCACTGCTGATGCTGGCCGAACCCACCGAAGCCGAACGGTCGGTGCTGGGTGCCATTCCCTACAGCCTGAATTACGCACAGCTGCACACCGATTCGTCGATCCTGCCCAAGCATCCCCGGGCGCGGGCTTCCTGGAACTATCTGACCGGCCCCGACAGCGATGCCGTCACCGTGACCTACGACATCACCCGGCTCATGCGCCTCGGCGGTGACAAGCGCTACCTGGTCACCCTCGGCGGTCGCGACCGCGTCGACCCGGCACACGTGCTGGCCGAGATGATGTACAGCCACCCCGCATATACGACGGAATCCGTTGCCGCCCAGCAGCTTCTTCCCACTCTGGACGACGACCTGCTGGTGTACGCCGGGGCCTACCACGGCTGGGGATTTCACGAAGACGGCGCGGCGGCCGGATTCCGGGCCGCGCAGCGACTCGGCGCCACCTGGCCCACCCGAGCCGCAGAGAAGGTGTTGGCATCGTGAAGCCTGCGCTGTATCGCACCCGGATCAGCCATGTGCGCCGAGCGCCGGTGCGGCACTCTTTCGAACACCGCAGTTACAGCTGGTACATCGACATCGACCAACCGCCCCGGCTGCCGCGGTGGCTCCAGGCTTTCGCCCGGTTCGATGCGCGTGACCATCTCGACGGCGACCCGAAAGACTCGCTGCGGCAACGGGTCGACGCCTATCTGAACTCCCAGGGCATCGACCTGCACGGCGGGACGGTCACCGCCTTGTTCCAGGCCAGGGTGCTGGGCTACGTGTTCAATCCGCTGAGCCTGTTCTGGTGTCACGACCAGCGCGGCATCCTGCGGTGCGTCATCGCCGAGGTGCACAACACCTACGGTGAACGGCACGCCTACCTGCTGGATCCGGACACCTCCGCACCGGTGGACAAGCAGATGTACGTCTCGCCGTTCAACGGGACCGACGGCCAGTACCGGGTTCGAGCGCCACTGCCGGGGCCCCTACTGGACGTGGCGATCACCTTGCACCGCGACGGTCAGCCGAACTTCGCGGCAACGCTGCACGGCATGCGCCGGCCGATCACTGTCGTCGAAGTGCTGCGCCTGCAGTTCATCGCCCCCCTGGCACCGCTGAGCGGAGCGGTCGCCATCCGCATGCACGGCATCTATCTATGGCTGCGCCGGGTTCCGCTGACGCCCCGGCCCCGCGTGAACAGTGAAGGAGTGCGTGCCAGTGAGCATTGACATCAGCGGATTCGAGGCCGCCCACACCGCCGACGCGGGCCGCTGGCCCGACGTCGTCGCCGTGCCGTCCGGTCCGCTGAACACCGTCTCGGCCGCCATCGCCGACCGGTTGCTCCGGCGCGCCGCCGCGCGCCTACCGGTTCGGCTGAGCTATCCCGACGGCTCTGTGGTCGGCGCCGCCGACCCCACCCTTCCCACCATGGTGATTCACCGTCCGGACGTGCTCGCCCGGCGGATCGGTCGGTACGGGCTGATCGGATTCGGCGAGGCGTACATGGCCGGGGACTGGACGTCAGCCGACCTCGCCGGGGTGCTGACCGCTTTCGCCAAATCCGTGGCCGAGTTGGTTCCTCCTGCGCTGCAACGTTTCCGCCATCTCGCCGTGGTGCGCGCACCGCGCTCGCAGCACAACCATCCGACTCAGGCCCGGGCGAACGTGGCCGCGCACTACGACCTGTCCAACGACTTGTTCGCCGAATTCCTCGACGACACCATGACCTATTCGAGCGCCCTGTTCGACCGCGTTCCCGCCTCCTGGTCGGAACTTCCTGCCGCACAGCACAACAAGATCGATCAGTTGCTCGACGCTGCCGGCGTTCGGGCCGGCAGCGAGGTCCTGGAGATCGGGACCGGCTGGGGCGAACTGTGCATCCGGGCCGCGGCCCGCGGCGCGCACGTCCGCTCGGTCACACTGTCCGTCGAGCAGCAGCACCTCGCCCAGCGACGGGTGGCTGCCGCCGGCGTGTCGGACCGGGTCAGCATCGAGCTGCTGGATTACCGCGCCGTGCAGGGGCAGTACGACGCGGTGGTCTCGGTCGAGATGATCGAGGCGGTCGGGTATCAGTTCTGGCCGACCTACTTCCAGGCACTGAACCGGTTGGTGCGACCGAACGGCCGGGTCAGTATCCAGGCCATCACCATGCCGCACGACCGGATGCTGGCCAGTCGCCACACCTACACCTGGATCCAGAAGTACATCTTCCCCGGCGGGTTGCTGCCCTCGGAGCAGGCCATCGCCGAGATCGCCGCGCAGCAGACCGATTTACGCACCGTGGACGTGTTATGGATGGGACCGCATTACGCCGAGACGCTGCGGTTGTGGCGGGAACGGTTCACCGACCGCCGGGAGGCTGTGCACGGCTTGGGGTTCGACGACGTCTTCGTGCGGATGTGGGAGTTGTACCTGGCCTACTCCGAGGCCGGTTTCCGAGCCGGGTATCTCGACGTCGTCCAGTGGACATTCGCACCCGCGGGCAAGAGCTCAGCGACCAGCGAAACCACCGGGAAATTCGTGTCCCCATGACAATTTTGGTCCTGCCTGCCGCTAGGCTACGGCTCGTGACCACCGCCGACCTCGACGTACTGCTGCGCGGGGTCGCCCGTCGCGACGCCGAGGCATTCGCCGCGTTCTACGATCACACCAAGTCCCGGGTGTACGGACTGGTCACCCGGGTATTGCGGGATCCTGGCTACAGCGAGGAAACCACCCAGGAGATCTACCTGCAGGTGTGGCACAACGCCGGTGGCTACGACCCGACCGCCGGGTCGCCCATGGCCTGGCTGATGACGCTGGCGCACCGCCGCGCGGTGGACCGGGTGCGTGCCGAGCAGTCCGCCACCCAGCGCGAGTCCCGCTACGGCGCCGCCAACGTCGACACCCCCACCGACCATGTCGCCGATTCGGTGATCACTCTCGACGAGCATCGTCGGGTGACCGACTGTCTCGGCTCGCTGACCGACGTCCAGCGTGAATGCATCGACCTGGCCTACTACAACGGCCTCACGTATCGGCAGGTCTCAGAACGGCTTTCGGCGAACCTGGCCACCGTCAAATCGCGCATGCGCGACGGCCTGCGCGCACTGCGCAATTGTCTGGGGGCGGCATGACCGGGCCCGTAGAGCACGAAGTGATGACACTGGCGACGCCGTACGCCTTGCACGCCGTCGAGGACGGCGAAGTCGAACGCCACCTCGCCGATGCCCCACCGGAAGTGGCCCGTCAGTTCGCCGACGAGGTCGCCGCGGTGCGTGAATCGATGGCGCGGGTGGCGGCCGCAACGGCGCTGGAGCCACCGCCCTACCTGCGGGACCGGGTGCTGGCCGCGGTCAGTTCGGGCGTGGTGCGCGAGCTTCGGCCGCGCCGCTGGCGTAACGCCGCGCTGGCCGCAGCGGCCGCGGTCGTCGTGGCCGCCGGTGGTATCGGGATCGGCGTGGCGCTGCGGCCATCGGCACCCGCGCCGTCGACCGCCCAGCAGATCTTCGCCGCGCCCGACGTACGCACGGTGTCGGGACCCATCCCCACCGGCGGTACCGCCACGGTGGTGTTCTCCAAGGAACGCAACGCCGCCGTGCTGGTCATGAACAACGTCGCACCACCCGAGGCGGGCAGCGTCTACCAGATGTGGCTGCTCCGCGGTGGCGGGCCGGAGTCCGCCGGCACCATGGATTCGGCATCGGTGGCACCGTCCACCACCGCCGTGCTGCCCGACCTGGGTGACGCGACGGCCCTGGCGTTCACCGTCGAGCCGGGTAAGGGTTCGACGGCGCCGACCACGCCGATCTTCGCCCAGCTGCCGCTGACTTAGGCTGCGCGGCCCGGCTTCGGTAAGCTTCCACCGTCCCTGGCCCCCGTAGCTCAGGGGATAGAGCACGGCTCTCCTAAAGCCGGTGTCGCATGTTCGAATCATGCCGGGGGCACTTTCGGCCGATCGAGTCGGTGCAGCATTCGGCCATAGCCAGCTGGATTTCCGAGGTGTGCCCGGTTCGTGACCGCGTTGCGACCGCAGCCCGGAAAGCTGTCGGTCATGACGTATCTCGCAGTAGCCGTCGCCGTGACGGCTGCCCTGCTGCTCGGATTCGTCGTCGGACGGCGCTCGGTGTCGAAGGCGCCGTCCTGGAGCCACCGCACATCGCGGGCGGCGTTGGCCAGACAGGCGTTCAGTCTGATCGCACTGGTCGCCGCCGGTGAACTGCAGCGCGCGGTGGGGCGTGGAGTCGCGGCACCACCGCGCCGGGTCCGGACTCGCCGCTGAACTGAGGTGCCAACGCCGATTCTCTCCCGAATTCCCGCCAACTCGAGCGGTAGTGAACGTATGGTCACCGCAGCTGAGTTCACGTGAAAGCACAGGGAGACAAGCCTTGAGCGTTGACACACCCACGGCCGACGACCGTAAGCGCAACAGCTACCACTTCGATCGCCACACGCCGGAATACCGGTTGCAGTTCGACACCATTACCGAGGACATGCAGGCCACGTGCCCGATGGCGTGGTCGGACACCCACGGCGGGCATTGGGTGGCGGCCGGCAGCAAAGAGGTCTTCGAGCTGGCCCGGTGTCCGGTCGTGTCGAACCATCACGACCTCACCGGGCAGACGCCCTACCAGGGCATCACGATCCCGAAGGCGCAGCGAGCCACGGTCACGCGGGGCGGCATCCTGGAGATGGACGAACCGGAGCACAGCCAGTACCGGAGCGTGCTGAACCCGTATCTGTCCCCCGCCGCGGTGAAGCGCTGGCGGCCCTTCATCGACGAGATCGTCCGCGCGTCGATCGACGAGAAGATCGAGTCCGGCCGGATCGACTTCGTGGATGACCTCGCCAACGTCGTGCCTGCGGTGCTGACGCTGGCGATGATGGGCATCGAGTTGAAGAAATGGCCGGTCTACAGCGAACCCAGCCACCTGTCGGTGTCTACACCCGAGCACTCGCCGGACGCGCCCCGCGTCGCCGAGATGACGCGGCAGATGGGGATCGACCTGATCACCACCATGATGGAAGTTCGGCAGAATCCGCGGCCCGGGATGATCAATGCCTTGCTGGCACTGCGGATCGACGGCGAACCGGCACCCGACCTGGAGATCGCGGGCAATCTCGGCCTGATCATCGGAGGCGGGTTCGACACCACCACCGCGCTGACCGCACACACCTTGGAGTGGTTGTCCGAACACCCGGATCAGCGGAAGTTGCTCAGCGAGAGCCGCGACACCCTGCTCGATCCCGCGACCGAGGAATTCCTGCGCTTCTACACTCCGGCACCGGGCGACGGCCGCACGTTCTCCGGCGACACGGAGTTCGAGGGCACCCGATTCAAAGAGGGTGAGCGCCTGTGGATTTCCTGGGCCATGGCCAACCGGGACCCCGCGGTGTTCGACAAGCCCAACGAAATCGTCCTGGACCGCAAGGGCAATCGGCACTTCAGCTTCGGTATCGGCGTGCACCGCTGCGTCGGTTCGAATGTCGCACGCACGGTGTTCAAATCGATGCTCACCGCGGTGCTCGATCGGATGCCCGACTACGTGTGCGATCCGGTCGGCACGGAGCACTACGAGACCATCGGGGTGATTCAAGGCATGAAGCACCTGCCCGCGACCTTCACCCTGGGACCACGGCTGGGCCCCGGCCTCGACGAGACGCTGGAGAAGTTGCAGAGGATCTGCGACGAGCAGGAGTTGGCACGCCCCATCACCGAACGCAAGGACGCGGCGGTCATCGACTACTGACAGTCGCCGATACCCGCTGATTCGCCCGAATGATCCTGCTGCCGTGACACATTGCCATTCCTGCGGCGCTGCTTGCCGGCATACATCCGCTCGTCGGCGAGTTTCAGCAGGTGAGACAACGCCGCTTCGGAATCCTGCTCGGACGCCGGACCGGAACCGCGCGCGACGCCGATGCTCACGTCGATACCTTCCTCGGCGAGGAGTTCACAGAGGGTGCGCGCGAGTTGATCCTCGGTGCGTCCGGGCTCGACCGCTATGGCGACTGCGAACTCGTCGCCGCCGATTCGGGCCGAAACCGCGGTCAGTCCAAAGGTATTCGTGATACCGGCCGCAACCCGCCGCAGAATCTCGTCGCCGTGCGCATGCCCGTGACTGTCGTTGAGTTGCTTGAGGTGATCGACGTCGACGACCAGGATGTCCACGCCGTCCGGCGTGCTGTCGATCAGTCGCGTCGCGCGCACGTGAAACGCACGCCGGTTGGCCAGCATGGTCAGCGGATCGGTGGTCGCGGCGATGTGGTTGCGCGCGATCGCCTGCCGGATATCGCTGGTGTAGAGGCTGTGCAGGAACACCGTGCCGTGCACCGCCAACAGCAACACAGCCGTCTGGACGATGCCGCCGGCCAGATCGACATCACCCCTGGCGGTGGCCTGTACGCCGAAGTAGACGATGACCAGGCTGGTGAACCCGACGTGCAGCAGCCGGGGCAGCGCGGTGAGAAAGTGCGCCGCATACGCGCTGACCACCGCGAACAGTGCGGTGCTGAGGAGCGCGGTGCCGGCATCGTGGAACGCCGCGAGCACCGCCGTGACGCCGACGTCGGCGTACGCGACGAACAGGGTCGGCGCCGGTTGCCATTGAGCACGCTTCGGCCACCAGATGGAGCCCAAGTGCAATCGCGTCACCGCGAACGAAACGGGGATCGTGGTCAGGCACACCGTCACGACCACGGCGCGCGCCGCGGGTGACTGCGGACCGTCCGCCGAAGCCAGCGCGAGCAAACCGATAGCCCCGAACAGAAGCACGAAACCGGCGATCGCATAGCGGAAGATATTCTCCCGCAGCCGCAATCCGTCCAGGATTTCACGTTGCTGCTGATGTGAGCGCAACGGCATCAAAAATCCCCCACCATCACCGGTCCGCCCGGTATCCCCCCTACGTGACATCGGCTGACCTGGTGGATCCACCGTGTACGGCGGGCACCCCATGACTGCCGACCACGCCCAGACAGCAAGTTCAGGCGACATTGCGCGACGAACATGGCTGCGACGATTGTAGCGACAAGCGGGGCACGGTCAGGTGCAGCTAATTTCGGTGCGGCCACCGCTCAGCCGACGCCGGCCAGCGTCGCGCGCGCCACGTCGTCGATGACATCGGATACCTCGCCACGGCGCTGCCAGGCAGCCAGTTGCCGAGTGGCGCCATTGCCCTCCGCGAGCACGCGGCGCACCTCCGCGGTCACCGTGCCGTGATCGCCGACGGCCTTCAAGGCCGGCGCCACCCGCTCAAGCAGCGCTTCCAGCATGTGCGGCGCCGGCACCAGGGCATGACTGTCGATCAGGTCAACGGCGAAGCCGCCCAGGCCATCTCGCGATGCTCGCCAGTACGCGGCAGCCAAGGCATGCGAGGACAGCGGCTTTTCCGGCCTGCCTTGGTCGATGTCGCTCAGCGCCGTCATCACCAGGGCACGCACCAGAGCCGCCAGCAGCACGGTGTCGGCGACCGTGGCGGGCACGTCGGCGACGCGCACCTCGACCGTCGGGAACTTCGCCGACGGGCGCACGTCCCAATAGACCATGCCGTCATCGAGCGCGGCGCCGGAGGCCAGCATGATCTCGACCAGGGCGTCGTACTCGGCGGCGGATTCGAAATGCGGCGGCGGTCCCGCACTCGGCCAGCGCGCCCAGAGCACACTGCGCCAGCTCGCATACCCGGTGTCGGCGCTGCGGTACACCGCGGAGTTGGCCGAGAGAGCCAGAATTGTCGGTAACCAGGGCCGTAGCCGATTACTCACCGCGATCGCGGTCGCCCGGTCGGGTACGGCGACATGCACGTGGCAACCGCAGATGCCTTGTTCATGGGCGATCATGCCGAACCGCTCGCCGATCTCCCGGTAGCGCGGCTTGTCGGTGAGCGGAAATTCATGCGGCACGGT
>JAHFVC010000072.1:0-2159 GCA_023264765.1 Mycobacterium sp. | reverse complement strand
CCGGCCTCGTCGGCTGCCTCCGCCGCACCCCTACGCAAGGCGATCAGCGCCTCGCGCAATTCGTCGGCGCCGTGCGCAACCGGGGAGGTCGTCTCCACCTGGCAGCTGGTCAGCTCAAGCTGCAACTCGATGCCGTGGCGCTCGGCGTGTGCCGCGACATCACGGTTGCGGGGCACAGGTTCGCCGGTGCCGGGGTCGACGAGGAGGAATTCCTCTTCCACACCGACGGTGGGATGTTCAGTCATGACCCGGGATTCCCCCAGGTGGCACGCCCGCAAACCAAGGGTGTCAGCACACCCGCCGCGGGATGGGAAGGACCGCCACCGGGTAGACCCAGGGATCCGAGCTGCCGTGCAGAACATCGGAGCTGCACGCGGGCACCGGCTGGGCACCCGAGTGGTACGACACGGCATCACCGGGTGTGGAATCCGCGGCGGGGTGCCTGGTCAGCAGTGCCCCGCCGGCGAAAAGCGCAACCACCGTCGCAGCGGTGGCCAGCAGGGCCGCCGACGCAGCAGGAACGGGCAGGTGGTGGTGCCCGAATGACGCTGTGCTCATGTGTCCGAGGCTACGAACTCCACCCGGCGACGACGCGAGTACTCGGGTACGCGAAATTGCGCCCTAGCGGGAGCCGGCTTCCCATTGCTGACGCATCCGCTCGATAGCCTGCTCACCGGATCGATTGATGTTGACGAACAGCCGGATCATCGCAATGCCGCTGGTCATGCCAGCGACGAAGATCGCCACTTCCATCATCTGATCTCTCCCCCTACCCATTTGCTGCGTGGGTTCCCCTTATCGCGCGCGCCCAATCCTGTGCTGATGTTCATACCGGTGTGAGGCGCCGAAGCCCCGGAAGGTGACAGTTCTCGTCGATCAACTCTGTTAGTTGTAGTAGCGTCGCGTTCATGGGCGGCGGCGTCTGGATCTTGGGCGGCTATCAGAGCGACTTCGCACGCAACCTGCACCGGGAGGGCACAGACCTCGCGGCGCTCACCGCCGAGGTCGTCCGTGAGACACTGGCGGACGCGAAAACCCGGGCCGAAGACATCGGCGTCGTGCACGTCGGCAATGCGTTCGGTGAGATGTTCGCCGGCCAGGGGCACCTCGGCGCCATGCCCGCCTCCGTCGAAGACGGACTCTGGGACATCCCCGCGTCCCGCCATGAAGCGGCGTGCGCGTCGGGCAGCATCGCCGCACTCGCCGCGATCGCCGACCTGCGGGCCGGAAACTACGACAGCGCCCTGGTGCTCGGCATCGAACTGGAGAAGACCGTGCCCGGCAACACCGCCGCCCGCTACCTCGGCGCCGCCGCGTGGACCGGGCACGAAGGCGCGGACGCGACGTTTATGTGGCCGTACATGTTCTCCCGGATCGCCGACGAGTACGACCGCCGCTACGGCTTGGACAACACCCACCTCGACGCGCTGTCCGCGCTGAATTACGGTAATGCGCAAGCCAATCCGAATGCACAGACACGGGAGTGGGCGCCCAGTACCGACAATCCCGTCGTCGAGGGCCGTATCCGTCGCCTGGACTGCAGCCAGATGACCGACGGCGGCGCCGGCGTCGTACTGGTCACCGACGGCTACCTGCGTGCGCACCCGCAAGCGCGACCGCTCGGCCGCATCGACGGCTGGGGACATCGCACCGTCGGGCTCGGACTGCAGCAGAAGCTGGACCGAGCAGCCGCAGACCCGTATCTGCTGCCCCATGTCCGGAACGCCGTCCTCGACGCGTTCACCCGCGCTCGGGTCACCCTCGACGACGTCGACGGGTTCGAGGTGCACGACTGCTTCACCCCCAGCGAGTACCTCGCGATCGACCACATCGGTCTCACCGGGCCCGGCGAATCGTGGAAGGCCATCGAGAACGGCGAGATCGAGATCGACGGCCGGCTGCCCATCAACCCGAGTGGCGGGCTGATCGGCGGCGGCCACCCGGTTGGCGCCACCGGGGTCCGGATGCTCGTCGACGCCGCCAAGCAGGTCAGCGGAACCGCCGGGGACTATCAGGTCGACGACGCACAGACGTTCGGCACGTTGAACTTCGGTGGCAGTACCGCCACCACAGTCAGTTTCGTTGTTGCCCGAGGAGTCTGATGAACGTCGAAGTCGTCGCCAAATACCTGTCCACCCTGCCCGAAGACGACACCCACC
>JAHFVC010000071.1 GCA_023264765.1 Mycobacterium sp. | reverse complement strand
CAGTACGGTCTTTGTACGTGGTCATTTTCGTTGCACCGCCTTCGCGTACAGATCGAGCAGCCGGGAATCGGGGTCGTAGGTCTTCTTCACCGTCCGGTAGGCCGCGCCGCCGTAGAGGGCGTTGAAGTCCTCCTCCGAGTAAAAAGCGTCCGAGTAGAGGGATTTATGCCCGTCGAGTTCGCTGACCTTCCGTTCGATGAGCTTGTTGGTCTCGCCTTCATCTGCGCCTGCCGGAACCGAGGACCAGAACCCGATGTTGACGTAGGTGTGGTGTGGGCGGATCGGGTACAGCGGCCATTCGGCGTCACCGCGTAAACGCAGCGGGCACAACCAGATCGGTTCGATGGGTACTTCAGACAAGAACCAGTGCAGGTACTCCGCGGACCGTCCGATGGGCACCTCGATGTCCTGCACCACCCGCTCCCGTGGCGGCCGGCCGTGCCGCTTCTCGATGCGGTCGGCGATACCGAATCGCTGGTCGTAGCCGATGAGCTTCCAGTACACACTGCTGCGGCGCCAGCGGCGCGGCCACACCCGGCGGGCGACCGGATGCTGGGCCCCGAAAGCCCTTGAGCACCAGAACCAATCGGTGTCCCAGCGCCACAGGTAGTCGTGGATGGTCAGCCGGTCGTGTTGCTCGCCGCGCGGATGCTGGATGGAGCGGTAGTAGATGTGTCGTCCGGTGTAGTCGCTCACCGGTCCCGGGGTGGCGGTCTGTACCCCGAGGCACAGGTAGCTCTCATCCGCGCTGAAGACCACGCCGTCGAGGTAGTCGACGGGCACCCCGTCGTGACCGCCGGTGTCGATGATGCGCTCCATGGCCGCGACGAGGTCCTCGATCGCGTGGAAGCGCAGGTGCCGCAGGCTCACGAACGGTTTCACCGGTTCGAGCTCGATCTTCAGCCGTACCGAGTAGCCCAGCGTGCCATAAGAATTCGGGAAGGCGCGAAAAAGGTCGGGATACGTGTTTCGGCTCGCGGTGACGATATCTCCGGCGCCGGTGAGAATATCGAGCTCCAGCACCGACTCGTGCGGCAGCCCGTTGCGGAAGGAGGCGGACTCGATGCCCAGTCCGGTGACCGCGCCGCCGAGGGTGATGGTCTTGAGTTGTGGCACGACCAGCGGTGACAACCCGTGCGGCAGTGTGGCCGCAACCAGATCCTCGTACGTGCACATTCCGGCCACATCGGCGGTACGCGCCTCGGGATCGACGCCGATCACGCCGGTCAGGCCGGAGGTGTCCAGGCCTCTGGCGGTGCTCTTCGCGCGCGTACGGAACAGGTTGGACGTGGGCTTACCAAGGCGCACAGTGGCTGTCGCGGGGATGGCGCGGTAACTGTCCAGCAGCCGCTGCACCCCCGCAGCGTGGGCCCCATGTGCGTCGGTTACAACAACAGACACACATATACGCTAGTCCTCGGTCGCCGACGATGCGACCGCACACACGGGGGGCACGCCCCTGTATATGACACGGGAGTTTCTCACATGGGACAGGTCAGCGCGTCCAACACGGTGTTGATCGATGCGACGCCGGAAGCGGTCCTCGCCGCCGTCGCCGACTACCAGACGGTCCGGCCGAAGATCCTCTCCTCGCATTACAGCAACTACCAGGTGCTCGAGGGGGGCCAGGGTGCCGGCACGGTCGTGACCTGGAAGCTGCAGGCCACCGAGTCACGCGTGCGCGACATCAAGGCGACCGTCGACGTGGCGGGTAAGACCGTCATCGAGAAGGACGCCAACTCGACGCTGGTCACCAACTGGACGGTGGCACCGGCGGGCACCGGATCCACGGTGACGGTGAAGACGTCGTGGCAGGGTGCGGGCGGTGTGAAGGGATTCTTCGAGAAGACGTTCGCACCGCTGGGTCTGCGCAAGATCCAGGATGCGGTACTTGCCAACCTGAAGAAGGAAATCGAAGGCGGAGCGGCTTAGGCCGCGACATCGGGGTCAGCTCGTCCCGGACGCCAGGTAGGTGACGATGCCGCGGACGATGGCGTCGGCGTACTTCTGGCGTCCGGACTCCGTCTCCATCAACGCGGAGTCGGCGGGGTTCTTCATGTTGCCGCACTCGACGAGGACCGACGGGTACTGCGCCAGGTTGAGCCCCGTCAGATCCGCCCGGGGGAGCAGGCCGCCGGACCCGATGTAGTTGGCGGCGGGTATGCCCGAGCCCTGCATCTGGTCGCGCATCACCTGAGCGAACTGCACCGAGGGTCCCGCCTGGGCGGTGTTCAGTGGCGGGGACGAGTAGTTGACGTGAAAGCCCCGGCCGGTCGCGGGTCCACCGTCGGCGTGGATGCTGACGATGGCGTTGGGGTGGATCGCATTCGCCATCGCGGCCCGCTCGTCGACGCAGGGGCCCAGCGCATCGTCGTTGCCGCGGGACATCGCGGTACGTACCCCGAGTTGGGTGAGTGCGGCCCGCACCCGCAGGGTGGTGTCCCAGTTGAAGGTGTGTTCCGGATAACCGGAGTTGCTGCTGGTACCGCTGGCCTGGCAGTCCTTGGTGCCGCCCCGGCCGGTGGGCACCTGCCGGCTGATCGACGCGTCGTTGGCGCCGTTGTGCCCGGGGTCCAGGAACACGATCTTGCCCACGATGCTCGCCGGAGCGGCAGCGGCGGGTACGGAACCTGCAGCGGACATGGTGACGGCGACGAGCAGTGCCGTGGCGCCGACACGCAAGCTTTTGGGGACGTGCACGGCGCCACCGTAACCGGGGTGGAGACTAGTCTTGAAGGGCAAACCGCCGTCGGCTCGGGAGCGAAACCAAGTCGAGACCGGCCCGCAATCAACGCGCAGTGTCAAGATCCGAGTCGGACTCAGAAGGAACTCATCATGCAACCCGAAGGCGCACCCGATATGTCCGCGTTGCTCGCCCAGGCGCAGCAGGTTCAGCAGGCGCTGATGGAGGCACAGGAGTCGCTGGCCAACGCGGAGGTGCACGGCCAGGGTGGCGGCGGTCTGGTGCAGGTCACCATGAAGGGCAGCGGTGAGGTGACGGCGGTGGCCATCGATCCCAAGGTCATCGACCCGGCAGACCCCGAGACCCTGCAGGACCTCATCGTCGGCGCACTCGCCGACGCCTCCAAGCAGGTCACCATCTTGGCCCAGACCCGGCTGGGACCGCTCGCCGGTGGCATGAGCGGCTTGCAGATCCCGGGATTCTGAGTTGTTCGAAGGCCCGGTCCAGGATCTGATCGACGAGCTCGGCAAGCTGCCCGGGATCGGGCCGAAGAGCGCCCAACGCATCGCTTTCCACCTGTTGTCCGTCGAACCGCCCGATATCGACCGGCTGACCGCGGTGCTGGGCCGGGTCCGCGACGGTGTCACGTTCTGCTCGGTGTGCGGCAACGTCTCCGACGAGCAGCGCTGCCGCATCTGCAATGACACGCGCCGTGATGCGTCGCTGGTGTGCGTGGTGGAGGAGCCCAAGGACATCCAGGCCGTCGAGCGTACCCGCGAGTTCCGGGGCCGCTATCACGTGCTGGGTGGCGCGCTGGATCCGCTGTCGGGGGTGGGCCCCGATCAGCTGCGGATCCGGGAGTTGCTGAACCGGATCGGTGAACGGGTCGACGGTGTCGACGTCGCCGAGGTGATCATCGCCACCGACCCCAACACCGAGGGCGAGGCGACCGCCACCTATCTGATGCGCATGCTCCGCGACATCCCGGGCCTGTCGGTCACGCGGATCGCGTCCGGCCTGCCGATGGGCGGTGACCTGGAGTTCGCCGACGAGCTGACGCTGGGCCGCGCCTTGTCCGGCCGCCGCCAGATGGTCTGACCTCTTCTCGCCCAGTTGGTCAATCGGGCGCAAACAGGGGGAGGCGGCTTAGGCGCGGCGCGGGGCGGCCAGGCGTTCGGTGCGCAGTCGGGCGACCTCGGGCAGATCCAGCGGGGCCAATTCTCCGACGACGCGGCCCAGCAGGTGGTCGGCCAGCTGCGGGTTACGGGCCAGACACGGCCCGTGCAGATAGGTGGCCACGACGCTGCCCTGCACCGCGCCGTCGATCCCGTCGCCGAGGCGGTTGCCCGCGCCCTGGGTCACCCGGGCCAACGGACGAGCCGAAGAACCGAGAACCGTTCCACCGCGGTGGTTTTCGAATCCGGTCAGGGGTTCGGTGAGGCCGTCGACCAGGGGTTGAGACGTGACCTCGCCGATGGTCCGGGCGTCCTGCGGAGAGGTCGTGACGTCGAGCAGGCCGACCCCGTCCACGCGCTCTCCTGCTGACGTCTCATACCAGTGCCCGAGCACCTGGATGGCAGCGCAGATCGCCAGCACCGGTGCACCGTTGGCCGCCGCCCGCTGCAGACCGGGGTAGCGGATCAGGTGTTTGGTGGCCAGCCGTTGTGCGTAATCCTCTGCGCCGCCCAAGGTGTAGAGATCGAGCGAGTCCGGCACCGGGTCGTCGAGGGTGATGTCGACGATCTCGGCGTCGATCCCGCGCAGCCGCAACCGCTGGCGCAGCACCACCGCGTTTCCGCCGTCTCCGTAGGTGCCCATCACGTCGGGCAGCACCAGCCCGATCCGTACCGCGCTCACGGGACCCGCCGGCTCAGTTGCAGGAAAGCCGTGTAGTTGCAGATGACTTCGACGTGCCCCGGTGGGCAGGACGCGATCGCGGCGACGGTGTCGTGCACCAGCGTGTGCTCCACGTCGGCGTAGCCGAGTCGCACCGCGAGATCCGTTCCACGTTCGCCGGCTGCGACCACGTGCGTCCCCTCGAAGTGTTCGAACTTCACGTCCCACAGCCAGGACAGGTCCTCGCCGTCGGGCACCTGCCCGTTGACCGAGATCACCACTCCGGCACCGTTTTTGTCGACCATGGACAGGGCTTCCTGCCAGCCGGCCGGATTCTTGGCGAGCAGCAGACGGGCGGTGTGGGCGCCGATCCGCACGGTCCGGTACCGGCCGGCGACCTCGTCGACCTCTCCCACCGCGGCGACCGCCCTGGCGGGGTCGGCGCCGAGTGCCACCGCGGCCGCGACCGCCTGGGTGGCGTTGCCGCGATTCACCGTGCCCGGCAGAGCCAACTGCATGGGGTGCGAAAAGCCGTCCGGTCCATAGATATTCGCCTCGTCAAACCACCATTGCGGCGAAGGACGCTTGAAATCTGTTCCGGTGGAACGCCAGTCGACTCCGTCGCGGACGATGATCTCGCCGGATCGCGGGCAGCTCACCGAGTCGCCGGCCCAGCCGCCACCGGCCGCCACCCACACCACGTGCGGGCTGTCGTAGGCGGCCGACGTCATCAGCACGTCGTCACAGTTGGCGACGATCACCGTACCGGGGTGGCGCGCCAACCCCGCTCGCAAGGTGCGTTCGATGTGGTTGATCTCGCCCACCCGGTCCAGCTGATCCCTGGACAGGTTCAGCAGCACCACGACCGCTGGCCCGACGGCATCGCTGACGTGCGGCACGTGCATCTCGTCGACTTCCAACGCGGCGAGCTCGGCGTTCCGCGCACCCGCGAGCGCGGCCACCAGACCGGCGTCCATATTGGCGCCCTCGGAGTTGCTGGCCACCGGACCCAGGGTGGCCAGCGCGGCCGCTGTCATCCGGGTGGTGGTGGACTTGCCGTTGGTCCCGGTCACCACCACCGACCGGCGCCCGGCTCCGAGCTGTCCGAGGATCGAACGGTCCAGCGTCATCGAGACCAGGCCGCCGATCATCGCTCCCGCGCCGCGGCCCGTGACCCGCGACGCCCAGCGCGCGGCAGCGCCTGCGCCCAGCGCCAGTTTTCCGCGTGTAGTGACGGCCATCAGCAGAATTTTAGGGGCCCGACACGCGTGCCCGCGATCGGCGTGTTGTCGGACCACCGTGTCATCCTCGAACCATGAGCCAGACCTGGGGACGACCGGCGGTCGAGCCGGGCGCGGGCTGGGCCGTCGTCGACGTCGAGACCACGGGTTTTCGTCCGGGCCAGGCCCGGGTGGTCAGTGTGGCGGCGCTCGCAGTCGGTGACGACGGCAACGTCGAACACAGCGTCGCCAGCCTGCTGAACCCGGGAGTGGATCCCGGACCCACTCACGTGCACGGCCTGACGGCGGAGATGCTCGAAGGTCAGCCGACGTTCGCCGACATCGCTCCCCGCTTGATGGAGATCCTGCGGGGCCGCACGCTGGTGGCCCACAACGTCGCGTTCGACTACGCCTTCCTGGCCGCCGAGGCCGAGCTGGTGGGTGCGGAGCTCCCGGTCGAGTCGGTCATGTGCACGGTGGAACTGGCACGCAGGTTGGCGCTGGGCACCGAGAATCTGCGGCTGGAGACGCTGGCCAGGCATTGGGGTGTCACCCAGATGCGCCCGCATGACGCCCTCGACGACGCCCTGGTGCTGGCGCAGATCCTCAAGCCGACGCTGGTGGCGGCCCGCGAGCGCAAGTCGTGGCTCCCCATCCGGTCGGTGACGCGCAAGACGTGGCCCAACGGGCAGGTGACCCACGAGGAACTGCGGCCGCTCAAGACGTTGGCCGCCCGGCTGCCGTGCTCGTTTCAGAATCCGGGCCCGTTTCTCGCGGGTCGCCCCCTGGTGCAGGGCATGCGGGTGGCGTTGTCGGCCGAGATGGAGCGCACCCATGAAGAGGTCATCGAGCGGATCCTCGACGCGGGCCTGGCCTACACGGAGAACATCGATCAGCAGACCTCGATGGTGCTGTGCAACGAGCCGGCACCCGAGCAGGGCAAGGGCTATCAGGCGATCGAACTCGGCATCCCGCTGATGAGTGATACCGAGTTCATGGCGCTCATCGGGCAGACGGTCGGCGGCCGTGATGTCGAGGAGTTCACCGACACCACCGCCGACGGCGATCAGTTCACGCTGTTTTAGTCAGCCGGCTTGACGAACGTGTAGACCTGGTACTGCAGCAGTTGGAGCTTGGAAATCCACTTCATCCACCGGGTTCCGACGATCATGGTCTTCTGGGCATCCTCGGACGCCTGCTCGCGGAAGAACTTCAGCAGGAACGGGTAGGTCGGCATGGTGTTCTTCCGGATGTTGCGGCGCTCAGCGAGCTGCAGTCCGGCCCGCTTGCCCATCGATTTGTAGCCTCGCAGGGGGATGTCGCCGATCGTTCCGTAGGACTTCGCGACCCGGGGCCGGATCGCGGCCCAGATGGGAGTCTTGCCGAAGAACGACATGGTCGGGACGAAGTCGGACACCGCGAGGTAGCCGCCCGGTTTGAGGACCCGTGCGGCTTCGGCGAGGAACTTCTGTCGCGACGGGAAATGGAAGATGCACTCGACCGCCAGGATCCGGTCGAAGGAGTTGTCCTCGAACGGAAGCTCGCAGGCGTCGGCTTCGATCCAGCGGAGCGTGTTGCCGTGGGTGGGTGTGATCTGGGCGTCGGCGGCGGCGAGCTGGCGGGGATCGATGTTCAGGCCCGTCAGGTCCATGTCGGAGTAGCTGCCGTTGATCTGCTGGATCGTGCCGCCGAACCCGCAGCCCACGTCGAGCAGGGTCTGTCCGTCGGTGAGCCGCCCGGCCTTGAACAGCACACCGTTCATCGCTTCCATGGCCGCGGTGTAGTCGGCCCGGGTGCCCTGAGCGGACCTGGGATCCTCCCAATATCCCCAGTGCACCTGGTTTTCCCACAGTTGGCCCGTTTCGCCGCCGTCCTGACGCTCGTCGATGAGCAGGTCGAAGTAGGGCAGTGCGAGCTTGGACGGGAGTTGTGCCGAAAGGGTTTCCATGTCAGGGGTCTCCGCGAACTCGGTGATGGGTGAGAGGGTCATTTCAGCCTTTCCGGTTGATTCAGGGGGTGTGTACGGGGTCGGTCATGGTGTGGGCATCCATTCGGCGAGCGTCAGGATCATGAGCACCACGAGGGCGAGTCCGATCAACCCGCCGGCGGGAATCATGCTGACGCACACGGCAACCCAGACGAGAAACCGTGGCCATTCGAAGGGCTGGTTGCCCACCACGCCGCCGCGTCGTGCCCGCAGTGCGTGGTAGGCCGCCCAGGTGGCTGTCCCGGCGGCGGCGACCGCGATGATGCGCACGCCGTCCGGCGTGGCCAGTAGGGCGACACCGGCCATCAATGCGGCCGCGGTGAGACGCGCCCACACCACCCCTCGACGCTCGTCGACGGTCGTGATCGCGGGGCTGCGATCCGGTTCGCCGCGGTATCGCGGCATCCGCCCGTCGATACCCAGCAGCCGCCAGATCCAGCGGGACCATGCCGTGCGCAGACCGAGGTCGTCGGCGAGGCGGCGGACATCGGCCGCGGATTCCGCCATCAGCCTGCGTGAGTATGCGCTGCGCCAGTACGCCGCTTTGAAAACCCGTCGCGGAACGCCGAACTCTCGGACGAATGCGCGTGGCGGCGTGAGCATCTCGCCGATGAGCCAGCGCAGGAAGAACGGAAAGGTGATGGCGTAGAACGTTCGCCGGAACCGTCCGGCGCCCTGGATGCGCTGAGTCAGGTGCATGTCGGCGAACGTGATGTGGCGGGCCTCCTCGGCCAGGTGGATCGAGGTGACCCGATTGAGCAGTGGAGGTACCTGCGTCGAGCCTCGATGCTGCAGCGTCTGCTGGAAATGCAGCGGTTGTTCGCCGCACAGCACGCCGATGAACAGAAAGATGTTGGCGTAGCCGCCGATGAAGGCGATGATCGGCCCGAGGATCCGGGATGCGCGACGCATTCCGGGAACGTCTTCGCCCGTGCGGTTGACGAACTCCTGGAACATCTGGATGTGGTGACATTCGTCGGACAGTTCGTGCAGAAGGTACCGGAAGATGTTGGCGCCGTTGGGCAGTGTGCCCGCATAGTGCACCACTCCGCGGATCAGCATCATCTCGAATTGCAGAGTGACCTTCAGCATGTTGGCGGTCATCCAGCGGCCCATGTCGGTGCGCCGCTGGAGCGACTGTTCGGCGTGCCATGGTGTTGCCGCGATCGGGGCGGCATCTGGACCCAGTTGCCAGCGTGGATCGTTCGCGTCCACGGCGTACTCGTCGGCATCCCAGTCGATGTCGACGTAGGGATCGAAACTCAGACGGGACATGGCATCGGTGAGTGCGCTGACTCGCTCGGAGTAGTCGGCGCCGGACGTGTCGTCCGCCTGGCTAAGCAATGTCATTTGCTACGCGATCCGCGAACGCGCGGTGCCCGACCGGGGGTTCGTCGGCATCCGGAGCGCTCGGACTCCACCACCGGATACCGACACCGCAGGTAAAGACCCATGCGTGCTGACGCCGTGGCCTCGACGCTCGGTGCCGGCGGACAATCCCATTGCATACCGATCTCCATCCAGCTTGTTGCTAAGGAAATTGGTACCAGCCTTTGTATCGATGCGTATGCAAGTGCATCAAGTCGTTATGCATTGCGCGCTGACCCGTTACGAGCGCCTCCCGAGTCGAAAGCCCTTGTCGTGCAATCCACTTTCGCGAGGGTGGAGTGCGGGGCACAACGGACGGTGGCGCGTACCTACCCCGCCCCCCATATGTGGTGGTCGGCTGAAATGGCCGAGATCGCCCGCCGATAGCTATACGGCGGGCGATCTCGGCGACGGACAACTGTGCCGGGGATCAAGCCCTCGGCTAGGTGCGGGCCGCCCGGTTCACCGCGGATACCACCGCGCGCAGCGATGCCGTGGTGATCGACGTCGCGATCCCCACACCCCACACCGTCTTACCGGCGATCGAGGCCTCCACGTAGGCGGCGGCCTGCGCCTCCTCGCCGGAGGACATGGCGTGCTCGGAGTAGTCCAGTACGTTGACGTCGAATCCGACGGCACCCAGGGCATCGCAGAACGCGGCCAGCGGACCGTTGCCGGCTCCGACGATCTCGCGCTCTTCCCCGTCGATCAGCACCGTCGCGGTGATGGTGTCGGTCCCGCCGTCGACCTCGGCCGCGTCCACCTTCTGCCGGATCCGCTCCAGCGGGGTGATCGGTGCCAGGTACTCGTCGGCGAAGACGTCCCAGATGGCCTTCGGGGACACCTCGCCACCTTCACCGTCGGTGATCGCCTGGATGGCCTTGGAGAATTCGACCTGCAGCCGGCGCGGCAACACCAGCCCGTGGTCGGCCTTCAGGATGTAGGCCACCCCGCCCTTGCCGGACTGTGAGTTGACCCGGATGACGGCCTCATACGTGCGCCCGACATCCTTCGGGTCGATGGGCAGGTAGGGCACCTGCCACAGGATGTCGTCGACGTCGGCGCCCTGCTCGTCGGCCGAGATCTTCATGGCATCCAGGCCTTTGTTGATGGCGTCCTGGTGGCTGCCGGAGAACGCCGTGTACACCAGGTCGCCACCGTAGGGATGGCGCTCGTGTACGGGCAGCTGGTTGCAGTACTCCACGGTCCGGCGGATCTCGTCGATGTTGGAGAAGTCGATCTGCGGATCCACCCCGCGGGAGTACAGGTTCAGGCCCAACGTCACCAGGCATACGTTGCCGGTGCGCTCACCGTTGCCGAACAGGCAGCCCTCGATCCGGTCCGCGCCGGCCTGATAGCCCAATTCGGCTGCGGCGACACCGGTTCCACGATCATTGTGCGGGTGCAGGCTCAGGATGATGGAGTCCCGCGGAGCCAGGTGGCGGTTCATCCACTCGATGGAGTCCGCGTAGACGTTCGGGGTGGCCATCTCGACGGTGGCGGGCAGGTTGACGATCAGCGGCCACTCCGGCGTGGGCTTGACGATATCGGCCACCGCATTGCAGACGTCGACGGCGTACTCCAGTTCGGTGCCGGTGTAGGACTCCGGGGAGTACTCGAAACGCCATTTGGTCTCGGGGTATTTGGCGGCCTCGCCGACGCACATCGTGGCGCCGTCGGTGGCGATCTTCTTGACGGCTTCGCGGTCGGCGCGGAACACCACGCGACGCTGCAGGATCGACGTCGAGTTGTAGAAGTGCACGATGACCTGAGGAGCGCCCGCACAGGCCTCGAACGTGCGCTCGATCAGCTCCTGCCGGCACTGGGTCAGCACCTGGATGGTGACGTCCTCGGGGATGGCGCCCTGTTCGATGATCTCGCGGACGAAGTCGAAATCGGTCTGGCTGGCCGACGGGAAACCGACTTCGATCTCCTTGTAGCCCATCCGAACCAGCAGGTCGAACATCCGACGCTTGCGCGCCGGGCTCATCGGGTCGATCAGGGCCTGGTTGCCGTCCCGCAGGTCCACCGCACACCAACCGGGGGCCGCGGTGATGACCTTGTCCGGCCAGGTGCGGTCGGCCAGGGCGACGTCCTCGACCTCGGCGGCGAAGGTGCGGTACCGGCTGACGGGCATCGAGGAGGCGCGCTGGGTGTTCCAGGCGGGCTGGCCGTCGCGGCGCGGGCCGGCGGGCGTGTTGATGGTGCGGGCGGAAGTGTAGGCGTCTGGGCTGTTCATGATGTCTGCTCCGGAGTCTGTGGGATCAATCCCGTGGATTTCAGACCGGCGCATCACCAAACACCCGCGACGGGTTGCCGGTCTGGTCAGACCCCGTCGCGGCGTCCGAGAAGGAGCACCCGCTGCACGTGGGCTACTGTACTCCGCATAGCTGTGGCGCCAAAACCCCGCGGTCCGCGGTCAGTGCTGGTCCTGTTCCTGGTGATGGCACTGGGCCTCGCCGGATGTGCCCGGGCCACCGACTTCACTCCCCGCGCCGCGGCACCTGACCCCGCATTCTTCTTCGCCGGTGCCGTGCCCACCTACGGTCAACAGGTCAGCCCGAGTCAGCTGAACCGGCTGGCGTACCTGCGTGCCCTGCGTCGCATCGATCCGTGTGATCTGCTGTCCCGTGCCGCAATGGCGAAGGTGGGTGAAATCGGTTCTGTCGGAACGATGTTCGCGTTCAATGAATGCGACGTGGACATCAAGGTGGCCGGCGACAGCGCGCGGCGCTACGTCAGCGTCGAGGTCGAGTTGGGCACTCTGGACCGGGCTGAGTGCCAGTATGTGGCGCCGCTGCCTCTCGCGCACCTGCCCGGTGCCCCGCCGGTGCCCGGCCCGGTGCAGCCGGTGGTGCGGATCTCGCCGATCACCGACCAGTCCTGCGCCTTCGCTGATCAGGTCGGGCGATCGGCCGCACCGATCCTGGACGTGAACCGGCCGCCGATACGCGACGGCGTCTCGGCCTATCCCGTCGTGCTCGCCGAGCGTGATCCCTGCGAGATACTGCCGGCGCTACCCGGGGCCCGGTGGGATGTCGGCGCGACCCGGCCGCACCGGTGTGCCGTCACACTCGCCGACGGCACGGCCATCCGGCTCACCCTGGAGCCGCAGTTGTTCGAACCGGACTCCGACGACCGGTCGCGGCAGAGCAGAGACGGCATCGACCTGTTCGTCGACACCCAGTTCTGCGCGGCGAGTGTCTTCGTCGGTGCGCCGATGCGCCGGAGGCTGCTCGGTGGGGACTACCAGCGGCCCTCGGACGTGGTGATCAGGCCCTCGGTCATGGTCGAGAGCCTCCCGCCGCGGTGTGACACCGTCGGCGACATCGCGGTGGCCGCGGGCAAGATCTTCGGCTGATTCCCCCGATCGGGGGACCACTGATTCCTCCGCGTCATCCACCGGTCGCCCGACAGCTCGGCGAGCGTTCCCGCGGCAATGTCTGTGTCAACGGCACACGCAGACAAAGGAACTGGACCCATGAACAACATCGCCAAGGCTCTCCTCGCCCCCATCCTGGCCGCCGGAGTGCTCGGCGTGGCCGCCCTCGGACTGTTCGGCGCCGCCGGTGGTGTCTCCGGTTTGGAGACCGCGAGCACCGCCCATGTCACCTACCAGGGGCAGTAGTCAGACCTGGGTGTCCGGGAACGCGATCACCGACAGGAACCGGATCGGTAGCGACACCAAGTCCACCGGCCCGTGCGCGCCCTCGCCATCCATCTGCAACGAGTCCCCCGGGTGCAGCCGGTAGACCGACCGGCTGTGGCCGTAATCCATGACGCCTTCGAGCATGAAGATGAATTCGGTGCCCGGATGCTGGAACAGCGGATAGGTGCGGCTCTTCTCGGTCAGGGTGACGTGCAGGCATTCCAGCCGCTTGTGCTCACCGCGTAGCGAGCTCAGCAGCTGGTACTCGTGGCCCTCCTTGGTGCCGTTGCGCACGATGCGCGCCCCGGTGCCCGACTTCACGAACGCGGCCGGGCGTTCCACGTCGGCCCCACGGAAGAGGCTGGTCACCGGGACGTCGAGACCTTTGGCCAGCAGTGCCAGCGTGGACAGGCTGCAAGACGTCTGGGCGTTCTCGATCTTGGACAGCATCGCCTTGGATATTCCGACGCGCGCTGCCATCTCGGCGACGGTGAGCCCCTGCGCCAGGCGCAGCTGACGCACGTTGCGGCCGATCGCCGCCTCGAACTCGAGATCGTCGGGTGGTGCCTGCGGATCGCGGTCCCGGGCCGTGCCGGAGTTGCGGAGCAGGGGAGTGTCGCTCATGGGCTCTCCTGTCTAGCGCATCTCGCCCGCGCCGACGTACGGGTAGGGGCTCTTGAGTAGATCTTCCTCGGCGAACCGGGACAACCGGAAATCTGTCTCCGGGATCCGTGGGTCCGCGCTGTGTCCGTCGACGACGAGATCGGCGATCAGACGCCCCACCGCCGGTGCGATCTTGAATCCGTGACCGCTGAACCCGGCGGCGACGATGAGCCCGTCGATGCCGGTATGGGAGATCACCGGATTCCAGTCCGGGGTGACGTCGTAGCACCCCGCATAGCTACTGGCGATGGCGGCATCGGTGAGCCCGGGGAAGCGCGTGCTGATCTTGTCGACGGTCAGGTCGACGAAGGCGTCATCGGCACGATTGGAATAGGCGTCCGGATCGGCGATGTCGAGGGCGACGAGATCGGAGTTGCCGAACAGCAGTTCACCATTCGGTTCAGGCCGAATATATTGCAGCGAAACCAGATCGGAGAACACCGGTACCTGCCCGACATCCACGCCGGGTTTGATCATCATGATCTGTTCGCGGTGCACCTCGATGGGCACGTCGACGCCGTAGGGCGACAGGAAGGGGCGGCTCCACACGCCGGTGGCGACGACGACGGTGTCGGCCGACACCTCGGTGCCGTCGGCAAGGCGCACCCCGGTGACCTTGTCGCCACCGATGATCAGCTCGGTGACTTCGGTGCCCTGACGCACCCGCACCCCGGCCGCCCGCGCCGACACCGAGAAGGCCTGCGCGGTCTGATAGGCGTCGCCATAGCCACCACGGGCCTCCCAGCCGAACGCGGCGAACGGAGCCAGGTCGGCCCACGGCCACATCTTCGCGACCTCGGCTGTGTCGATCTCCTCGGTCTGCACCCCCACCTGGCGTTGAGCTGCAAGGCTTTTGCGTAGATTTGCTACGTTGCGCTCGCCGACGCCGACGACATAGCCGGTCTGGCGGAAGCCGATATCGGTACCGAAGATCTCGTCCGCGTTCTCGAACACCTCCAGGCCCACCGAGGCCATCGCGGCCAGCGAACTGACCCCGTAGTGGCAGCGCACGATGCCACTGGACTTGCCCGTCATCCCGGATCCGACGGTATTGCGTTCGGCGACAAACACATCGGTGACACCGCGCCGGCTCAAGGCCCAGGCGGCAGCCGCTCCCTCCAGGCCGCCGCCGACGATGACGACGTCCGCTGTGGCGTTCACGTCCCCGGAATCCAGCTCGTGCCGGCCAGCGGGACGCGCGCCATTGCGGCGGCTTCGATGGTGACGGCCACCAGATCCTCCGGCTCGAGGTGAGTGACGTGTGCCTTGCCGCAGGCTCGCGCGATGGTCTGCGCCTCCATGGTCAGCACCCGCAGGTAGTTGGCCAGCCGCCGGCCGCCCTCGATCGGGTCGAACCGTGCGGCCAGTTCGGGATCCTGCGTGCTGATCCCGGCCGGGTCGCGGCCGTCCTGGAAGTCGTCGTAGAAACCGGCTGCGCTACCGAGTTTTTCGTAGTCGGCGGCGTAGCGAGGATGATTGTCGCCCAGGGCGATCAGCGCCGCGGTGCCGATGGCCACCGCGTCGGCACCCAGCGCCAGTGCTTTGGCGACGTCCGCGCCGGACCGGATACCGCCGGAGACGATGAGCTGTACTCCGGAGCGGTGTACCCCCAGCTCCTGCAGTGCCTGAACGGCTTGAGGCACAGCGGCCAAGGTGGGGATGCCGACGTGTTCGATGAACACGTCCTGGGTGGCGGCGGTACCGCCCTGCATGCCGTCGACCACCACCACGTCGGCACCGGCGTGCACGGCGAGTTTCACGTCGTAGTAGGTGCGGGTGGCCCCGACCTTGACGTAGATGGGTTTCTCCCAGTCGGTGATCTCGCGCAGTTCGTTGATCTTGATGGTGAGATCGTCGGGGCCGGTCCAGTCCGGATGCCGGCAGGCACTGCGCTGATCGATCCCTTCAGGCAGGGTCCGCATCCCGGCCACGCGGGGGGAGATCTTCTGGCCCAACAGCATTCCGCCGCCGCCGGGCTTGGCGCCCTGGCCCAGCACCACTTCGATGGCGTCAGCCTTGCGCAGGTCGTCGGGATTCATCCCATACCGTGACGGAAGGTATTGGTACACCAGGTGCTTGGATTGCCCACGCTCTTCGGGGGTCATGCCGCCGTCGCCGGTGGTGGTCGAGGTGCCGGCCTCGCTGGCGCCGCGACCCAGGGCCTCCTTGGCGGGGCCGGACAGTGCGCCGAAGCTCATGCCCGCGATGGTGACCGGGATATCCAGGTGCAGAGGATGTTTGGCGTGCCGGTCGCCGAGCACCACGTCGGTGCCGCAGCGCTCGCGGTAGCCCTCCAACGGGTACCGCGACATCGACGCCCCCAGGAACAGCAGGTCATCGAAATGCGGAAGGGGTCGCTTCGCGCCCCAGCCGCGGATGTCGTAGATCCCTGTCTCGGCGGCGCGCTGGATGGCGGCGATGGTGGGGCGGTCGAAGGTGGCCGATTCACGCAGGCCCCAGTTGGTCATCAGTAGCTCCCGGCGTTGTCGACGTGGAAGTGGTAGAGGGTTCGGGCTGACCCGTACCGGGTGTACTCGGCGGTGTCATCGGTATAGCCGGCCGCGGCGAGCAGTTCGGCCAGCTCGGCGTGGTGTTCGGGCCGCATGGGTTTGGCCACGCAGTCCGCGCCGAGCGAGGCGACCTCGCCGCGCACGTAGAGCCGCGCCTCGTAGATCGAATCTCCAAGGGCCTCACCGGCATTACCGCGCACGACCATCCGGCCGGCCTGGGCCATGAAGGCACTCATGTGACCGATGTTGCCGCCCACCACGATGTCGACGCCCTTCATCGAGATCCCGCAGCGCGCGGCCGCGTCACCCTCGATGACCAGCAGCCCGCCGTGTGCGGTGGCGCCCGCGGACTGCGAGGCGTTGCCCGTGACCCGCACCAGCCCGCTCATCATGTTCTCGGCCACCCCGGTACCAGCGTTGCCTGCGATGGTGATCTCGGCGCGTTGGTTCATCCCGGCGGCGTAGTAGCCGACGTGGCCTTCGACGGTCACGCGCACCGGTGCGTCGACTCCGACGGCGACGTTGTGCGCGCCGTCGGGGTGGGCGATGACGAAGTCGCCCTCGACCCCGGGCCGGTGCAGCGCTGTGTTCACCTCGCGCAGAGTCGTGGTGTGCAAGTCGTATTTGACTAGCGTGTCCATGCGTACACGACCTCCGGCTCCGGTTCCCAGATCTTGGCTTGTTCGACGCCGGGTAGGCCGGCCAACGCGCGGTATTCGCTGGCCATCGCCACCCAGTCGGGTGTCTCGGCGATGACCGCCGGCTTGCAGGCGATGGCGTCGCGTACCACCGCGAACGAATCACGGTCGGACACCAGCAGCGTGTAGAACCCATCGAAGGATGCGAGGAGCTCCTTCAACGCGGTTTCCACGTCCCGGCCGTCGGCCAGTGCCTTGGCGACGAAGCGCGCACCCACCTCGGTGTCGTTCTCGCTGTCGAATGACACACCAGCCCTGCGTAATTCGCGCCGGATGGTGGCGTGGTTGGCGAACGAGCCGTTGTGCACCAGGCACTGTTGCGGGCCGACGGTGTACGGGTGGCAGCCCGACGGGGTGACCGCGGATTCGGTGGCCATCCGGGTGTGCCCGACGCCTTGCCAGCCCTGCGCCTTGGCCAGCCCCCAGCCTTCGGTCAGCGCCCGCGGATCGCCGACCCCTTTGAGGACGGCCAGATCAGCTCCGAAGCCGGCCACCAGCGCGTCAGGGTAGGCAGTCCGCACGCGTGCGAGCAATTCCTCCGACGGCTCGTCGGCGGTGAGGATGTAGGTCGAATCGACCTGTACCACGCTCACATCCGGTCCCAGGTCGGGTGCGGTCCCGATATCGGTGACCGACACGGCGCCACGTCCCGGCGGTGACCACACCGGGTCGCCGTAGACGGCCACCCCGGCCGAATCCGAACCGCGGTCCGACATCTCACACAGCATCCCGGTGAGCAGTTCGCCCAACCGGGGGTAGAGCTCCGGCGCGCGCAGGTGTAAACCCACGATTCCGCACATGGTGATCCCTTCTAGAAAGCAGTCAGGTACTGGTCGATTTCCCATGGCGCCACGGTGCCGTGGTAAGCGAAGAACTCGTCGCGTTTGACGCCGGCGAAGTAGGATGCGACGCCCGCTCCGGCGGCATCGAGCACACCGGAGATCACCGGGTCCGCCTCCAGTTCATCGACGGCGTGCAACAGGGTGGGCGGCAAGGTTGCCGGACCCGCAGCGCCGACGTCACCGGGATCCAGGCTCCGCTTGATCCCGTCGATGCCGGCCCCGAGGGCGGCCGCGATGGCCAGGTACGGATTGGCCGAACCGTCGCCGCCGCGCAGTTCGACGCGCTGGTTGTCCGGCACCCGGATGTAGTGCGTCCGGTCGTTGCCGCCATAGCTCGGTTTGCGAGGCGCCCACGAGGCTCCCGAGGCGGTGGTGGTGGCACCGGTTCGCTTGTAGGAGTTCACAGTTGGGGCCACGACCGCCTGTAGTGCGCAGGCATGGTTCAGGATGCCGCCGATGAAGCCGTAGGCGGTGTCGGACAGGCCCAGCCCGCGTGCGTCGTCGTCTGAGGGGAACACGGGATTGCCCGCACTGGTGAGCGACAGGTGCAGGTGCAGGCCGTTGCCGGTGCGGTCGGCGAACGGCTTGGGCATGAACGTGGCGACCATGCCCCGCTCGGCGGCGATCATCGACAGCAGGTAGCGCAGGGTGACCACCCGGTCGGCGGTGGTGAGGGCATCGGAGAACGCGAAGTTCTGCTCGAACTGACCGTTGCCGTCCTCGTGGTCGTTGGCATAGTTCGACCAGCCCAGCGCGTTCATCGCCGTGGAGATAGCGGTGAGGTGGTCATACATCCGGGTGACACCCCGTGCGTCGTAACAGGGTTGGGCGGCGACGTCGTCGGTGTCAGCGGTGACCAGGGCACCGCCGGCGTCGCGGCGCAGCAGAAAGTACTCGACCTCGGCACCCACCCACGGCTCGAAGCCCGCGTCGGCGGTCTGCTGGATCAGACCCTTGAGGATGACCCGGGGCGCGTACGGCCACGGTTTGCCTTCCACGTGCGGATCGCAATGCACCAGGGCCAGGCCCTCCTTGATGAACGGGATCGGGGTGAAGGACGCCGGGTCGGGGATGGCGATCAGGTCGGGATCCTTGGGTTCCTGGCCCATGGCACCGACGGCGTAGCCGGCGAAGCCGACGCCCTCGGTGGCCAGTTGATCGACAGCTTCGACGGGAACCAGTTTGGCGCAAGGCTTTCCGCGCAAGTCGACGAACAGCGCCAGGATGAACCGGGTGCCGGATTGCTCGGCCAACGTGGCGAGATCGGGTGGCATGAGTGTCTCCTAATGGGAACCAATGTATCTTATGGTGAAACTCGGATGGGCCAAAGAAACCCCGGTGACCGGCCGGCGCAGGAACACTGCGCCGGCCGGGCCGGGTGTGTTTTAGGAGGACGCGAGCTCGTATGCGGCGTCGCGGTGAGCATGGGTGTCGATGCCCTTCTCCTCTTCCTCCGGGGAGATGCGGATGCCCATGGTCTTCTTGATCGCGAAGGCGATGACGTACGCGATCACGAACGAGTAGACCATCACCGCACCTGCCGCGATCGCCTGCTTCCAGAGCTGGCCGAAGCCGCCGCCGTAGAACAGGCCGTTGGTGGCGTTCGGCATGGAATCGCTTGCCAGGAAACCGATCATCAGGGTGCCGATGACGCCGCCGACGAGGTGCACGCCGACCACGTCCAGTGAATCGTCGTAGCCGAACTTCTCCTTGAGCCCGACTGCGAACGGGCAGATCGCGCCCGCGACCAGGCCGAGCACGATGGCGCCGACCGGGGTGACCGCTCCGCAGGCGGGGGTGATGGCGACCAGGCCGGTGATGGCGCCGGCGGCGGCACCCACGCCCGTGACGTGTCCGTCCTTGAACTTCTCCACGGCCAGCCAGGCGAGCGTGGCCGCACAGGTCGCGACGAACGTGGTGACCATGACGATGGCAGCCGAATTACCGGCGGCCAGGGCGGAGCCGCCGTTGAAGGCGTACCAGCCGGCCCACAGCAGGCCCGCGCCCAGCAGGGTCAGGGGAACGTTGTGCGGCTTGCGCAGCTGGCCCCAGTTGGCCGCCTTCCCGAGCACGATGGCCACGGCCAGGGCGGCCGCGCCTGCGTTGATGTGCACCGCGGTTCCGCCGGCGAAGTCGATCGCCTTGAGGCTGTTGGCAATCCAGCCGCCGACCGAATCCTTGGTGACCACACCGTCGAAGGCGAACACCCAGTGTGCGACGGGGAAGTAGACGAGCACTGCCCAGACGGTGGCGAACAGCATCCAGGCCCCGAACTTCATCCGGTCCGCGGCTGCTCCGGAGATGAGCGCCACGGTGATCGCCGCGAACAACGCCTGGAACAACGCGAACAGACTCACCGGCAGACCGTTGATGGTGGTTTGCGACTCCAGCAGGTCCTTCATGCCTGCGAACTCGGTGAAACTGCCGACCAGGCCGGAGTCGCCGATCGAGGTGCCGAAGGTCATCGAGAAGCCGAACAGCACCCACAGCACGCCGACGATCGCGACCGCGCCGAAGGTCATCATCATCATGTTGGTCGAGCTCTTGACGGAGACCATGCCTCCGTAGAAGAGCGCGAGGCCGGGGATCATCATCGTGAGGCCGATGATGCAACAGAGCATGAACGCGGTGGTACCGGTATCCATATACGTCTCCTGAGGGGGTGCGGCCGCCAGGCCGATCACTGGCAGTAGACGATGTTTCTGTTACGTGGACCGGATCCTGTTGTTGCGGGCGCGTTACGGCTGACCCGGTCATATCGTGAACGGATGACGGTCGACATCCGGGCGTACGGCGCCGTGGGTGACGGCACCACCGATGACCAACCCGCCATCACGGCCGCCCTACAAGCCGCGCACGACGCCGGTGGCGGCACGGTGGTCCTGCCCGCCGGCACGTACGCCCTGGATGCGCCGTTGACCGGCGACTTCTCGAAGGTGTGTCTGATCGGCGACGGTGAGCGCGCAGCCACGCTGTTGGCCACCGGACCGTCGTCCGTGGTCACCGGCAGGTGGACGCAGTGCCGCATCGAGAACCTGGTGATCGACGCGGGCGGCCATGGCGGGCCGGGCGTGGTGCTCGACATGGACAAGAGCTACCTGCGGCACTGCTGGGTGCGCCGCTGGCGCGAGTCCGGAATATCGTTGAATCCCACCGCCATCGGCCTGCTGAACTGGGTCGACGACAACTTCGTC
>JAHFVC010000351.1:782-6949 GCA_023264765.1 Mycobacterium sp. | reverse complement strand
GCACTACTCCGGAATGCGTTCGGAGTCAGGGCCGTAACGCGACAGTTAACGATGCGCAGCCCATTGTCGCCAACCGTTGTACAGCAAGTGCACACCGACGGTCGACCACAGCACCGCGACCCGCTAAGGACGACACCTGGGACCACCCGCTGGCGGCCAACCCGTACAGGAGTGCGTTGGCTCCGAATCTTATCTCTAGGAGAGGTAGATGAAAGTGGGTGTGACCAGCGGTGATACCGCCACGGTCATATCCATGACGGGGCCATAGTTCAACGGTAGAACGGGGCCTTTGCAAGGCTCAAATCGGGGTTCGATTCCCCGTGGCTCCACCTTTGGTCGGTACGGCCGGCGGTGACACTACGCCCGTCTGATCCGCCCGATGCCGGGCAGGAACCGGTCGACAGCCTCACAGTAGTCGCGGTAGGCCTGGCCGTGGGTGGCGGTGAGGTAGGGCTCTTCGATCAGGCGGACCTGCAGTTGACTACCGATGATGATCATCACGACGCCGGCGAGTGCAATACCGTTGGGAACCGCAAAGGTTAGTCCGATAACCATGACGTTGATCGACGTGTAGATGGGGTTGCGCACGATCGCGAAAATGCCGGTGGTGACCAGTGGCGGGCGTTCGGTGGGGTCGACAGTGGTGCGCCACGAAGATCCCATTGCGCGTTGGGCGCCGAACGCGGCGAACACGCCCAGTGCGGCGAGCATGATGCCGGCGACGCGGCTGGGCCCGTGGTCCAACAGTGGCACTGGCTGCAGGCCCAGCAGTTCGGCGATGGGGGCGGCGATGCCGGGCAGCAGCATGCCGGAGGCCAGGGTTCCTCGGGCCCACCACTGTTTGGGTGTGCGAGGGATGCGGATGCCGCTGTCGCCGGTGCGATGGCGTTGAATACGGGCTCGCACGTAGCCGTCGAGCAGCCAGAAAGCCGCGACGAGGAGCAAGGCGATGATGGCGTACATCGCGGACATCGTGGTCGGCTTTCGTGGTCGCGGGGGTGGCAGGTCAGATCTTTCGGGCGGCCCCGATGAAGAGGAGCCCGCGAAGGTGGTGTTCGATGCGGGCGGTGCCGTGCAGGCCGTGGCGGGCCAGTTCAGCGGCGAATTCGTCTGACTCGAAGCGGTTTTCGCGTGGGTGCACGGTGAATGTGCGGAACGCCCAGGTGTCGAGCATGCGGCGTGGAACTTCCTCGAACAACAGCAGCCCACCGGGGCGCAACACTCGGGCGATCTCGGCGACGGCCAGCTGCCAGTGCGGGACGTGGTGGATGATGCCGAAGTCAACGACGGTGTCGTGGCTGGCGGTCGGCTGATGGATGTCGCAGACATCGCCGACTGACAGGGATACGGGCCTGTGATGGAGGCGTTTGCGGGCGAGCTCGACCATGGTGTCGTCGAGGTCGAATGCGGTGACGTGGCGGGCCTGGAGCCGGTCGAGGATGACTTCGGAGCCGACACCTCGTCCGCAGCCGGTCTCGAGTACGTCCTGGCCGGTGAGGTCGCCACCGGCGAGGCGGCGAAACCATGCGGCTTCCCGATGGTGTTGATGGGCAGCCCGAATCGGGTTGTTCATCGCTGCCCGTTCGATGGTGTTGAGCTTCACCGCGCCACCTCAGCCTTCATCAATCGCAAGCGCTGTCATCGACTAATTCCGATCAATCTATGTTGTAGGCTATCATCGCGATATGTCGATGAAAAGTATGGGTGCTGCGCCGCCGAGTGCATCGCGCGACGAGTTGGCGGGGGCGGTGGCGTTGTTTCACAGTCTGTCCGATCCCACCCGGTTGGCGATCGCCCGCCGCCTAGCTGGTGGTGAGGCTCGGGTGGTGGATCTGACCGGTGAGTTGGGATTGGCGCAATCGACGGTGTCGTCGCATCTGGCGTGCCTGCGCGACTGTGGGCTGGTGGATTTCCGGCCCCAGGGCCGCGCCTCGGTGTATCGGCTGGCCCGGCCGGAACTGCTGGACATGTTTCGCGCGGCCGAGGCGGTGTTGGAGGCGACCGGCAACGCCGTCGCCTTGTGCCCCAACTACGGCCACCCGACTGAACGGAAGGTAGCGCGATGAGCGAGGCGTGCGGCTGCGGCAGCGACGACCGCAACGAAGGCGAGCAGGAACCCGAACGGCTCTGGGAGATCACCGAACTACGCGCGGCCGCAGCCGCGGGGGTGGTGCTGCTGGCCGGCTATGCGGTCGGCTGGTCCGGCGGCCCCCATGTGGTCGAAATCGGCCTGTATGCGCTGGCGTTGGCGATCGGGGCCTACACGTTCGTACCCTCGACGCTGCGCCGGTTAGCGCAAGGCAAGATCGGGGTCGGCACGCTGATGACGATCGCCGCCATCGGCGCGGTGATCCTCGGCGAGGTCGGCGAAGCCGCCATGCTGGCGTTCCTGTTCTCCATCAGCGAGGGCCTCGAAGAATACTCACTGGCCCGGACCCGCCGGGGACTGCGCGCGTTGTTGGCGCTGGTGCCCGACGAGGCCACCGTCCTGCGCGACGGCGCCGAAATCACCATCCCGCCAGCGGAGTTGCGGGTCGGTGACCGGATGCTGGTCAAGCCCGGCGAACGGGTCGCGACCGACGGCACCATCACCTCGGGGCGCACCGCACTGGATGTCTCGGCCATCACCGGCGAATCCGTTCCGGTGGAGGCCGGACCCGGCAGTGATGTGTTCGCCGGATCGATCAACGGCACCGGGGTGCTCGAAGTCGAGGTCACCTCCAGCGCTGCTGATAACTCGTTGGCCCGCATCGTGGCGATCGTGGAGGCTGAGCAGTCCCGCAAGGGCGCCAGCCAGCGCCTGGCCGACCGCATCGCCAAACCGCTTGTTCCGGCGATCATGGTCGCGGCCGCGCTGATCGCCGCCATCGGTTCCGTGTTGGGTGATCCGCTGGTGTGGATTGAACGTGCCCTGGTCGTGCTGGTGGCCGCCTCCCCGTGCGCGCTGGCCATCTCGGTGCCGGTCACCGTCGTCGCCGCGATCGGCGCCGCCTCCAAGCTCGGCGTCCTCGTCAAAGGCGGCGCCGCGCTGGAAGCCCTCGGCGCGGTGCGCACCGTCGCGCTAGACAAGACCGGCACCCTGACCGCCAACCAGCCCACCGTCATCGACGTCGCCACCACCAACGGCAACAGCCGCGACCACGTGTTAGATGTGGCGGCGGCGTTGGAGGCCCGCAGCGAACACCCGCTGGCTGCAGCGATTCTCGCCGCCACCGAGGGGCCGGTCCAACCAGCTGAGGATGTGGAGGCGGTGACCGGGGCCGGACTGCTCGGCCACCGTGACGGCCACCGGCTACGGCTCGGGCGCCCCGGCTGGCTCGACCCCGGACCCTTGTCCGAACACGTCGCGGCCATGCAGGCCGCCGGCGCCACCGCCGTGCTGGTCGAAGACAACGGTCAGGTCATTGGGGCGGTCGCGGTGCGCGACGAACTGCGGCCCGAAGCCGCCCAGGTCGTCGAACACCTGCGCCGCGGCGGCTATCAGGTCGCCATGCTCACCGGCGACAACCAAGCGACCGCCCAAGCCCTGGCCCGCCAGGTGGGGATCGATACGGTGCATGCCGATCTGCGGCCCGAAGACAAGGCGGCGCTGATCGGTCAACTGCGCCAACGCTCCTCGACGGCCATGGTCGGTGATGGCGTCAATGACGCCCCCGCCCTGGCCACCGCCGATTTGGGGATCGCGATGGGTGCGATGGGCACCGACGTGGCCATCGAAACCGCCGACGTCGCCCTCATGGGTGAAGACCTGCGCCACCTCACCCAGGCCCTGGCCCACGCGCGGCGAGCCCGGCGCATCATGCTCCAAAACGTCGGCCTCTCACTGGGATTGATCGCAGTGCTCATCCCGCTCGCCCTCACCGGTGTGCTCGGCCTGGCCGCGGTCGTCGCGGTGCACGAACTCGCCGAAATCGTCGTCATCGCCAACGGTGTCCGGGCCGGGCGCACCAAACCACTGGCACAGCCAGGCCGGGACCATGATCCGGTGGCCGAAGTAGCCGCCTCCGCGATATCGCGTTGACCACCGGCATCATCCATCGCGTAACCAGCCAGGCGAGGAGGTCAGCAAGGTGTGGTGTTTGCCGATGACTTATCACGCCTTTGCGTCACGGCCGGCAGCGGTCAGGCCGAGACTGTGCGCTCGCCGCCAGGCGGCCGCCAGGTTTGCGCTTCGGCTCTTGCCTGATACCTGGCAGAGGTACGTGCTGCATTCTTTGTTGTTGCTCAGCCACCGCAGTTCGGCGTAGATACGCAGGTATCTGCGCCGCAGGACGACCCGTCCGAGCGCACCACCACTGTCGTTCACCACACGGCATCGGCGGCCGCCTGCGGCGTGGTCCTGCTCAAGGGCTTGCCCCTGCTTGGTCCAGTGGACCGGCGCTTTCCACTGCTCGTCGCGGACCGGGGTGCGATTCCAGCCCACGATCGCGCCCGGTGTTTAGACCATCGTGAGGTGCCGGGCGCCGGGCCTGTCGCTTACGCCGAAGAGCGCGCCGCGTTGCGCGCCGGTGAGCAGCGTAATGTCGTCGAGTTCACTGGCGGTGTAGCCGCCGGCCGCGAGTTGGCCGAGTACGTCGCCGACGAGACGGGGCATCTCCTCGGCCACGCCGGGGCGGGGGCCATACATGCGGCCGGTCTCGTTGAGCAGCCGGAACATCGAGCGGTACTGGTAGTCGGAGAGCACACCTCGCTCGCGGGCCCGCACGACCAGCGACGACGCGCTCACACCCCAGGTGAGGCGCAGCTCATCGAGTTCATGCACGGCCCGCACTGACACGCGGTCCAAGTCAAAGCCGATGTCGGCGATGGGGGCGAGGAACTCGGCGGCGAAACTGTTGGCCCGCCGCTCGGCCTCGGCGGGGCTGACCAGCGTCATCGCATCCATGACCAGGTGGCCGAGTTCGTGGGCCAGCGTCATCCGCATGCGGTCGGGCGGCCGGGCCGCGTTGACGTACACCAGGTGCGGGTGATACTCGCTTGCTCGCAGGGTCACCGCGTCGATCTCGTCGTCGAGGAAACCATCGACCACAACGAACACCCCTGCGGCTTCGAGCAATTCGGTCATCGAGCGGATCGGGCCGGCGACGCGCCACAGGCGGCGCAGAACCTGGGCGACGGTGATCTCTCCGAGCTCGGAGGCGTAGTCGGCCGGGTCGAGATCGGGAAGCGCAAGCTTGGGGTTGATGTCGGCGCGGGACACCAGGCGGCCGATCCGCATCGCGACAAGATTCGCGCGCGCCCACACGCGGTCACGCTTCCACTCGGCCGCACTCAGGTTGGCCCGGAAGTGGCTGCCCTGGGCCGGGGACCGGGTGAAGGGCACGCACAGCGCTTCCGGGCGGCATTCCATGGCCTGCGCGTAGTCGAGCAAGGCCTTCCCTGCCAGGGGCAGCAGCCCCGCCTCGACCCTGCTGACGTGCGAGGCCGACACCCCGGCCTCGTCGGCCAGGCGCTTTTTCGACCACCCACGCGACAACCGGGTCAACTGCACCATCACGCTGTTCGCCGCGTCGTCGTACGGGTCCGGTGCCGTCACAGATCGCCTCCCCAACCGTCTCGGTGCTGTCTTTCGACACTAGCCCGCCGCCGCCGCGAATTCGCGCAGAAACACCGTTTGATCTGCGTTTTCCCAGTTCACGCCCACTAACGGACGTGGGGCGTGTGTGGCTGGTGTGACGATAGCGCAACTCCAGCCCAACTTTACCCCGGTCCGCACGATTCTATGCAAGGTTTTCGGCTGAAAGGCGGGGTCGTGACAGCTCCGATGGATCAACCCAACACACCCGACCGTCCGGTCTCCCGCAAGGAGGCATCACCGACGACACCCTGGCCCGCAAAGCACGTGAATTCTGGAACAGCGCCGCAACAGACACGACCAACACCGACGCCGACGTGGAGCGGCTCCGGGCCCGGTTCACCACCGCGCTGCCCAACGGATTCTGCACTCTCCCAACGGCGCAACGCTGCGAATTCCGGCCCAACCCCTGCCTCGACTGCTCCTTCCACGACCCCGGCGGCCGGGTCTTCCTCGGCGCCCATATCGCGCACCGCGACCAACTGCAACGCCTCACCGCCGACGCTCA
This sequence comes from Mycobacterium sp., assembly GCA_023264765.1. Taxonomy (GTDB): domain Bacteria; phylum Actinomycetota; class Actinomycetes; order Mycobacteriales; family Mycobacteriaceae; genus Mycobacterium. The sequence goes on along the minus strand of JAHFVC010000351.1, from coordinate 866 downwards.
CGAGCGCGGCGACGCAGCCGCCGTCGAATTGAACACGGCGATGCTCGACAAGGTCTCCAAACTGATCAGCGAAATCGACCCGAA
>JAHFVC010000351.1:0-772 GCA_023264765.1 Mycobacterium sp. | reverse complement strand
ACGCAGGAACCTCAGTGAGCGCCGACGACCGCGAACGCCGCACCGCACGCCTGACCGCAGCAGCCGCCGCCCGCACCACCGACGCCACCGCCCGCGCCCGCCGCGCGATCACCCGACTGCGAAACACCGGTCAGCCCGTCACCTTCGTCGACGTCGCCCGCGACGCCGGTGTATCGACCAGCTTCCTCTACCAGCACAGCCAACTACGCGACGACATCACCAACCTCCGCACCACCACGACCACCACGGCGACGGCCGCAACAGGGCGCGCGGCAAGCCTGGAATCGCTACGCACCAAACTCGCCACCGCGATCGCCCGCAACCGTGAACTCACCGAACAACTCGCGCAGCTTCGCACCGAGAACGAAGCACTTCGCAGCCGACTCCTCGAATCCCGCATCCCTGCGGCGACACCGCATCCGTCATAGCCGGACCGGACCCAACCAGAACCAACGGGGCCACAGCGCAGCCCACCACCGTCGACGACTTCCTACAGATAACCCGGCCACGACGACGGACCTACGCCAAGCCGCGGCCCCGTCGTAGACGTCGACTCCACACGCCGCTCACCTAGAGATATCGAGCGCGATGCACCAAGCCGTTGAGAGTTTTCCCGCCCGTCGTTTGCGTGAGCCATGCACCGACCTGCCGTGCACCGGCTAGCCCCTGGTCGTAGACGCGCCAAGCGACCACGACGGCAGCGACCAGTCCGCTGAGGACGAGTACCCCGAGCAGCACCTTCCACAGGTCGACTGGCCCAGCAGATGCCCCG